>NZ_JAMYOQ010000004.1:0-313203 GCF_040319905.1 Mesorhizobium sp. M0833 | reverse complement strand
GGGCCGCGCCCGCAATTAAAAAACCGTGCAACCGGCTTGGCGGCCCGTCCCTTCAAACCCCACCGAGCCCGGGGGCCACGCCGGCTTGCGCCCCGGCGCGCGGCGTGGCCCCGCGCCTCTTTTCCAAGGACCGACAGCATGCTTTCAAACTTTAATAATGAAATCCTATTCGCCGCCCGCCTGCTGCTTGGCGGCGCTTTTGTCTTTGCCGGCCTACGCAACATTCAGAACGCGGCGTTGGTGAGCCAATTGATGACGACGCGTGGCGTGCCACAGGCGCGGCTGGTGCTGTGGCTGGGGATCGTCCTGCAGATCATCGCCGGAGCGCTGGGGATCGCCGGCATCTGGGCCGCTCTGGCGGCGGCATGCCTGATCCTGTTCCTGATTGTCGCTACGCCGATGTTCCACAATTTCTGGGATCATCAGGGCCCGGAGCGCGCGTCCCGCATCAATGGCTTTGTCGGCAACATGGCGTTGACCGGAGGATTTCTGGCGCTGATCGCGCAGTCACTTTGACGACTCGCCTGGGGCAGCCGCTTTACGCCGCATACCGCAAACCTCCGTCGCAGGTCAGGACCTGGCCGGTGACGAAGCTGTTCGAAACCAGGAACGCAATTGCCCCGGCGACGTCCTCGGCGCGGCCGATGCGGCCGACCGGCGTCTTGCCGGCATATTCGGCAAACACCGCCTGCCGCTGATCGTCGGGCAAAAAATCCCACCATGGCGTGTCGATGACACCCGGTGCCACGACATTGACGCGTAACGGCTTCAGCTCCATCGCCAGGATCGGCACCACGGTCAGCAGCATGCCGTTGACGGCGGCGATGCCGGCGACGCCGGGCGCCGACAATTGCGCCGACACCGCCGAGATGAAAGTCACCGAGCCGCTCTTGTTCAGTGTCGGCAAGGCGGCCTGCAGGCAGGAGAGCTGTGGCCGGACCTTCTCGTCGACGCCACCGCCGATGTCGGTCAGGTCAAGTGTTTCGAACGGGCCGAGCCCCTTGCCGCCGCTAGCGGCCAGCACCAGGTGATCGAAAGGGCCGAGATCGCTGAAGAACTGGCGAACCTCGTCCGGCTTCGCGGCGTCGAAGGCAGCTTTTTCGACCGCGCCGCCAAGGCTTTGCCATGCGTTGTCGAGCCTTTCCTGGTTGCGCCCGGTGATCGTCACCTTCATGCCCGGGCCGAGCAGCTTTTTCGCGGTGGCCAGGCCGATGCCGGAGGAGCCGCCGACCACCACGGCGTGATTGGTTTTCTCGATCATGAATTTTCTTTCTTCGATGTTGCGGAAGCGGGTGCGAGCCCGACAAGGCCGAGGCTCAATTCGCGCAACTGCTGCCTCGCCTTAGCGTCATAGGCTTGCGCATCGGCGCGGGATTCTCTTTGGCCGTCGAAATAGAGGCCGCTTCGCCCCTCAAGCGCCGGCGATGTGGCGAGGTTGATGATGGCCTCGGCGCCGGTTTCGACGGAGCTCCAGGGTGTGATGCCCGCCTGCCGCACCATCGTAGCGTTCATGTAGCTTGCCGGATGCAGGCTGTTGACCGTGACACCGGTGCCGTTCAGCTGCTCCGCCAGATCGATGGTGAACATGATCTGCGCCAGCTTGCTCTGGCAGTAGGCACGGACGCCGCCATAGGAGCGGGTCAGCATGACGTCGTCGAAGTCGATCGCCTGCTGGCCGGCCGAGGCGACGTTGACGATGCGCGCCGGCACGCTGGACTTGAGCAGCGGCAGCAGCTCCGTGGTGAGCAGGAAACCGGCGAGATAGTTGACGGCAAAGCGCAACTCGTAGCCGTCGGCGCTGACCTGCCGTTTCGCGTTTGGGCCGGCGGTGCCGACGCCGGCATTGTTGATGAGGACATCGAGCCGCTTGGTCCTTGCGCGCACGGCCTCGGCGAGGCGGCGAACTTCCGCCAGGGAGGAGAGATCGGCGACCAGCAGCTCGGCCTTGCCGCCGGCGGCTTCGATTTCGGCCCCGATCGCCTTGCCCCTTGTCGCGTCGCGGCCATGCACCAGGATGCGCGCACCGCCGGCGCCGAGCCTTTGCGCGACGACGCGGCCGACGCCGTCGGTAGACCCTGTGATGAGGATTGTCTTGTTTTTCAGTTCCATGTTCGGAGCCTCCATCTCGTAGCTCTGAGCGGAAAGATGGGGCACCAGCCACTTGCCAAACAGTTCAAACTTTATCCTGGTATCGGTACTGCTATAATAGCGCCGATGGATTCCACCACGCATTCCGCCGAAGACAGCCGCCGCCGCGAGCTTGGCGCCTTCCTGCGCTCGCGGCGCGAAAGGCTGACGCCTTCGGCCACCGGCATGTCGACCGGGTTGCGCAGGCGCACGCCGGGGCTGCGGCGTGAGGAAGTAGCGATGATCGCCGGCGTCGGCACGACCTGGTACACCTGGCTGGAGCAGGGCCGCGACGTTCGGCCATCGGCAGAGGTGCTGACGGCGCTCAGCCGGGCGCTGCGCCTGGACACGGCCGAGCAACGGCATCTGTTCATCCTTGCCGGCCGACCGCAGCCGGAGCGCCGCGTCGATGCGCCGGAAAAAGTCGATAGCCCGTTACTGCACATGCTGCAGAGCCTGGTGCTGCAGCCGGCCTATGTCCTTGGGCGGCGCTGGGACGTGCTGGCCTGGAACTCTGCCGCGGCAGCCGTGTTCGGCGACTATGGTCTGCTGGAGGGCGATGCCCGCAACATCGTCCATATGGTGTTCACCAGCCCGCAGCACCGGCGCCTGCTCGTCGACTGGGAGGAACTGGCGCGTGCCGTGCTGGCGTCATTCCGGGCAGAAAGCGCCAGATATGTCGGCGATCCGGATTTCGAGCGGCTGATCGCGCTGATGACGCGCTCGAGCCCGGAGTTTCGCGCCTGGTGGCCGCTACGCGACGTGGCCCGCAACCTATCGGGTGTGAAGCATGTCCGGCACCCGATAGCGGGCGCCATGGCTTTCGAGCATATGAGCCTGTCGATCGACGACGGCTCGGACATGAAGCTGATCGTCTACACACCGCTCGCCGAGCAAAACTCGATCGCCAAGCTCGAACAACTGCTGGAGACGCTTCCGGCCGAGCGGCGCAGCGCGTGATGCCCATCGCTTCGCTGAAGCCTCAGCCCTTCGGCTTCAGCCCGTCGATGAACAGCTGCTCGAGAAACCTTGCGGCATCCTCGAAGCGGCCGTCGCCGCCGCGGTCGGGGCCGAGCACGGCGCGAACCTGGACGTCGAAATCGGCATAATGCTGCGTCGTCGCCCAAATCGAGAAGATCAGGTGCCAGGGGTCGGTGCGGGCAATCTTGCCGGCGCGCATCCAGCCCTTAATGACGTTGGCCTTCTCGTCGACCAGTGTCTTCAATTCGCCCTCCAGCATCGGCATGATGCGCGGCGCGCCCTGCAGGATCTCGTTGGCGAACAGCCGGCTCTCGCGCGGGAAATCGCGCGCCATTTCGAGCTTGCGCCTGATATAGCTGCGCAGTTCGGTCAAGGGATCGCCAATGTCGTCGAGTTCGCGCAGCGGCGCCAGCCAGGTGTCGAGAAGCCGTTGCATCAGCGTCTCGTGGATGTCCTCCTTGCGGCGGAAGTAATAGAGCAGGTTCGGCTTCGACATGCCGGCGGCTTCGGCGATCTGGTCGATGGTCGAGCCGCGAAAACCGTTGGTGGAGAAGACTTCGAGCGCCGCCTCTAAAATGAGCTCGCGCTTTTCCAGCTGGATGCGGGTGCGGCGAGGAGCGGAGCTTTCGACCGCCCCCGTCACCTCGAAAAACCTTCGCCGCGAGGCGTGTCTGGACCAATTCTCTGGACCAGTTTTTCTCCGCCCTGTGGAGCGCACTTCGAAAGCCGCATTTCCGCTAGTAATCCCTTGACCGCTGATAAGGCGGTGCTAACGTTTGTCCAACCGGTCAAAAATTTGCGTAGCACGAAAACGCAGCAAAGACCAAGTGTTGGAAAGACCAGGCGTTAGCCGCACCGAAACGGGTTACAAGGGGAAGTCTTGGTCATGTCCAACCGGCTGAAAGTCACGCCGAACGATCTCAGCGCATTCTGGATGCCGTTCACGGCAAACCGGCAGTTCAAGCAGGCGCCGCGCATGTTCGTGTCCGCCAAGGACATGCATTACACGACCAGCGACGGGCGCAAGGTTCTCGACGGCACCGCCGGCCTGTGGTGCGTCAATGCCGGCCACTGCCGTCCGAAAATCACCGAGGCGATCCAGAGCCAGGCGGCAGAGCTCGATTATGCGCCGGCGTTCCAGATGGGTCACCCGATCGTGTTCCAGCTTGCAAATCGGCTGGTCGATATCGCGCCGAAGGGCATGGACCATGTGTTCTTCACCAATTCCGGATCGGAATCGGTCGAGACCGCGCTGAAGATGGCCATCGCCTATCACCGCGCAAAAGGCGAGGGCTCGCGCACCCGCCTGATCGGCCGCGAACGCGGCTATCACGGCGTCAATTTCGGCGGCATTTCGGTTGGCGGCATCGTCACAAACCGCAAGATGTTCGGCACGCTGCTCGGCGGCGTCGATCACATGCCACACACCCATCTGCCGGAAAAGAACTCCTTCACCAAGGGCGTGCCCGAGCATGGCGCCGAACTGGCGAACGAATTAGAGCGTATCGTTGCCCTGCACGACGCCTCGACAATCGCCGCCGTCATCGTTGAGCCGGTTGCCGGTTCCACCGGCGTCATCCTGCCGCCGAAGGGCTATTTGCAGAAGCTTCGCGAGATCTGCACCAAGCACGGCATCTTGCTGATTTTCGATGAGGTCATCACCGGTTTCGGCCGCCTCGGCACGCCGTTTGCCGCCGACTATTTCGGCGTCACGCCCGATATCATGACCACCGCCAAAGGCGTCTCCAACGGCGTCATCCCGATGGGCGCGGTGTTCGTGAAGAAGGAAATCCACGACGCCTTCATGACCGGGCCCGAGCACATGATCGAGTTCTTCCACGGCTACACCTATTCGGGCAATCCGATCGCCTGCGCCGCGGCGCTGGGCACGCTCGACACCTACAAGGAAGAGGGGCTGCTGACGCGCGGCGAGGAACTGGCGCCGTACTGGGAGGACGCGCTGCATTCGCTGAAGGGCGAGCCGAACGTCATCGACATCCGCAACATCGGCCTGATCGGCGCGATCGAACTGGCGCCGATCGCCGGGCAGCCGACGAAACGCGCCTTCTCGGCCTTTGTGAAGGCGTTCGAGCGCGGTGCATTGATCCGCACCACCGGCGACATCATCGCGCTGTCGCCGCCGCTGATCATCACCAAAGGCCAGATCAACGAATTGATCGACCACGTGCGCGAAGTGCTGAGGGCGGTGGATTGAACCAGGTGCAGCTTTCCCTCCCCCTCGAGGGGAGGGTGGCCGCGAAGCGGCCGGGTGGGGTCGGTGCGGCAGTGCGCCCACCTGATCTTTTGCTGCGAGGTCGTTTCTGATGCCCCGTACCCGTGTGAGCTTCGAAATGCGCCAAAAGGCACGGGCGCTTCGAGTTCACGCGACCAAGGGCGAATCCCTGCTTTGGTATGAACTGCGCGAGCTGAAATCGGCCGGCATCAAGTTCCGGCGCCAGTGCCCCATCGGACCGTATATCGTCGACTTCGCTTGCCTCGCTGTAAAGCTGGTGGTGGAAGTGGATGGCGACTTGCACGAACAGGAAGGGGGCAAACGGCACGACGCCGTCCGCGATGCCTATCTGCGATCGCTTGGGTTCGATATCTTTCGTGTCGATGAGCCCGATGTCATAAACAACGCTTGGCATGTCGCGCAGGTGGTCAAGGAGAAGGTCGCGCGTATGTTCGGCGACCCCACCCGACCGCTTCGCGGCCACCCTCCCCTCAAGGGGGAGGGGGACGCCGCGCAATAGAAGAGGACTTTATATGGCCGCCCCCGGCGAGAATCTGCGAATCAATTCAGACCGTTTGTGGGATTCGATAATGGAGATGGCGAAGATCGGCCCCGGCATTGCCGGCGGCAATAATCGCCAGACCGTTACCGACGAGGACGGCGAAGGGCGGCACCTGTTCAAGCGCTGGTGCGATGAGGCGGGGCTCGAAATGGGCGTCGACGAGATGGGCACGATGTTTGCCCGCCGCGAAGGCACCGACCCCAGCCTGCCGCCGGTCTATGTCGGCAGCCATCTCGACACCCAGCCGACCGGCGGCAAATATGACGGCGTGCTCGGCGTGCTCGGCGGCCTGGAGGTCGTGCGCTCGCTCAACGATCTCGGCATCAAGACCAAGCACCCGATCGTCGTCACCAACTGGACCAACGAGGAAGGCGCCCGCTTTGCGCCGGCAATGATGGCGTCCGGGGTATTCGCCGGCGTGCTCGACCAGGCCGACGTCTATTCACATGTCGACAAGGACGGCAAGAAATTCGGCGAGGAACTCGAACGGATCGGCTGGAAGGGCACCGAGAAAGTCGGTGACCGAAAGATCCACGCGTTCTTCGAATTGCATATCGAGCAGGGCCCGATCCTCGAGGACGAGGGCATCGACATCGGTGTCGTCACCCATGGGCAAGGGTTGAAATGGCTACAGGTGACGCTGACCGGCAAGGAGGCGCACACCGGCTCGACGCCGATGCCCAAGCGCCGCAATGCCGGGCTCGGCATGGCGCGGGTGATCGAATTGGTGCACGAGATCGCCATGGACTACCAACCCGACGCCGTCGGCGCGGTCGGCCATATGGAGGCATATCCGAATTCGCGCAACATCATCGCCGGGCGCACCGTCTTCACCATCGACATCCGCTCGCCGGAAAAGGAGGTGCTGGACGCCATGGACGGGCGCATCCGCGAAGGCATCGACACGATCTGCGATGCGCTCGACATCAAATATCAAATCGAGCAGGTCGGCCACTTCGACCCGGTCACCTTCGACGCGGGCTGCGTCAAGGCTGTGCGGGATGCGGCGGAGCGCTTGGGATATACGCATCGCAATATCGTCTCGGGCGCCGGCCATGACGCTTGCTGGATCAACCGCGTTGCGCCCACCGCAATGGTGATGTGCCCTTGCGTCGACGGTCTCAGCCACAACGAGGCCGAGGAAATCACCAAGGAATGGGCAGCGGCCGGCGCCGACGTGCTGTTCCATGCGGTGGTCGACACGGCGGAGATCGTAGGGTGAGAGGTTTGGGCTGGACCAGACGGATTCTTGCGAAGAGGGACCCCCACCCTAACCCTCCCCACAAGGGGGAGGGAACTTCTGTCAGCGCCGATTTGCGGCAAATTACCAACGTTTCCAACGCCAAGGTCGTAAGTCGGATTGCGCGGCAGCATTCCCTCCCCCTTGTGGGGAGGGTTAGGGTGGGGGTCTCTCTTCGCAAAAAATTCGTGCGCGATTTCTCTGCCTTTGCGGGAAGAGATTGAGGGTGGGGGTACTCGTTTTGGCACCGACCGGTATCGACCCCGCCGCCATCAAACGTGCCAGGGCATTACGCCGAAACATGACGGATGGCGAACGCAAGCTCTGGTCGGAATTGAAAGAGTTCCGTCATCTCTACGGCCTGCATGCTAGGAAGCAGGCGCCGATCGGGCCTTACATTGCGGACTTCGTTCTGCATGAGAAGAACCTCGTCATCGAAGTAGACGGAGACCATCACTTCACGCCGGAGCAAATGGACAAGGATCGGATACGCGATGCATGGTTTGGCCGGCAGGGCTATCGTGTGCTGCGGTTTTCGACCGGAGATCTGGCGGAATCTTTCGACGGGTGTATCGAAGAGATACTGCGGGAAGTTGGAGTCATGTAGAGGCCATTTACAGCCCCGTTGGTCCTGACCCCACCTGTAACACCAACAAGACGCTCACAAGAAGCGCGAGAGAACAAGGGAACAAGAAAATGACCAAAGTCATCCGAAACGGCACCATCGTCACAGCCGACCGCATCTGGAAGGCCGATGTGCTGATGCAGCACGGCAAGATCGTCGCCATCGGTTCCAATCTTCACGGCGACCATGAGTTCGACGCCAGCGGCTGCTATGTGATGCCGGGCGGCATCGACCCGCATACCCATCTCGAAATGCCGTTCATGGGCACCTATTCGGCCGATGACTTCGAATCCGGCACCCGCGCGGCCCTTGCAGGCGGCACGACGATGGTCGTCGATTTCTGCCTGCCATCGCCGCAGCAATCGCTGCTCGAGGCCCTGCAGATGTGGGACAACAAGACCTCGAAGGCGTCCTGCGATTATTCCTTCCACATGGCGATCACCTGGTGGGGCAAGCAGGTGTTCGACGAAATGGCCACCGTCGTCGACAGGGGCATTACCTCGTTCAAGCATTTCATGGCCTACAAGGGCGCGCTGATGGTCGACGACGACGAGCTCTATTCGTCGTTCCAGCGCTGCGCCGATCTTGGCGCGCTGCCGCTGGTCCATGCCGAGAATGGCGACGTGGTGGCCGCCCTGTCGCAGAAGCTGCTGGCGGCGGGCAACAACGGCCCGGAGGGGCACGCCTATTCGCGCCCGCCGGAAGTGGAAGGCGAGGCGACCAACCGCGCCATCATGATCGCCGACATGGCTGGCGTGCCGCTGTATGTCGTGCATGTCTCCTGCGAGCAGGCGCACGAGGCCATCCGCCGCGCGCGGCAGAAAGGCATGCGGGTGTTCGGCGAGCCGCTGATCCAGCATCTTACGCTGGACGAGAGCGAGTATTTCAACAAGGACTGGGACCATGCGGCGCGCCGTGTCATGAGCCCGCCCTTCCGCAACAAATGGCACCAGGATTCGCTGTGGGCCGGCCTGCAGGCCGGGTCGCTGCAAGTGGTGGCGACCGACCATTGTGCCTTCACCACCAAACAGAAGCGCAACGGCGTCGGCGACTTCACCAAGATTCCGAATGGCACCGGCGGGCTCGAGGATCGTTTGCCGGTACTGTGGACGACCGGCGTCAACACCGGCCGGCTGACGATGAACGAGTTCGTCGCGGTGACCTCGACCAACATCGCCAAGATACTCAACATGTACCCGAAGAAGGGCGCCATCGTCGAAGGCGCGGACGCCGACATCCTCGTCTGGGACCCGAAGCGCAAGAAGAAGATCACGGCCAAGAAGCAGCAGTCGGTGATCGACTACAACGTCTTCGAAGGTTTCGAGGTGACCGGCCTGCCGCGCTTCGTCTTTTCGCGCGGCGAACTGTCCATCGAGGAAAACGAGGTGAAGGCAAAGCCCGGCCATGGCGAGTTCGTCGCTCGTGAGCCGAACGCGGCGGTCAACCGGGCACTGTCGACCTGGAAGGAGATTTCCGCGCCGCGCAAGGTGGAACGTACAGGCATCCCGGCGACGGGCGTTTGAGCTTGGCGAGCCACGGTGCGATTATCTCACTGGCCGCGGTGATCCTTGCCGCCCGGCCGGCGGCGGCTGACGTCCTTGCCGGCTCCTATGGCAATGGGGTCGGTTGCGCTGGCGTACGGCTCGGTTATCAGGACAGCGACGATTATGTCGTGCTGACCGCCGACGGCGTCGAAACCTATGGCAGCGGCTGCGAGTTCGCACAGCGATTGACGACGATGCCTGGCACCCAGTTGTTGAACTCCACCTGTTTCGCCGAGGGCGAGGAGGGGACGACCACGGATGTCGTCAAGGTCGTCAACAAACGAGAGGACGGTTTCTTCGTGACCATCCCCGGCCTTGATGAGATAGGGCCGCTGAAATCATGTTCGTGACGGTGCCGATGACGGCCGCCGCCTCGATGCCGGCTTCAGGCGACCAACCCGTCCAGTGCCGGCAGCAGGACGACGCTTTCCTGTTCGTTGGGATCGGTGCGGGCAATGACCGCCGAGGCGGGGCTGTCGCTCAGATTGGCCGGCAGATGCGGCACGCCGGCCGGAATGTAGAAAAGATCGCCGGCCTTGACCACGATATGCTGTTCAAGCCGGTCGCCATACCAGGTATGGACTTCGCCGGAGAGCACATAGATCGCGGTTTCATGGTTTTCGTGCAAATGCGCCTTGGCGCGGGCACCCGGCGGCATGGTCAGCAGATGCATGCAGATGCCGGACGAGCCGACTGTTTCGGCGGCGATGCCGGCGAAATAACTCAGGCCCTGTTTGCCTTCATAAGAGCTTTCAGGGCGGATAAGATGGCACGTCGGTTTGGGCGACATCGGGGCAACTCCGGGCGTCTATCTGATGGGACAAGGGCGCGTCGAACTGGGGCGAGTAAAACTGGGGCGAGTAGGACTGGGCGAGTGGAAAGCAACATCGGGGTAAAATCAATGGGATTCCGGCCGGCGCCGCAGTGGCCGGAAGCGACAGGCTACGGCCGATGACGGGAGTATCGCCAGCCGTTGTTTCGGCAAGCAAGCTTGGCCTGACCTTCCAGACCAACGATGGTCCGGTGCAGGCGCTGTCTAATGTCGACCTGACCATCGGCAAGGGCGAATTTGTGTCCTTCATCGGGCCCTCCGGCTGCGGCAAGACAACCTTGCTGCGCGTGATCGCCGATCTGGAGAAGCCGACATCGGGAGCCATCTCCGTCAACGGCATGACGCCCGAGCAGGCGCGCCAGAGCCGCGCCTATGGCTATGTCTTTCAGGCGGCCGCACTTTATCCGTGGCGCACGATCGAGCGCAACGTAGCGCTGCCGCTGGAGATCATGGGCCTGTCCAGGGCGGAGCAGGCGGCGCGCATCAAGCGAACCCTCGACCTCGTCAACCTCAGCGGCTTCGAGACGAAATACCCCTGGCAGCTCTCGGGCGGGATGCAGCAGCGCGCCTCGATCGCGCGGGCGCTCGCCTTCGACGCCGACCTTTTGTTGATGGACGAGCCGTTCGGCGCGCTCGACGAGATCGTGCGCGATCACCTCAACGAACAGCTGCTGGAGCTTTGGGAACGAACCAACAAGACCATCTGCTTCGTCACGCATTCGATCCCCGAGGCGGTGTATCTGTCGACGCGCATCGTCGTCATGTCGCCGCGCCCGGGGTGTGTCAGCGACGTCATAGAATCGACGCTGCCGAAAAAGCGGCCGCTCGATATCCGCGAGACGCCGGAGTTCCTGGCCATCGCCGCACGGGTGCGGGACGGGCTGAGGGCGGGGCACAGCTATGATGATTGAGGCGGCGCGGAACGGGCTTGCGCGTTCGACACAGGAGGTGCATCGTCCTCGCGAGGGAGGCGCTAACCGTGCTGTCGTCATCCTAGGGCGGAGCTGCCGCGAAGCGGCGTGCGCAGACCCTAGGATCCATTCCGTGACGTCGGCCGAAACGCGCAAGCGGTCGAGAATAAGCGCCGGGCAAGCCACAGCAAGCGCCGTTCCTTCCAGAGAGGGAGCCATTTTCAGCACCGCTTCGGAGCGGGAAGATAACGGCATGGATCCTAGGGTCTGCGCCGCGTCGCTTCGCTCCTTGCTGCGCCCTAGGATGACGAAGGCGTGGTTGGGCGCTCCCTTTACACACGCTGCTTCGCGGCTGCTCCGCCCTAGGATGACGAAAGAAACGATTGCCGGGGCGAAAGTACCCGGCCTCCGCTTCGCTCCAGCCACCCTCTCCCCGTTGGGGAGAGGAGGGCGCTTACCCGGCGAGGCCTGCTAGAATGGACTCGTTTCGCGACAAGATCGTTCCGGTGACCTCGATCCTCCTGGGCGTTGTCGTCGTCTGGTACGTCATGGCTGTCATCCTCAACACGCCGTTCCAGCGCGATCTCGACCGCCGCGCCAATCAGACACCCGGCGTCGTCGAGTTCATCGGCAAGACGCTGGCGCAGCCGAAGCCGACGCTGCCGGCGCCGCATCAGGTGGCAGTGAATTTTTTCGAAAACACCTTTCTGCGCAGCATCACCTCGAACCGCAGCCTTGTCTACAACGCCTGGGTGACGCTGTCGTCGACGCTGCTCGGCTTTGCCTTCGGCACGGCGCTCGGCATCGTCATCGCCGTCGGCATCGTGCATGTGGCGACGCTCGACCGCAGCCTGATGCCGTGGATCATCGCGTCGCAGACCATTCCGATCCTGGCGGTGGCACCGATGATCATCGTTGTGCTGGCCGCTGTCGGAATCACCGGCCTGATCCCGAAGGCACTGATCTCGACCTATCTGTCGTTCTTCCCGGTGGCGGTCGGCATGGTGAAGGGGCTTCGCTCGCCCGAGCTTACCCATCTCGACCTGATGCACACCTATAATGCCAGTCCTTCGCAGACCTTCTGGAAATTGCGGGTGCCGGCCTCGGTGCCGTTCCTGTTCACCTCGATGAAGGTGGCGGTGGCCGCCAGCCTGGTCGGCGCCATCGTCGGCGAGCTGCCGACCGGCGCCGTCGCCGGCATCGGCGCCAAACTGCTCGCCGGCGCCTATTACAGCCAGACCATCGACATCTGGTCGGCGCTGGTCGCCGGGTCGGTGGTGGCGGCGCTGCTGGTTATGCTGGTCGGCATTGCCGGGCGCCTTGTCGACCGCGCCATGGGCGGGAGGCCGGCATGAGCTCCATCCTGAGCCTTTCCTCAATCACGCCTCGATCCTGGCAGGGGTATGCCGCGCTTGTCCTGTTTGTCGGCGCGCTGCTTGTTTTGCCGCTCGTCAGTGCTACGCCCGGTTATGGCATAGCGACTACGGTTTCGATTTTCATTCTGCTGCTCGTGGCAATCGAGGCCGACAACTTTCCACCGATGATCGGGGTGGTGTTGCTGTTCCTTGGCGCGCATGGCGCGGCGTGGATGCTGCTCGCCGGCATAACCGGCAATGAGGGCAGCGCTCGCGCATCCTTCTATCTGCTGCTCGCCGCGGCATGGTTTTTGGCCTGGCGCTGCGTAACGGTCTTGTCGTCGTTTCGCCCGATATCGCGCTGGGCGTCAACCGCCCTGCGCCTGATCATTCCGGCCATCTTCGGCGCCTGGATCCTGATCATCTGGGAAGCGGTGACGCGTGGTGCCGGCATTCCCTTCATCCTGTTGCCGCCGCCAAGCGCCATCGGTGCCCGCATCGTCGGCTCGCTGCCGGTGCTGGCGGCCGATGTCAGGCAGACCATCTTCAAGGCGGTCATCTTCGGCTATGTAGTGGGGAGCAGCGCCGGCTTCCTCGTTGCCATCGCCGCCGACCGCGTGCCGTTCCTGCGGCGCGGGCTTTTGCCGATCGGCAATATGGTATCGGCGCTGCCGATCATCGGCGTCGCGCCGATCATGGTCATGTGGTTCGGCTTCGACTGGCAGTCGAAGGCAGCGGTGGTCATCATCATGACCTTCTTCCCGATGCTGGTGAACACCGTCGCCGGGCTTGCCGCCTCCGGCCATATGGAGCGCGACCTGATGCGCACCTATGCCTCGAGCTATTGGCAGACGCTGTTCAAGCTGCGGCTGCCGGCGGCCGCGCCCTTCATCTTCAATGCGTTGAAGATCAATTCGACGCTAGCGCTGATCGGCGCCATCGTCGCCGAGTTCTTCGGCACCCCGGTGGTCGGCATGGGGTTCCGCATTTCGACGGAAGTCGGGCGGATGAACATCGACATGGTGTGGGCCGAAATCGCAGTTGCAGCACTTGCGGGTTCGGTCTTTTATGGCGTGGTCGCTTTTTTCGAGAGAGCAATCACGTTTTGGCATCCCTCTGTCCGTGGTGGATAGGGGCGGTGGGTTTAGGGCGCTAACTTCAGAGGGTAAAAACATGAAAAGACTAGTTGTTTCGATGCTGGCCGGCGCGATGTCGCTTGCCGCGTTCCAGGCGATGGCCGCAGACAAGGTGACACTGCAGCTGAAATGGGTCACGCAGGCACAGTTCGCCGGCTATTATGTCGCCAAGGACAAGGGCTTCTATGAGGCCGAAGGCCTCGACGTCGAGATCAAGCCCGGCGGTCCCGATATTGCGCCGGAGCAGGTCATCGCCGGCGGCGGTGCCGACGTCATCGTCGACTGGATGGGCGGCGCGCTGGCTGCCCGCGAAAAGGGCGTGCCGCTGGTCAACATCGCCCAGCCGTTCAAGAAAGCCGGTATGGAGCTGGTTTGCCCGAAGGACGGGCCGGTCAAGACAGAAGCCGACTTCAAGGGCCACACGCTCGGCGTCTGGTTCTTCGGCAACGAGTATCCGTTCTATGCCTGGATGAACAAGCTTGGCCTCAAGACCGATGGCGGGCCGGACGGCGTCACCGTGCTCAAGCAGAGCTTTGACGTGCAGCCGCTGATCCAGAAGCAGGCGGATTGCATTTCGGTGATGACCTATAACGAGTACTGGCAGCTCATCGACGCCGGCTACAAGCCGGAAGAGCTGACCGTCTTCAACTATTCCGCCATGGGCAACGATCTGCTCGAAGACGGGCTCTATGCCCTGGAGGACAAGCTTAAGGATCCGGCCTTCGAGGACAAGATGGTGCGTTTCGTGCGCGCTTCGATGAAGGGTTGGAAATACGCCGTCGACAATTCCGACGAGGCGGCCGGCATCGTCATGGACAATGGCGGCCAGGACGAGAATCACCAGAAACGCATGATGGGCGAAGTCGCCAAGCTGATCGACAATGCCGATGGCAAGCTCGATCCGGCGACCTACGAGCGCACCGCCAAGGCGCTGCTCGACCAGAAGATCATCAGCAAGGAGCCTACCGGCGCCTACACGACGGCGATTACCGACAAGGCCATCAAATAGGGCTGTCAAACTGGGTTGTAGCGGAAAAGGGGCGGGCGACCGCCCCTTTTTAGTGGGATGTAAAATGAACGTTACCGGCGGAAACATCCGCTCGCAAAATCGTTGTGCCGGTGCATCCGCCTCAAGGGTGTCACAACGGAGGTTTCCATGCGCATCCAGTCCTTCACGCCGATGCTTTCGGCGCTGGCCATTTCTGCAGCCATCTTCTCTGCTTCACCGGCCCTGGCCGAAACCATAAAGATGACGGCGACGCTCGATGGTGCTCAGCAGAGCCCACCCGTCACAACGAAGGGCAAGGGCACCGCCACGCTCAGGTTCAACACCACAACCAAGAAACTCAGCTGGACAGTGAGATATTCCGGCCTCAGCGGGCCGGCGAAGGCCGCACACATTCACGGTCCGGCGGCAAAGGGCGAAAACGCCGACCCGGTGATACCGTTCGAAGGCAAGCTGAGGAGCCCGATCAAGGGCTCGGCGACGTTGACCGATGCCCAGGCGACCGACCTGGAGGCGGGCAAGTACTACGTCAACATCCACACCGCGGCCCACGCGGATGGCGAGATCCGCGGGCAGATAGAAAAGGCGCCGTCGACGATGTAGCGCAGCGATCATAGCGCTGCATCAACCTGTTGAAGTTTGGGAAGGGATTCGACCTATCCCGTTGGCGCTCAGGCCCTGTCCCGTATCTGGGTCATGGTCCGCGTCGGCGTGATTGCCTCGGGATCGAGCCTGATCTCGACGATCGACGGTTTGCCGCTGGCGCGGGCGCGTTCGAAGGCCGGCGCGAAGTCGGCGGTCTTCTCGACTGTTTCGCCATGACCACCATAGGCACGCGCGAGCGCCGCGAAGTCGGGATTCTTCAAATCCGTGGCGACGACACGGCCGGGATATTCGCGCTCCTGGTGCATGCGGATCGTGCCGTAGATGCCGTTGTTGACGACAATGACGACGATCGGCAGTGCGTATTGCACGGCGGTGGCGAATTCCTGTCCATTCATCAGGAAACAACCGTCACCGGCAAAGGCGATCACGTCGCGATCCGGATAGAGCTGCTTGGCGGCGACCGCCGCCGGCGTCCCGTAGCCCATCGAGCCGGATGTGGGTGCTGCCTGCGTGCCGAAACGCCGGAAGCGATGGTAACGATGCACCCAGGTGGCGTAGTTGCCGGCGCCGTTGGTGAGGATGGCGTCGTCCGGCAGTATCGTTTCGAGATAATTCATGATCGGCCCCATCTGGACGGCGCCGGGGCCGCTCTCGGGAGGCGTTGACCAGTCGAGATAGGCGACGTGCAGCTTCGCTGCCTCAGCCGCCCACACCGGCGTTGCAGCCGGCTTGCGTCGGGCAAAGGCTTCGACGAAAGCGGCAGGCGAGGCATTGATCGCCAGCGCCGGCCGGTAGACGCGGCCGAGCTCGCCGGCGTCGGCATGGACATGGACCAGCGTCTGGTCGGGGTAGGGGCTCTTCAGCAGCGTGTAGTCGGATGACGGCATCTCGCCCATACGGCCGCCGATGAGCAGCACAAGGTCGGCCTGCTTGATGGCGGTTGCTACCTTGGGGTTGATGCCGATGCCGACATCGCCGGCATAGTTCGGGTGGAGATGGTCGAACAGCATCTGGCGGCGGAAGGAGCAGCCGACCGGCAGCGACCAGGCTTCGGCTATCGTCCGCATCTGGGCAACAGCCTGCGCATCCCAGCGCGTACCGCCAAGGATGACGAAGGGCCGCTTTGCCTTGTTGAGCAACACCTCCAGCGCGTCGAGCTCGACTTCGCCGGGCCGCGTCTCGACAGGGGTGTAATGCCGGGCTTGCGGTGCCTCGGCGAGGCTGGTCAGCATGTCCTCGGGCAGCGAGATGACGACCGGGCCGGGCCGGCCGGAGGTCGCCACCGAAAAGGCCCGCGTGACGAATTCGGGGATGCGTGCGGCGTCGTCGATCTCGACCACCCATTTGGCGATATCACCGAAGAACCTGACGTAGTCGACTTCCTGAAAAGCCTCGCGCCCCTTGGCGTGGCTGGCGACCTGGCCAATGAACAGGATCAGGGGGACCGAATCCTGCATCGCGATGTGGATGCCGGCCGAGGCATTGGTGGCGCCTGGGCCGCGGGTGACGAAGCAGATGCCGGGCTTGCCGGTCAGGCGGCCGTGGCAGTCGGCCATCATCGCGGCACCGCCCTCCTGGCGGCAGACGATGGTGCGGATCGGCGAGTCGTGCAGCGCGTCGAGCACCGCCAGATAGGATTCGCCGGGCACGCAATAGATACGGTCCGTTCCGTTGGCTTCGAGCGCATCGACGATGAGTTGTCCGCCGGTCTTCATTTTCCTGACCTCTCCAGTTCGGCAAGGATTTCTTCGGTGTGTTCGCCGAGACGCGGTGACGGACGTTCATAGACCAGCGGCGTGCCGGACATGACCATCGGCGCCCGCACCGAGGGCAAGAGATTGCCATGGCCGTCATCGAGGTCGAGCCGCATGCCGCGCGCTATGGTCTGCGGGTCGGCAAACATCTGGCCGATGTTATTGATCGGGCTGGCCGGCACGCCGGCGGCTTCGAGCCTGGCCAGCAGCGGATCGCGATCGAAGGCCTTCAGCGCCTCTATCATGTGCTCGCGCAGCTTTGCCCGGTTGGCGACGCGGGCGGGATTGGTGGCGAAGTCAGGATTCGACGCCAGCTCGTCGAGGCCGACGGCAGCGCAGAACTTTGCGAACTGGCCGTCATTGCCGACCGCCAGGATAATGTGGCCATCTTTCACCGGCACCACTTCGTAGGGCGCGATGTTCATATGCGCATTGCCCATCTGCACCGGCGACTGTCCGGAGACGAGGTAGTTGAGGTTCTGGTTGCCGAGCGTCGAGATCTGGGTGTCGTAGAGCGCCATGTCGATATGCTGGCCTTCGCTGGTCTTCTCGGCATGGCGAAGCGCCGCCTGGATGGCGATGACCGAATAAAGCCCGGTGAAAACATCCGATATAGCGACGCCCGCCTTTTGCGGTTCGCGCCCGGCTTCGCCGGTGATCGACATCATGCCGGCCATGCCCTGGATGATGAAATCATAGCCGGCGCGCGGCGCGTACGGCCCCGACTGGCCAAAACCGGTGATCGAGCAATAGATCAGCCGTGGGTTGATTTTCCTCAGGCTGTCATAATCGAGGCCGTATTTCTTCAGTCCGCCGACCTTGAAGTTTTCGATCAGCACATCCGATGTCGCGACCAGCCGGCGCACCGTCTCGGCACCCTCGGGCGTCGAGAAGTCAATAGCGATGGAGCGCTTGCCGCGGTTGCAGGAATGGTAATAAGCGGCTGAAAGGTTCTCGCCGTCATGGCCGATGACGAAGGGCGGTCCCCATTTGCGGGTGTCGTCGCCGCCGTCCGGGCTCTCGACCTTGATCACGTCGGCGCCGAGGTCGGCAAGCAGCTGCCCGGCCCATGGCCCGGCAAGGATGCGTGCGAGTTCGATGACGCGGATGCCTTTGAGCGGCGGCTCAGTCATGGATCACCATGGTTGGTCGAAAGCGCAGCCTCTATCAATCCCGCGCGCCGCTGTCACGGCCCTTGCAATGGGCCAGTATCACTGTGCCCTCAGCACGCGGTCGGCCCAGGCGGCAAAATCCTCCATGATGACGTCTCGGTTGATCTCGTTCAGGCTTTCATGGCGGGTTTTGGCGTAAACCTTTGAAACGAGATTCGAAAAACCCATCATGTGCATCCGGCCGGCAAGATGGCTGACCGCCTTGCCGCCGTCCGAGGCCGGATCTTGCTCGCCTCCGACCAGATTGACGAACAGGTCGCGCCGCACGCCGGAAAAATTGCGGTCGCTGCCGCAATGCAGCGTCATCTTGACGATGTCCTGCCACATCGACACCGATGCGTCCCAGCCGCAGAGCGGATCGGCGATGTATTTCTCGACTTCAACGGCATCGTGCGACAGCCAGTCGAATGGCGTCCGGCGATCGGGCACTGCCTTGCCCCAGGCCCGGAACGTCAGCCGGGGCAGCATGCGCGACGGCACGTCTGAGCCAAGCCGGAACCTTTCCCAGGCAAGCATGCCCAGCGCGATGTAGCCAAGCAATCCGGCCGAGAAATTGCCGTTCCAGATCGCGGCGGCATGGATGCGTGGCGAGTGGCGGAGGACAAAGTTCAGCGCGACCGACGCGCCCAAGGAGTGACCGAAGACGATGACCGGCAGGCCAGGTTGTTCCCTGGCGATGAGATCATGGACGGCGGCGACATCGGCGATGACCTTGGCACCGCCATCCGCATCGGCGAACCTGCCCGGTGGCGCATCGGGCGCCTTGGTGACGCCGTGGCCACGGTGGTCGTGCGCGTAGACCTGGTAGCCGCGCTCGCCGAGGAAATCGGCGAAGCGGGCATAGCGCGCCGCGTGCTCGGCCAGCCCGTGATTGATCTGGACAATGGCGTGCGGTTGGCCAGTGGCGTGTTTCACATAAAGGTTGAGCTCGGCGCCGGTCGGCGATGCCAGCATCCTCTGCTTGTCAAATGGCATGTCTCGCTCCCGTCGGCGACAGTTGGGCGACGCGGCGATCGACGTCAAGAGACGTAGGCACCCATTCGACGGTAATTGACAGGATGCTGTCAATGTGATTACATGACAGCATACTGTCAAATTGTCAGCGGCAGATTGCGGGTATGACTGTGAAAACCACCGGGGCCATTTCGCGGCGTGCAATCTTGCTGGCAGGCTTCGCCTTCACGACGGCCACCCTGTTGTCAGGATTGCTGCGTTCAGTCAGGAAACCAGGGAGATGACCATGATGACGTCCACTGTTCCAGGCCCGCAAGGCCAGCTTGCCACTTATAGGATCAAGGCCGGCAATGGCCTGCCGATCATGTTCCTGCATGGAGATTGCAGCCGCGCTTCCCACTGGGACCGCGTGATGCAGCTCTCCGTCCAAGGCCGTGTTGCGGTAGCCTTCGATTTTCGCGGTCATGGCGCCTCCGCGCCGGCGCAGGACGGTGACTACGGTTATGACGGTCGTGCAATGGATGTCGGTGCCGTGGCCGACGCGTTTGGCCTGAAGCGGTTTCTCATTGTCGCGCACAGCGGCGGCGGTGGCGTGGCGCTCGCTTATGCCGCCAGCCATGCCGACCGGGTCGCCGGTGTCTTGCTCGTCGACCCGGCGACCGATCCTCGTGCGCTGCCGCAGGCGATTCGTGACGGCTTTGTCCGCGATCTGGCCGGTCCGCAAGGCCGTGATGTCCTGAACGCCTATTACACGTCGATTGCCGGCCCTAACGCAGCTGTTCGCCAGCGTGTTCTGGCCGATGCGGCAGTGGTCGATCCGGCCGCGAGGGCAGGTGTCGGCAAGGCACTGGCCGAATGGAACCCGGAGCCGGCACTCGATGCGTATCGCGGGCCTATGTTGGTATTGGCTACCGAAGCCAGTGAAACTCCAGCCGCGCTCTACCGGCTGCGCACGCACATTCCGCACCAGATCGTGGCGGGCAGCGGCCATTGGGTGATGCTTGACAAGCCCGAGGTCGTAGCCAAAGCCGTTAATAATTTCGTCGCGACCATCGAGGCCGGCCAGAAATGACGACCAGGACCGAAGCGGCAAATGTGCTCACCGAACTGGTGCTTGCCGTGTTCAGGATGAACGGCCGTTTTCTGGATGCGGCCGACCGGCTGGCCGCTCCAACCGGGCTGACGGCAGCGCGCTGGCAGGTTTTGGGTGCAGTTTTGAAGGAGCCGAAATCTGTGGCCGACATCGCCCGCGACATGGGTCTCGCCCGTCAGAGTGTACAGCGGCTGGCCGACATACTGGCTGCGGAGGGGCTTGCCGCCTACGCCGACAACCCGGCGCATCGCCGCGCCAAGCTGTTGTCGATAACCGATGCCGGCCGGGCAGCGGTCAAGAATATCGGCACACGCCAGCATGTTTGGGCGAACCGCATTTCGGAGGGTATGGACGCCGACGCGCTGAAAGCCTCGCTTGATCTGCTGCGCACCCTGACGGAACGGGTGGAGGCGGGCGGATCCTGATCGACCACGCGGGAGCCTCTCAATGCGCTGGCGATTGTTTTTACGGCCGGCGAAAGAAATCGTAATTCTGACATGTCGCAAGTTTCTAGCTTGCGGCGTGAATCACGAGGAGTGCCGGAATGCGGATTTGGGCGATATGGGGGGCGGTGTTTCTTGCGTTTGCTGGCGCAAGCGCGGCGCGGGCCGATGTGAAGATGACCGGCTCTTTCGTCGCCGATGCCGCCTGTCCGGCAACGCAGGCGATCAAGAGCGCCAAGAATCCCGGCAATGTCTCGACCGCGGCTGGTCAGAGTTATGATCTGCTGGCCGGCAACAAGGACGCGCCTACTCACTATCTCATTCGCGTGCCGGGCGCCGATCCGGAGCGCCGCTGGGTCAAGATCAGCTGCGGTCACGTTTCGGGCGGCAGCGCGTCGACGATGCCGGCTGCACCGGCGCCTGCCGAGCCGAACAAGCCATCGGCGTCCGGAAAGCCGGAATATGTCTTCGCGCTGAGCTGGCAGCCGGCTTTCTGCGAGACAAAATCCAGCAAGACCGAATGCCGGGCGCAGACCGCCGCCGGTTTCGATGCGACCCACTTCACCTTGCATGGATTGTGGCCGCAGCCGAATGGAAATTTCTATTGTCAGGTCGCGGCAAGCGACAAGGAGAATGACGATCCGGCGCACTGGCGGGATTTGCCGCCGGTCACCCTTGACCCGAAAACGCGATCGGAACTCGACCAGGTGATGCCGGGCACCGCGTCCGCACTCGAAAGGCACGAGTGGATCAAGCACGGCACCTGCTACGGCAAGAGCCAGCAGGAGTATTTCTCCGACGCCTTGAAACTGATGCGCGCGGTGAACGCTTCGCCAGTGCGCGATCTCTTCATCAAGAACATCGGCAAGCAACTGACATCCGATCAGATCCGCAGCACCTTCGACGTTACCTTCGGCAAAGGCGCGGGCGACCGGGTCCGCGTTTCCTGCGTGGTCGATCCCTCGAACGGCAGGCGGCTGATCGGCGAGCTGACGCTCGGCCTGACCGGCCCGATCGCTTCCAACGCTTCGCTCGGTGCGCTGCTGCTTGCCTCGGCGCCGACAGCCAAGGCCGGCTGCCCGAAGGGCGCGGTCGATGCCGTCGGGTTCCAGTAAACAGGCCGTACGCGACTGTCGCTTTGCACCGGGGATGGTATGATCCCGGGGGGGTATCATTCGCAGGGGGTGGCGATGAGTGGCGTGACGAGCGGCGCGCTGGCGCGGTTGGCGTTCTGGGCCAAGGGCATGACGGCGATCCGCGACGGCCATATGGAGTGGCCGGGCTTTTCCTACACCGAAGTGGAGTGGGCGCGCATGACCACGCTCGCCAAACCCGTCGGCGGCGGCACGTACCAATTGTTCACGCTGGTCAACGCGGCGATCTTCATCGCCATCGCCGCGCTGGGGATATTCTGTGTCTTCCTGCCGCTGGCGGCGCTGCTGTTCCCGCTACCGGCCGAAACCAGTGCGCTCAAGTTTTCGCTTCTCCTCGCGGCATGCGCCTTCCTGATCATCGGCATCGGCCTGCCTATCTCGCTGCGTCTTTCGACAGCGCTGGTGGCGCCGAAGTCGCTACATGCCGCGCTTGTCGCCGTGCCCGGCGATCAGGCGCTTGCGGTAAAAGTGTCATGGCAGATCAACCGGATCACGCTCGTGCTCTGCGGCCTGCTGGTACCGGGCATTCTTCTGTTCATTGCCTACGACATCGAAGCCGGCCCGATTATTACCGCGTTGAAGTGGCTGGCGATCGCGCTGATGGCGGTTTCGGTTGCGATCGGCGCATGGCGGCGGCGCAAACAATCCTGATTGAGCCAATCGCAGGCCTGGGTAGTGTTACGCGCCGGCGCTGCGCTCCGGCCTGGTCCATGTGTTGCGGGCGTCTGCTTCGTTGCCGCCCGGTTCGCCGACAACGCGATCGCGTCCCGTGGATTTGGCCTTGTAGAGACGCTGGTCGGCCAGCGCGAAGAGATCGGCAAGGCAACGGGTCGTCTCGCTGACCGTCGAGATGCCGGCGCTGACGGTAATGTCGAACCGGCTGGTGCTCGCGGAAGTCTTGACCGCTTGCCTGACGGTTTCGCCCAGCAGCCTGGCGAGCGGCTGCGGACGCCAGCCGAGGATGGCGAATTCCTCGCCGCCGATTCTGAACAATTGATCGTCGGTCCCGACAAGTTCGCCAAGCAAAATTGCCAGGGCTTTCAGCACCCTGTCGCCCTCGGCGTGGCCGAAGCGGTCGTTGATCGATTTGAAGTGGTCGACATCGATGATCAGCAGGCTGAGCGGCCTGGCGGTCCGCAGGCTGGTTGCCACAGCGGCCTCGCCGTCGCTGTCGAAGCGCCCCCTGTGCAGCAGGCCGGTGAGGCCGTCGCGACCGACATGCTCGACCAGCGCCTCATAGCGCTCGCGATAGGTCAGCGTGTCGAAAATGTCGGAAAGCCCGCGCGGCGCCGGCACCTGCCGCGCCTCGAACCACCTGATATAGGCGACCAGCATGGTGCTGTAGACAAAGGCCGCTGCCATCTTGGCGAACCAGCCGCCGAAAAACACGGCGACTGGCGCACCGGTGACGAAATGCAGCGCCGTGAAAAAACCTGCCTGGTCGAAGGTGAGCACGCAGGCGACGGAGACCAGGATGCGGGTGAAAAGCGCCTTGCGCAGATATTTGCCGAGCTTTTCATAGAGCAGGATGATCAGGATGGCGTCGACGAACAGCAGCGTCGTGCCCCACACCATCAGCCAGCCCATCTCGTCGATGAAGCCGATGTCGGGAAGCTTGCCGTCGGGCAGCGGTGCGATGTCATGCACGCGCAGGATCAGCACGAGCCCGATCATCAGGGCATTGCCGAGCAGCAGGCCGTAAATCGGCTGCCGGACAGTTGCCGCGTCCTCCTTGATGTAGAGCAGGAGCAGCATGACCAGCTTGCCGGAAAACAGCACGGCCGAACCTGGCGATGCCATGCCGAACGGCAGCGCGACGTAGAAGACGCTGGCGAGATAGGTTTCCAGGAAATGCATGACGCCAAGGGCGCAAACAAAGACGCCGAGGCCGATACGGCCCCTGAACCGGAAAAGCGTGACCATGATGCCGAAATAGAGAACCGCTTCGGCAAAAAGCAGGAAACTGTTCAACACGGCCCGATCTCTCTCCCCGAAATCGCGGCTGCCAGCGATTTCCCATCCAATATTGTTTGACGCGGAATGGTTAACCGGAGCTTTCGCCTGGGTGCCGGCATGAAATGAAGCGTCTAAGCGTTTGTGGGTGCGACCAAATCCGCTTGGGGCCAAAACTGTTTGCCGTTCGGGGCCGCATCGCTTACATAGCCCCCAACTTCCATTCAATCCGACATCAGTCGACTTTTCAGGGAAAGCGCGCGTGGCACGCCAGTTCATCTATCACATGGCCGGCCTCAACAAGGCCTACGGCACCAAGAAGGTGCTCGAGAACATCCATCTGTCCTTCTACCCGGACGCCAAGATCGGCATCCTCGGCCCCAACGGCGCCGGCAAGTCGACGATCCTCAAGATCATGGCCGGCATCGATAAGGAGTGGAGCGGTGAGGCCTGGCTGGCCGAGGGTGCTACCGTCGGTTACCTGGCGCAGGAGCCGGCACTCGATCCGAACAAGAACGTGTTCGAAAACGTCATGGAAGGCGTCGCGGCCAAGACCGCCATCATCGAGCGCTACAACGAATTGATGATGAACTATTCCGACGAGACGGCGGACGAGTCGGCCAAGCTGCAGGACGAGATGGATCGGCTCAACCTCTGGGATCTCGAACAGCAGGTCGAGATGGCGATGGAGGCGCTCGGCTGTCCGCCCAAGGAGGCCGATGTCACCAAGTTGTCGGGCGGCGAGCGCCGCCGTGTCGCGCTCTGCCAGCTCTTGCTGCGCCAGCCCGATTTGCTGCTGCTCGACGAGCCGACCAACCATCTCGACGCCGAGACGACGGCGTGGCTGGAAAAGCATCTGCGTGCCTATCCGGGCGCGGTGATGATCATCACCCACGACCGCTACTTCCTCGACAACGTCACCGGCTGGATCCTCGAGCTCGATCGCGGCCGCGGTATCCCGTACGAAGGCAACTACACCAAATACCTCGAAGCCAAGGCCAAGCGGCTCAAGCAGGAAGGCCGCGAGGACGATGCGCGCCAGCGGGCGATCGGCCGCGAGCGCGAGTGGATCCAGTCCAGCCCGAAAGCCCGGCAGACCAAGTCGAAGGCCCGTATCCAGGCCTTCCAGGATCTGCTGGATGCAGCCGACAAACGGCGTCCGAGCGACACGCAGATTGTCATTCCGCATGGCGAGCGGCTCGGCAATGTGGTGATCGAGGTCGAGGGCCTGTCGAAGGGCTTTGGCGACACGCTTTTGATTGACGACCTCGAATTCAAGCTACCGCCGGGCGGCATCGTCGGCGTCATCGGCCCAAACGGTGCCGGCAAGACGACGCTGTTCCGCATGATCACCGGCCAGGAAAAGCCGGACGCCGGCACCATTCGCGTCGGCGAGACGGTCAAGCTCGGTTATGTCGACCAGAGCCGCGACGCGCTCGACCCGACCAAGACCGTCTGGGAAGAAATCTCGGGCGGCGCCGAAGTGGTCAAGCTCGGCAAGTTCGAGGCCAACACCCGCGCCTATTGTGCGTCGTTCAACTTTCGAGGCGGCGATCAGCAGCAGAAGGTCGGCAACCTGTCCGGCGGCCAGCGCAACCGCGTGCATCTGGCCAAGATGCTGAAGACCGGCGGCAATGTGCTGCTGCTCGACGAACCGACCAACGATCTCGATACCGAAACGCTTGCCGCACTCGAAGACGCGCTAGAAAACTTCGCCGGCTGCGCCGTCATCATCTCGCACGATCGCATGTTCCTCGATCGTCTGGCGACGCACATCCTCGCCTTCGAGGGCGACAGCCATGTCGAATGGTTCGAAGGCAATTTCGAGGATTACGAGCAGGACAAGATCCGCCGCCTCGGCCCGGACGCCGTCAACCCGCACAGGATGACGTATAAGCGGCTGACGCGGTAGGGAACGGATTGGTTGCAAGCGTCCCAGGCTGCTCGTAGAATTACAGGAAGGAGACAGACATGCTTAATGTGGAGCTTCCTACCGCGCTGGAAAAACGCCTCGAGATCGTCGCAAGGAAAACTGGCCGGACAAAACACGACGTAGTCGTTGAGGCCATTGCCGAGCAAATTCAGGATTTGGAGGACGGACTAATCGCCCTCGAGCGCCTTAACGATGGTGAAGGTGAATGGCTTTCTCTGGCCGAAGTTAAGGAACGACTGGGATTGGACGATGCAAGCGACCGCAGTGACGGCTGATCGTGTGGACAATTCGTGTCGAGAAGCGTGCACTGAAGGAGATCTCCAGATTGCAAAGGTCCGATCAGCGTCGGATTGTGGACTTCCTGGAAAACAGGCTCGCCCCGCGCGATAATCCACGCGAACTTGGCGAAGCGCTAACAGGACCGCTGGCAGGTCTCTGGAAATATCGTGTGGGCTCATTCCGAATTCTGACAAGGATCGATGATAGCGCCGTCGCAATTTGGGTGGTTCAAGTTGGCGACCGTCGCGAGGTCTATCGATGACCCCAGTCGCGAAGGTGAGACCCGACTGGTCCGCCGCCCTCTACCTGAAATTCGAGGATGAGCGCACGCGGCCGGCGCGCGATCTCGTTGCGCAGGTGCCGGTGCCAGAACCGCGCCAGGTGGTCGACATTGGCTGCGGACCGGGCAATTCGACCGAATTGCTGGTCGAGCGCTGGCCGCAGGCGCAAATCAGCGGCTTCGATACCTCGCCCAACATGATCGAGAAGGCCAAGGCGCGCCTGCCCGGCGTCAGCTTTGCGGTGGCGGATGCGGCGGCGTGGCAGCCGACCGAACCCGTCGACGTGATCTTCGCTAACGCGGTGTTCCAGTGGCTGCCGGAGCATCCGGCAGTCTTCCAGCGGCTGATGGGATTTTTGGCGCCCGGCGGCGCGCTTGCCGTGCAGATGCCGGACAACATGGCTGAGCCCTCGCACCGGCTGATGCGCGAGACCGCGGCCGAGATGCCGTTCACCGAAAAGCTCGAGCGCGCGGCTCGCGCGCCGCTGCCGCCGGTCTCGTTCTATTACGACCTTCTGTCGCCGTTCTCGGACCGGCTCGATATCTGGCACACCATATACAACCATCCGCTGGCCAATGCCGAGGCGATCGTCGAATGGGTGAAGTCGACGGGGCTGAAGCCGTTCCTCGATCCGCTCGACGAAGACGAGCGGCAGCTTTTCCTGAGGCGCTACACGGCCAGGATCAGCGAAGCCTATCCGAAAACGGCAAGCGGCAAGGTGTTGCTGCGCTTTCCCCGTCTCTTCATCGTGGCGCGGCGCGCTGCTTAGGAACTTTTAGACCGTTTCCAGGGACTTGATTTAAGCCGGCATAAACTGGCTAGGTGCAAAAGAGGTTGCGCCGAGCTTTTTGCGGCGCCGACATGAAGCCGCAACGCCTGCGCACGGGACGAACTGAAAATGCATCGCGTCATCATCAGCGGCATCGGCGTTGAAATCCCCGAGGCTTCGATCACCAATGAGGAACTCGTCGCCAGCTTCAACAGCTGGGTGGACATCGAGAACGTCCGCCGCGAGATGTCCGGCGAGCCGCTGCTGCAGAAATCGGACAGTGCCTTCATCGTCCATGCCTCGGGCGTCCAGACCCGCCATGTCATCGAACGGGAGGGCATCCTCGACCCGACCCGCATGGCGCCGCGCTTCCCGGCGCGGCCCGACGATGCGCTGTCGCTGGAGGCCGAGTTCGGCATCGCCTCGGCCAGCAAGGCGCTCGATCATGCGGGGCTGAAGCCAGGGGATATCGACCTGGTGATCTGCTCGGCCTCGCACCATCAGCGGCCCTATCCGGCGATCGCCATCGAGATGCAGCAGGCGCTGGGGACGAAGGGCGCCGGTTTCGACATGGGGCTTGGCTGCTCGTCGGCCGCGGCCGCGTTGCACATCGCCGTCAACCTGGTGCGGGCAGGGGCGCACAAACGCGTGCTGGTGTCGACGCCGGAGATCATCACCGGCCATCTCAATTTTCGCGACCGGCAGACGCATTTCATCTTTGGCGACGCTTCCGTGTCGATGGTCGTCGAAGGGCTCGCCCAGGGCGAGAAGCGGCCGGGCCGATTCGAGGTGCTGGATACGCGTACCTGGACGCAGATGTCGAACAGCATCCGCACCAATCTCGGCTATTATACCCGCGCCACCCAGGACGATCCGTACATGATCGATCTGGAAGGCAATCTGATCAAGCAGATCGGCAACAAGGTGTTCAAGGAAGTCACCGTTGCCGGCCACAAATTCATCGTCGAGTTCCTAGCCGAGCACGGGCTGACGCCGCAAGCGATCCGGCGTTTCTGGCTGCATCAGGCCAATGCGCGGATGAACGCCATGATCCTGAAACTATCCTTCGGTCATGAGGTCGACCATGACCGCGCGCCGATGGTGCTGGAGCGCCTCGGCAACACCGCCGCCGCCGGCGCCATCATCGCCCTGTCGGAGAACCATGCCGACATGAAGGCCGGCGACTATGGCCTGCTCTGCGCGTTCGGCGCCGGCTACTCGATCGGCGGCGCGCTGTTGCGCATGCTCTGACTATTTCGGCGCGGACGGCACCGCATCGGAGCGCGCCTGGCAAATCGCATCAGTCCGCTTGATCGGAGCATCAGCGCTTTCGACTGGACCTGATGAGCTGACCGCGGCTAATTGCGCGTATCACGCGAGGCAGGAACCCATGCCGGATCTTTTTCCCGAAGCCGAAACTCCGGCCGAGATCGTGCCCGCGCGAAAACTCGCCGCCAGGGTGGCAGCGCTTTACCTCGCACCGTTCGATCATTTCGAGACACGGGCAGTGGATACGTTGCAGCTCGGCTTCGATGGCATCGATGGCGATTTCCACGCCGGCACGACGCGGCGCTCCGGCGGGCGCGAGCCCTGGTATCCGCGCGGCACCGAGATGCGCAACGAACGGCAATTGTCGATCGTGGCAGCGGACGAACTGGCAATCGTCGCCGAACGGATGGGCATCGCCGAGATCAAGCCGGAATGGATCGGCGCCAATCTCGTGATCGAAGGCCTGCCGCACCTCTCGATGTTGCCATCCGGCACGCTGCTGTTCTTCAAAGGCGGCGCAACCGTCAAGGTCGACGCGCAGAACGGGCCTTGCCGGATCGCGGGCAGGTCGGTCGCCGAGCATGCCGGGATAGCCGACGTCGAGGCCGGCGCGCTGCTGTTCCCGAAAGCAGCGAAGCGGTTGCGCGGGCTCGTCGCCTGGGTCGAGAAGCCCGGCACGATCACTGCCGGCGAGGAGATTTCGGTGCGCGTGCCGGAGCAGTGGATTTACCGGGCCTGATTGTTTTCTAGGCAAGGCGGCAAAGCCAGTCAAAGCCGCGCGCTGCGTATTTTGTTCTTGCTTTGTGCCGGCAGCTATGCTACTAATTTCGGCATGGTGCTAATTGGCTCCAACGATCCGCCCTCCGAGGCGGTTTTTTTGTTTCTGGCTTTGAAAGTTCCGATGTTGCCGGCCTGACGTCGGCAGGACAGCGCCCCCCTCTGTCCTGCCGGACATCTCCCCCTCAAGTGGGGAGATTGGCAGCTTCGGGGATCGCACTTTTCCTGCATCCCTTCGAAAATTGGCGAAAGCGACGATGACGGCCAATCTCCCTCCTTGAGGGGGAGATGTCCGGCAGGACAGAGGGGGGCGCCGTAGAACTCGACGCGTGTGTCTGCCATCGCTCTATTCCTCGTCCTCATCATCGAGCAGACGGGTGGCACGCCAGCGGGTTAGCACGATGTTGGTTTGCTCGATGACGAAGAAGCGCGCGGAATCGCGGTCATAGCCTTCGGCCAGCAGCTTTTCGTAGTCGGTATGGGCGTGGCGGATATGCGCTATCGTCGCCAGCCACACCGCAATGCTCGGTGGCAAGGTCTTCATGTGCACGGCGCCGGCATCGGCACGGATCTTTTCCATGTCGGCATAGGGCGCCAGCGGCAGGAGCGCTGTCAGTGCCTTGGCGATGGCGCGGCGGCGGCCGGTCGGGGCGCTCACTGCCCGTCCGATCTGGACAACTCGTCCCGCCCGGCCATGGTCGCCGCGGCGAAGGCATCGGTCGAGGCGAAGTAGGGCTTGATGTCGATGACCGGCGTGCCGTCGAGCACGTCGATGGCATCGAGATCGATGCGGCCGGTATCGATATCGACGGCAACCAGCCTGGCGACATGCAGCCCAATTGGGTTCGGCCGGGCAGGGGAGCGCAGCGAAAAGACGCCTTTCGGCTCCATGGCATGGCGGGGTTTCTGGATAATCAGTTGCCGCGGCGCATGGTGCAGCCAGGACAGGACGATCACATGGCTGGCGCGTTCCAGCCCAAGCAGGCCCTCACGATAAAGCGGGTCGATGACCAAGTGCGCCGGCTGTCCCGTCTCCCGCGCGGCCTTCATGTTTTTGGGGCAAGTCTCCCGCGTGATCCAAGGCGAAGCGATGCGGCCGATGAACACGACATGGCCATCCGGCGGCATCGTTGCCGGGTCGGTTTCCAGGAGCTTTTCGCCGCTGCGCGTTTCGAACATGGGCCTCGCCTCGATGCATCCGGCTTTGCGCGATCCGCTGCGCATGCGTCATTTTCTTGTCCGGAAGCGACATAGCGCTTGCAAGCCTATCAAAACCGACATAAACATATGTTTATATCTTTTCAAAGAGAATGCTCGCATGCATGTCGCTCTCGACACGATGGTAGATACATTGAAGGCGGCTGCCGAATCCAGCCGGCTGCGTATATTGGCGCTGCTGTCGCGCGGCGATCTGACCGTTTCAGATCTCACCGAAATCCTCGGCCAGTCGCAGCCGCGCGTCTCGCGCCATTTGAAATTGCTGCTGGAGGCAGGGCTGATCGGCCGCTACCAGGAGGGCTCGTGGGCTTTCTTCCGGCTTTCGGATTCCGACACGTCGCGCGATTTTGTGCTCAGGCTGGTCTCCGGCATCCGCGGCGCCGATCCGCAGGTCGAGCGTGATCTCGAACGGCTGGCCGCGGTCAAGCGCAAGCGGCAGGACCGGGCTGCCGAATATTTCTCGGTCAACGCCGCAAGCTGGGACCATATCCGCTCGCTGCATGTGCCAGACCGCGCCGTCGAAGCAGCCCTCATCAAGCTCGTCGGCAAGCGGCCGTTCCAGTCGATGCTCGATCTCGGCACCGGCACCGGACGGCTGCTCGAGATATTTTCGCCGCTCTATCGGCGCGGTATCGGCATCGACATGTCGCGCGAAATGCTGACGGTGGCGCGCGCCAATCTCGACAAGGCCGGCATTTCGAATGCGCAGGTGCGGCAGGGCGACATTTTCGCCCCGCCGGTCGAACGCGACGCCTTCGATCTCGTTACCATCCATCAGGTGCTGCACTATCTCGACGATCCTGCCCGCGCCATCCGAGAGGCGGCGCGTCTGTTGCGCCCGGCTGGCAGGCTGGTGATCGTCGATTTCGCGCCGCACACGCTGGAGTTCTTGCGCGAGGAGCACGCGCATATGCGCCTCGGCTTTTCCGACCGGCAAATCGCCGACTGGTTTTCCGAGGCCGGCCTTGAGCTCGAGGACAGCCAGGAATTCGAACCGCGCGGTGGCAACGAGGCCAAGCTCACCGTCAAACTCTGGCTCGGCCGCGATCGGCGCATGCTGATTGCCGAGCCTTCCAACGACAGACAACCGGCCAATGCGTATCCGATAGGGGAAACCGCCTGATGAACCAGTTCCGCTTCTCCCGCCGTCCCGACATCGGCGACAAGGTCAGGGTGTCGTTCGAGTTCTTTCCGCCGAAAAACGACGAGATGGAAGCAAGGCTGTGGGACACGGTCACCCGGCTGGAGCCGCTCAAGCCGAAATTCGTCTCGGTCACCTATGGCGCCGGTGGTTCGACGCGCGAGCGCACGGCCCGCACCGTCAAGCGCATCCTCAACGAAACGTCGCTGACGCCGGCGGCGCACATGACCTGCGTCGACGCGGCGCGCCACGAGGTCGATGCGGTGATCCGGGAGTTCGCCGATATGGGCGTCAAGCGTTTCGTCGCCCTGCGCGGCGATCCGGCCGAGGGCGTCGGCGCGGCTTACCGGCCGCATCCGGAAGGCTATGCCAATGGCGCCGAACTGGTCGATGCGCTGAAGGGCGCCGGCGATTTCGACATATCGGTCTCGGCCTATCCGGAAAAACATCCGGAGAGTCCGGATTTCGCCACCGATTTCGACATGCTGAAGCGCAAGGCCGACAATGGGGCGACGCGGGCGATCACCCAGTTCTTCTTCGACAACGATCTCTATGAGCGCTATGTCGAGCGGGCACGGCGGGCCGGCATCTACATACCGATCGTGCCGGGCATATTGCCGGTGCACAATTTCACCCAGGTCGCCAACTTCTCGGCGCGGTGCGGCGCCTTGGTGCCGGCATGGCTGGCCGAGCGTTTCGATGGGCTGCAGAACGATCCGCAAACGCATGCGCTGGTGGCATCTGCCGTGGCCGCCGAGCAGGTGCTGGACCTTGTCGAGCGCGGCGTCGGCGATTTCCACTTCTACACGATGAACCGGGCCGATCTGGTCTTCGCCATCTGCCACATGATCGGCATCAGGTCGCACGAAGTCGAGGCGGCGGGATCCGCCGCAGCGTAAGGCGGCAAGCTCCTTTTTGGAATGTCAAAGATCGGCGGAATGCAAAAGGCCGGGCAAAATGCCCGGCCTTTTCAATGGTTTGTAGTATTCGGTGCTGGTCTTCCCCCGCTTAGCGGCCTTATGGAAGGACGCCCATAATGAGGGCGCCGATGAATGCAAACGCAGCACAAATCATCAATGCGTTGATCGGCCTCGTCAGTCCCATGTCATAGCCTCCTCTTAAGAGCTATGGCGAGAGTCTAGGGTCATTTGTGCCACAGGCAAGCAGAAACTTTGCTGCAATGCGACGAGATTGTGGAATTTGCGACCTGCCGTTTGCCGTTAGGCATTGAAACTCTTGGTCAAAAGCCGGCGTTGGACCTGTGAATAATTTGTGGCGAAGCCGGGCAGCAACGAGAATGGCAGCGCTACCGCGGCGGAAATCGGAATCGATTTCGAGCTGAGAGTTGGGGAACATGCTCTAACGCCGCCCGAACAAGCGACCGTCGATGGTGACGAGGCCGAGCGCAATCAGCGCCATACCGCCCAATTCGAACAGTTCGAGCCGCTCGCCCAGGAACAGCAAGCCGAGCAGGATGGCACTGGCCGGCACGATGAGCGTGACCAGCGAGGCGTTGGTGGCGCCGGCCGAGGCGACGAGGTTGAAATAGAGGATGTAGGCGAAGGCGGTCGACAGCAGCGCCAGCGCCAGCACCGCCGCCCATACCGGCGGCGAAGCCGAAAACAGAGTGGCAGCGTCATAGGTGAACAGAACGACCGGGATCATGATGATGGTCGAGCAGGTCAATTGTCCGGCGGCAATGACCGGTGACGGCACACCCTTGAAGCGGCGGGCGATCATCAGCGCAACCGCATAGGAGACCGAGGCACCGATGAGCGCGAATTTCGCCCAGACCGGCCCGCCGAGCCCGGCGACAAGGCCAGGACCGATCATCACCGCCGTCCCCGCGATACCGAGGGCGATGCCGGCAAGCTTGTTCCACGACAGTTTTTCGTCGCTGGTCAGGGCGTTGGCGAGGATCAGCGTCCAGAACGGCGTGGTCGAATTAAGCACCGAGGCGACGCCGGCGCCGAGCTCGGTCTGGCCGGCAAAGATCAGCGAGAAAGGGATGACATTGTTGGCGAGCGCCAGCAGGAAGAACAGTCCGGCATGTGGGAAGGCGAGGCGAAAGGATGGACCGCGAACCGCAAGGTAGAGCTGCAACGCGGTCGCCGCGATGGCGACGCGAAACAGCACCAGCACCAGCGGAGGGAGTTCCGACACCGCAATGCGGGCAAAGAAGAACGAACCGCCCCAGATGGCGCCGAGCAGCAGAAGCTGGGCCCAGTCCTTGAGCACCATCGGCCCGCGCATCGTGGTGGTGGCAGCTATCGCCATTGGTCGTCCTCCCTGACGAAATGCGTGCTCTTCAGGCATCTGTTCACGCATACCCGGTCCAGTTGCAAGGGCCACCCGAAACCTGAACGATGGCCTAGCTCGCTGATAACCGGCGCACAGAACGGCGTAGCGCCGCGAAGCCGGGGCGGCGAGACATAGAATTGTTTTCATTAGCCGCTAGCTTGGATTAATTGTGCGCAGCCTCAGTCAAGGGATTCGTCCATGCAGCGATTCGAAAATGCCCGCGAGGCAGCGCTGGCGCTTCGCCCGGACGATCCGATCTATTGCTTCCGCCCGCAGGTGCTGAAGGCGGACGCCAAACAGTTCATGGGCATGTTTCCCGGCAAGACCGCCTATGCGGTCAAGACCAATGGCGAGCAGATCGTGCTCAACGCGCTGGTCGAGGCCGGCGTCAGCGCCTTTGATGTGGCCTCGCCCGGCGAATTCGCCGCCGTGCGCGCCGTCTCGCCGGACGCCGAGATGCTCTACATGCACCCGGTGAAGGCGCAGTCGGACATCAGGCTGGCGCTGGAAAAATACGCCATCCGCGTCATTTCGCTCGACCATGAGGACGAGATCACCAAGCTGACCAGGGTGGTGCGGGCGCTCGACATCGACCCGGGCGCCATCACCGTGTTCGTGCGCATCCAGACGAAGGGCTCGGCGGCCTACGAACTGTCGAAGAAGTTCGGCGCCGGACCTGCCAATGCGGTCGAACTGGCCGAACGGCTGAACCGGACCGGCTACAAGGTAGGGCTGTGCTTTCACGTCGGCAGCCAGATCGAGGATCCCGACACCTACGAGCGGGCGCTGGCCTCCGCCGACTGGGTGCGCAACCGCGTCGGCTTCGACATTGCCGGGCTCGATGTCGGCGGCGGCTTTCCCGCCGAATACGGTCATGATCCGAACAGCCGCAAGCCGGAAATGCCGTCGCTCGGCCAGATCATGTCGCGGCTGTCGGGCGACCTCCAGGAGTACCAATTCGACCAGATGCAGCTGGTGGCCGAGCCCGGCCGGGTGATCGTGGCGCGCTGCCTGTCGCTGATCGTGCGCGTGCTGCTGCGCAAGGGCAAAAGGCTCTACATCAATGACGGCATCTGGGCGTCGCTGTCGGATTCATGGACCGGCAAGATCACGCTGCCGGCACGCTTCATCCCCGATCCGGCGATCCGCTCGCGCAATGGCGAGGACAAGACCATCGTGCCGTTCAAGGTCTGTGGCGCGACCTGCGATTCCGTCGATATACTGTCGCGGCCGTTCTGGCTGCCCGAAACCGTCGATACCGGTGACTGGATCGAGATCGGCCATATCGGCGCCTATTCGCTGTCGCTCCGGACACGGTTCAACGGCTTCTATCCCGATACTTTCGTCGAGGTGGCGACGCCATTCGACGAAGGCGATGCACCGCAGGGGTTTGCCAGCCTGGAGACGATGGCGGATTAGTTGATAGTGAATGGAAGCGGTTCTTGCGTTCCGTCCGCTTCGGTGAATCGTCACCCTTCACCCTTCACCCTTCGCCCCCGAGTAGTCAGGCTACTCCGCCGCCGGCCTGGATGTTCTCGCCGGTCAGCCAGCGAGCTTCGTCCGAAGCCAGGAAAACCGCGACATCGGCGACGTCGCGCGGTGCTCCGATCCGGCCGAAGGGCGACATGCCTGCGGCCACGGCCCGGTCCCGCTCCGGAAGCAGGTCGGTGTCGGTGAAGCCTGGCGACAGCGCATTCACGGTAACGGCGCGCGGGCCGAGTTCGCGCGAGAGGACGCGGACGAACTGCTCGACGGCTCCCTTGCTGCCGAGATAGAGCGCCGTCTGCGTGAAGAACATCTTGGTTCCACCAGTGGAGACGGCAATGATGCGGCCACCGTCGCGAACGCGGCGCGCCGCCTCCTGAAGCGTGAAGAAGGTGCCCTTGGCATTGGTGCCGAACACATGATCGAAGTCCGCTTCGGTAGCCTCGACGAGCGGCTTTATGACGGCGACGCCGACATTGGCGACGACGATGTCAATCGGCCCCATCTGCCTTTCGGTTTCGTCGAACAGCCGGCGAATGTCGGTGATGCTGGAGACGTCCGCCTGGATGGCGACGGCTTTTCCGCCATTCCCTTCAATGGCGGCAACGACTTCCCTGGCGGCTTTCTCGTTGCCGACATAGTTGACGACCACGGCAGCACCCTTGGTTGCGAGCCCCTCCGCGATGGCGCGTCCGATGCCGCGCGAACTGCCGGTCACAAGTGCGGTTTTGCCTTCGAGTGGACGATGCATGGCTGTTCCTTCCGTCTGGATACGGCCGCCCCGATCGAGCGGCGTTCCAGCGATAGCTAGGGGCATGCTATTGCTCAGAGAATAGCCTATTATCTAACTGACTTGTTAAGCCTGGGGTACATAATGCGCGGAACCGAGTTTTCCGAACTCACGGCATTTGCAACAATCATCGAAGAGGGCAGCTTTGTCCGCGCCGCGGCCAAGCTCAGAATTTCGCCTCCAGCACTCAGCCAGACGATACGCGGGCTGGAAGACCGTCTCGGTGTCCGCCTGCTCAACCGCACCACGCGCAGCATGTCGCCGACCGCTGAGGGCGAGAAGCTGTTTGCCCGCATCGCGCCGGCGTTCAGCGAACTGGAAGGGGCCGTCGCCGATGCGCATGCATCACGCGGCCGGCCGGCAGGCTCGCTGCGCATCAATGTTCCGCGCATTGCCGCCACGCGTTTCATCGCGCCGATCCTCGGCGACTTCCGCCGCGCCTATCCCGATATCGCCCTCACCATCATCGTCGACGACATGCTCACCGACATCGTCGAAGGTCGCTTCGATGCCGGAATCAGACTGGGTGAGCGGCTGCACAAGGACATGGTGGCGGTGAAGCTCAGCGAGGAACTCGAGATGGCCGCAGTGGCGGCGCCGAGCTATCTGGAGCATCGCCCGATACCCCGCCATCCCGCGGACCTGCATCAGCACCAGTGCATCAATTTCCAGTGGCCGAGCGGCGGCAATCTCTACCGCTGGGAGTTCGCCCGAGGCCAGCGTGCCTTGGAAGTGGCCGTCAGCGGCGGCCTGACGGTAAACGATACGGACCTGATGATGGGGGCGGTTCTGGATGGGGTCGGGGTGGCGTACATGCTGGAATATCAGGTCCGGCCGTGGATCGAAGCGGGAAAGCTCATCCGCTTTCTCGAAGCCTGGTCGCCTAGATTTCCGGGCTTTTATCTATATCACGCGAGTTCCCGGCCGGTTCCCGCGCCGCTGCGAGCGTTTATCGATTTCCTGCTGGCGAGGCGGTGAATAGTGAATAGTGAATAGTGAATAGTGAATAGTGAATAGTGAATAGTGAATAGTGAATAGTAGCATCTCTGGTGCTCAAGTGCGGCTCCGGTGCTATTCTTTTACCATTCACCACCCTCACAGTCTCGCCAGCAGCTCCGGCGTCGGCCAGCCGTCGACCGGAAAGCCCAGCCGCATCTGCTCCTTGCGGATCGCTTCGCGGGTGTTGGTGCCGAGGATGCCGTCGACGGTGCCGACGTCATAGCCTCTCGCCTCGAGCTTGGTCTGTAGCGCCTTCATCTGCTCGCCGTCGAGGCCGGGGTCGGGGTTGCGCGGATCGAATCGCGGAGCGCCCCCCAGCCGGGCGGCAAGATTTGCCGCGGTAAGGGCATAGGTAAAGGACTGGTTCCACTCGAGATAGACGTCGAAATTGTCGTAGGTCAGGAAGGCTGGCCCCTTGCGACCCATGGGTAGCGCCAGGCCGGCCTTCAGGCCGTTGTCGAGAAGCGGCGTGCCGTCGGGCCTGGTAACGCCCCACTGGCTCCATTGCGTCAACGGCAGCTTGTTGGTGCGTCCCGTCTGCTCCCACGGCAAGTTGTCGGGCACACGGACCTCCTCGATCCAGGGCTGGTCGCGCTTCCAGCCGCGCGATTGGATCTTGCTGGCCGTGCTCATGATCACGTCCGGCGCGCTGCCGCGCAGGTCGACCCGGCCATCGCCGTCGCCGTCGACGCCGTGGCCGAGATAGTCGGAAGGCAACATCTGCGTCTGGCCGATCTCGCCGGCCCAGGCACCGGTCACGTCGGCCGGCACCACGCCGCGATTGATCAAGATCAGCAGCGGAACGATCTGCGGCCGGAACAACTGCGGGCGGCGGCAGTCATACGAGAGGCTCACCAGCGCATTCAGTGTGTGAAAATCGCCTTGCACGGCGCCAAAATCGGTTTCAAGGGCCCAGAAAGCGGCAATGACCGGCGCCTGGACGCCGTATTCGCGATCCGCGCGGGCAAAGACCTCGGCATATTTTTGCAGATTGGCCGCACCTTGCTTCAGCCGATGGGACGAGATCATGCGGTTCGAGAATTCGATGAAGGTCTGGGTGAAGACGCCCTGGGCGCGGTCGCGTGCCAACGCCTTCTCATCGAGGGTGGCGTTTTCCAGCGCGTCAAGGCCGGCAGCGCCGACGCCGGCCGCCCTGGCCTCCGCCGCCACGCCCTGCTTCCATGCCTCGAAATCGCCGCCGCATTGCTGTGCCGCCGCCGGCACGGCGCTCAGGAGCAGCGCCGCGAGAAGTCCAAAGCGCAATCGCATCGCCATCCTTCCGAAAAGATTACCAGCGGTTGCAGGCATTTGTCATTGGCTGTGTCGAAAAGCAGGCGGCAGGCCCGGTGTCAACGGGTGTTCTGCCGCAACCACTTCTTCCACGCGGCTTCGGAGCCGTTGAAGACGTTGATGTCGGCGTTTCCGGCCATGCCCGGCACGACGCCCGTTCCGGTATACTGCCAGAAGGTGAAGGGATGGCTGCCGTATTTCTGGCGCGGATGCCCGGCGACGGAGCGCAGCCAATAGGGGTAGCCGCGGAAACCCGACAAACCATTATCTTCGAAGAAGTCGAGCGACGTGTAGATGATCGGCTTCTTGCCGTAGTGTTTTTCGACGATTTCGAGGAACGTGCTCATCTCGCTGCGTACCGTGGCGGGATCGGGCCGCAGCTTGCACGTCGGCGATTTCGGGTTCCATTCCATGTCGAGGACCGGCGGCATCGCCGAGCTGTCTTTGGGCACGTTCTGGATGAACCAGCGCGCCTGGGTCGCGGCCGGCGTGCAAAAGTAGAAGAAGTGATAGGCGGCGCGGGGGATGCCCGAGGCCTTGGTGCGGCTCCAATGCTCGTTGAAAGCTTCATCGAACCGGTCTCCGCCCTCGGTTGCCTTGATGAAGGCGAAGGAGATGCCGCTGGCCCTGGCCGCCGGCCAGTCGATCGAGGTCTGGTATTTGGAGACGTCGGTGCCGTGGACGGCATAGCTCCACGGTGCGCCGCTATCCCATTCATGCGGGTCGGAATCGGCAAAACGGGGCGCGCGTACCGCAACCGTCGCGGCACTGGACGACGATGGCGTCAGATCCTCGACCGTCGAGCAGGCACCAAGCAGCATCAGCGTGATGAGGACCGCGAAACGGCGCATCGCTACTTCCCGAGCCGGTTTCAGCCGGCCGCTGATGGGTCTTTCCGCGGGTGGCCCCTCGACCGGGCGCAGCGTGTCTGAAACCGACTTACGCGACGCGCCTGGATCTTCGTTTCATGCATTTCCCAAACCGTTGCGCAGTTTTGGGACGCATGCATTCAAGCCCCGCCGGACGGTCACCCCACAGGATCGCCCGGTCTGTCCAAGCGCGTCGCTTCGACGCGCTTGGCTCTTTTGTCTGTGCATGTCGTGGTCCCAAAACCGCTGCGCGCTTTTGGGCGACATGCACCTGTGATCGCCGATCATGGTTGATATTCGGTTGACGGCGCTCGACAAGAGCCGCGATTTTGCCGAAACAATGGCGGCAAATCGATGACATAGATCGAGCGCGCCGGGGGAACTCAAAATGCAGATCCTTTTGAAGTTCGTCAAATGGCTGCTCGGCCTGGCTGTGCTGGCCGCCGCGATACTCGCCGGCTGGCTGTATTTCGCGCCGCCGGAACTGATCCGCGTCGGTTCCGGCTATGCGGCCAAGATCGTCTGCTCGAACGTCTTCATCGCCGGGCGCGACGCCAACGACGTGCTCGCCGTCGATGTGCAGGCGCCGGGTCATCCGCTGCTGCAGCTGATGAGAGTGTCGGTGGACAAGGAGAAGGGAACGGTTTCGGCGGGCCTGTTCGGCGCGCTCGGCAAAAGTGTCGCGGTCGCTCGCGAGGGGCTCGGCTGCGCCTCGGTTCCCGACGGGGATATTGCCGCCGCCAAGGCTATCGCCGGCGCTCCACCGACGCCGGCGCCGCTGCCCGATGCGATGTGGCCGGAAGGCGACGATGTCGGTGCCTCGCAGGATCCCGAGGTTGTGAAGGTCCTCGACGATCCAGCAATGACCGGCGCCGGGATGCGGGCGGTGGTGGTGGTCAAGAGCGGCCGCATCGTCGCTGAGCGCTATGGCGACGGCTTTTCCGAAAAGACGCCACTATTGGGCTGGTCGATGACCAAGACGGTGAATGCGGCGATCGTCGGCACGCTGGTGAAGAGCGGCAAGCTGGCGATGACCAACCAGGGCCTGTTCGGTCCCTGGAAGGGAGATGGCCGCGCCATGATCAGCCTCGCCGACATGATGGCGATGTCGAGCGGGCTGGAATTCAACGAGGATTATGGCGACGTCGCCGATGTGACGCGTATGCTCTATCTCGAACCGGACATGGCGGGCTTTGCCGGATCCAAGCCGCTGACCGGTGAGGTCGGCAAGGTGTTTTCCTATTCGAGCGGCACGGCGGTGATGCTGTCCCGATTGTGGCAGGACGCGATCGGCGACAAGGACAAGGCGCTGGCCTGGCCGAGGGCCGCGCTATTCGATCCGCTCGGCATGCACAGCGCGGTGCTTGAAGCCGACGAGCACGGCACCTTCGTCGGCTCGTCCTATCTCTATGCCACGGCACGCGATTGGGCGCGCTTCGGCCAGTTCCTGCTGCAGGGCGGCGTCTGGAACGGCAAAGAGATACTGCCCGCCGGCTTCGTCGACTGGATGCGGGAACCGGCAACTGCCTCGAAGGTCTACGGCAAGGGGCAATTGTGGATCGAAGGACCGGGCGACGAAGAAAACCCCGGCGCCGGCCTTGCCACAGGCCTGCCCAAGGACACCTATTGGATGGAGGGGCATGACGGGCAAACGGTCGCCATCGTCCCCTCGGAGCAGCTGGTTGTGGTGCGGCTCGGCCTGACGCCGGCCAGGCTCGGCTACCGGCCGCAGGCGATGGTGGCGGCGCTGGTCAAGGCGCTGCATTAGGCTGTATCGATACTAAGGTGATGCCGGCCTGCAAACGGTGGTTTCCTGCGCTTGCGGCCTTCGCCGGCCAAAGCACTTATGGAGCGGTCGTGGCAGTTAAGGCTACGGCCGGCGTAGGCCGGTGCTGACGTAGCCAAAAGGACGCTCCGCTCCGGTTCTCGGAACCCCCGTCTTCGACTCGGCCTGACCTGAATCTCAACACATCCTGGCTATCGAACTGGGCCGATCACGGCGAGCCACGCATAGCCGCGACAAAGCGTTTGGAAACGGAAGCTTGCGCCGGTTCTTGCAGATTCCGAATCCAGAACCGCGCGCAACGATTCACGCGGCTCGACGTGGAATTTTTTCAGCCAACCGCGCAACAGCGTGCGGAACCAGCTGGGCAAGGCTTCCTGCTGGCCAAAATCGACGACGTGCAGCGAGCCGCCCGGTGACAGGGCAGCAAGTGCCGCGGACACCGTCTTCTCCCAGCCGGGGATCATCGACAGCGAATACGAGACAAAGACGCGGTCGAAACTTTTGACGCCGAACAGCGCCTTTGCGTCGAAATCAGTGGCGTCGCCACGCGCCAGGATGACGCGGCCGGAGAGGCCTTCGCGCGCGAGGGCGGCGGTGGCCGTCTCCAGCATCTCGGCCGAAATATCGAGGCCGAAGAAGCGCGCGCCGGGATAGCGGCGGGCAGCCAGGATGATGTTGCGGCCGGTGCCGCAGCCGAGCTCGAGCACGGTGCCGCCGGCGGGCACGTCAAGCCCTGATATCAGCCGGTCACGGCCGAGCAGATAATATTTGCGGGTCAGGTCGTAGATATGGCGCTGCCAGCGGTAGACACCGTCCATCAGTTCGGCATGGCTGGCCGGCAATTCGGTCGTGCTCATGCGGACCGCTTCACATAGAGATGGAAGCCGCCATAGATGGCCGAGCGATCGCAGGCCGAAAACTCGCGCGAGGCGTCGTTCTCGTAGCGCCACTGGTCGAGCAGCGAATTCGAGACGCGGCCAGGCAGCAGGCTGGGTTCCGCTGCGGTACGGAAGATGACGCGGGCGCCTGTGGAGGCGGTTCGGGTGATCTCGGCCCACAACCCGTTGAGCTGGCCGTCGGTCATCCAGTCCTGTGCATCGAGCAGCACGAAGCGGTCGACCGAGCCGGCATCCTTGCCGGCAAGGAACTCGATCAGATTGGCGTGGTGGATGGCAACGCGATCGACATTGTTGCGGATCGTCTTGTAGTTGCGTTCTTCGAGGTAGGCGGGCAGGGCGGCTTCGCCCGGATTAGGGTAACGGCGGGCGAAAGCCTGCCAGGCGAAATAGTTGGTCTTCAGCGGAAAATCGCAGGCGAGCTTTTCCAGTCGTGCCTTCAGCACGCTGGCCATGGTGCCGTCACCCGAGGTGATCAGCGAATCGTACTGAGCCGGCGGAATGCCGAGGCCGAACAGCGAGGCTTTTCGCGAGGTCGCCCATTTCAGCAGTGGTTTGTCGAAGACCGGCGCCAGCTCTTCGTCGAAGAAGCGGCGTTGATCCGCGATGCTCTTGGCGTCCATGATGCCGGCCGGGTCGACGCCGAAGAATTTTGCGGTGCGGTGGCCCATGGCGATGAACAGGCCAAGCAGGCCGGTCTGGTAGAAATTGCGGTCGAAGACAGCGATGCGGCGACGACCGCGCCAGTTGCGGCGCTCCCAATAATGGCGGCTGACGGGGTCGAGATGCGGTGCGATGAAGCGATCATAGGCCTGCGAATTGTGCCCGGTCCCAGCCGCACCGAAGAAACGGAACAGGTCGCCCTGCGACGGCAGGTGACGCACCGCTGCGAGCTTCATGCGGTCCAGCGCAATATGCGCGGCGTTGAGGTCGACGGCATCGATCCTTTCTGGCGACCGGGTGAGATAGGCGAGGATGTTACAGCCGCCGGAGGCAATGGTGACGATGCGGTGGCCCTTGCCGAGTTGCATCGCGTCCATGTCGATTTCGGGGTCTTCCCAGATCTGCGGGTAGACAAGGCCGGAGAACAGGAAGGCGAACAAGCGCTCGGAGATGCCGGCTTTCGACAGCGGGCGGTTCTGGTAGACGGCCTTGCCGACTTCCTTGCCGCGGCGAAAAACCAGTTCCCCAGAAATGTCCGTCATGGCAAGGCGATTCCCCGTTTGCTTTGCCGCAAGCGGGTAACGCAGGTGGATGACAGGCCGGTGACAACCTGTTGATGCGAGTTCAGGCTTCGCCAAATCCGCCTGCGGTGGGTGTCATCACAATGACTGCCTCGCCGGCGTCGAGCACCGTTTGATCGCAGGCTTTCAGCGTCTCGATCGCGCCGGTCTTGCGGCGAACCTTGGTCGAGCCGGCTTCGCCGTCGCCGCCGCCGTCCAGGCCTTGCGGCGGTCGGTTGCGATGCGAGGACAGGATCGCGCATTCCATCTTTTCGAGGAAGCGAATGATGCGCTTGGTGCCGTCGCCGGCATTCCATTTGCCTTTGCCGCCGGAGCCTTCGCGGATATGAAAATCCTCGAGCAATACCGGGAAACGCAGTTCCAGCACTTCCGGATCGGTCAGGCGCGAATTGGTCATATGGGTGTGGACGCCGGAGGTGCCGGCAAAGCCGCGGCCGTCGTTCATCCGGCCGGCCGGCGAGCCCGAGCAGATCGTCTCGTAATACTGGTACTGCTTGTTGCCGAAGGTGAGATTGTTCATCGTGCCTTGCGCATTGGCCATCGCCCTCATGGCGCCGAACAGCGCGTTGGTGACATGTTGCGAGGTCTCGACATTACCGGCCACGACTGCCGCGGGATATGTGGGCTTCAGCATCGAGCCGTCGGGAATGATGATGTTGATCGGCCGCAGACATCCGGCATTCATCGGGATGTTGTCTTCGACCATGACGCGGAAGGCATAAAGCACCGCGGCTCGGGCGACCGGCTCTGGCGCATTGAAATTGTTCTTCATGACCGGCGACGTGCCGGTGAAGTCGACGGTGGCTTCGCGCTTCCGCCGGTCGATAGTGATCTTCACTGTGATCTTTTGCCCGGTGTCGGTCGGATATTCGTATTCGGAACTGTCGGGCAGCCGCTCCAGCACGCGGCGCACGCTTTCGGCGGCATTGTCCTGAACATGGCCCATGTAGGCTTCGACCACATCGAGGCCGAAATGCGCGACCATCTTGCGCAGCTCGGCGACGCCCTTTTCGTTCGCGGCGATCTGCGCCTTGAGGTCGGCGATGTTCTGGTGCGGATTGCGCGCCGGGTAGGGGTGGTCGGTGAGCAGCGTCTCCAGGTCCTTCTCGCGGAACCGGCCGCGATCGACGATGCGGAAATTGTCAAACAGCACGCCTTCCTCGTTGACCGTGGTGGCAAGCGGCGTCATCGACCCGGGCGCGGTGCCGCCGATGTCGGCGTGGTGGCCACGCGAGGCGACGTAGAAGAGAATGAGGGGTTCCTCCCTCCTTGAGGGGGAGGTGCCGCCGAAGGCGGCGGAGGGGGTCGCCGCGGCAGTGCTCGACGTGCTTGTGGTGCCTCCTGAGACGACCCCACCGGGCCGCTCCGCGGCCACCCTCCCCTCAAGGGGGAGGGAAAAAACAGGCGTCACCACGGTGATATCAGGCAGATGCGTGCCGCCATTGTAAGGCGCGTTCAGCGCAAAGACGTCGCCGGGGTGAATGTCGCCGGAATTGAGCCGGATGATGGTCTCCACCGAGCGATCCATGGAGCCGAGATGCACCGGCATGTGCGGTGCATTGGCGACCAGCGCGCCGTTCCGGTCGAAGACGGCGCAGGAGAAATCAAGCCGCTCCTTGATATTGACGGAATAGGCAGTGTTTTGCAGCGTTACGCCCATCTGTTCGGCGATCGACATGAACAGGTTGTTGAAGACCTCCAGCATCACTGGATCGGCTTCGGTGCCGAGTGCGGCGTGCCGGCGCTTCTTCTCGACGCGCCGCATCAATACGTGGTCCTTGGCGGTGATCTCGGCCTGCCAGCCCGGCTCGACGACAATGGTCTGGTTCGGCTCGATGATCAAAGCAGGGCCGGCGATCTTGTTACCAGGCTTCAGTGTTTCGCGAGGGAAGATGCCAGCGTCGCGCCAGACGCCGTCGACAAAGATTTTCCGGTTCCCGGAAGGACTTGCGGCCATATCTGCAACAACTGAATCGCTTTCATCGCGGCCGGTGCCGCCGGTGTCGGTACCTTCGACGCCGATCGATTCGACGATCATCGGCTTGTCGTCGTAGACAAAGCCGAACTGCGCCTTGTGCGCCGATTCGAAGTCCGTCTTGGCCTGCGCGATCGAGCCGTGACCAAAGTTCACAGGCAGCGCAGTATCGGTGCCGTCATAGCGGACCTGCAGCACCGGCTTCGAGGCGACCGCGTCTTCGGCGATGCCTTGTGCGGCGAGTTCGTCGATGACGGCTTTGCGCAGCGTTGCGATGAGTTCATCGATCGCCGCCCCGGAGTCCTCCACCAGCGGCTTCAGCAGCGCCTGCTGGCGTGACGCAAATACAGAGGACAGGCCGATGCCGTATGCCGATAGCAGGCCGGAGAACGGATGGATCAGCACCGCCTCCATGCCCAGCGCATCGGCAACCAGGCAAGCGTGCTGGCCGCCGGCGCCGCCGAAACAGTTCAGGAGGTATTCGGTGACGTCGTAGCCGCGCTGCACGGAAATCTTCTTGATGGCGTTGGCCATGTTTTCGACGGCGACGGTGACGAACCCCTCGGCGACGGCTTCCGGCGAGCGGCCGTCGCCGATCTCGGCGGCAAGGGCCGTGAATTTTTCGCGAACCGTCTGCACGTCGAGCGGTTCGTCCTGCCCCGGTCCAAAAATAGCCGGGAAGAACTCGGGCTGCAGCTTGCCCAGCATGACATTGGCGTCGGTGACGGCCAGCGGACCGCCGCGCCGGTAGGCGGCCGGGCCGGGGTTGGCGCCGGCCGAATCCGGCCCGGCGCGAAAGCGGCCGGCCTCGTAATGCAGGATCGAGCCGCCGCCGGCGGCGACGGTGTGGATGCGCATCATCGGCGCACGGATGCGCACGCCGGCGACCTCGGTGTCGAAGGCGCGCTCGTAGTCGCCATCATAGTGGGCGACATCGGTGGAGGTGCCGCCCATGTCGAAGCCGATGACCTTGCCGAAACCGGCGAGTTTTGCCGTCTCGACCATGCCGACGACGCCGCCGGCCGGGCCGGACAACAGCGCATCCTTGCCCTGGAACATATCGGCGGCGGTGAGGCCGCCCGACGACATCATGAACATGAGGCGAGGAGATTCCCTCCCCCTTGAGGGGAGGGTGGCGGCGAAGCCGCCGGGTGGGGTCGTTGCGGCAGTGCTCAACGTTCTGGCGGTGCCTTCTGAGATGACCCCCTCTGGCCGCTGCGCGGCCATCTCCCCCTCGAGGGGGGAGAAAACTCCCAGTTCCCCTGCCACCCTTTGCACATACCTTGCCAGGATCGGCGAAAGATAGGCGTCCACCACCGTGGTGTCGCCGCGGCCGACCAGCTTGATCAGCGGCGAGACCTCGTGGCTGACCGAGACCTGGGAGAATCCGAGCTTTCGACAGACTTTGGCGACGGCCTTTTCGTGCTCGGGGTGTTTCCAGGCATGCATGAAGACGATCGCGACCGCATCGATGCCGTCCGCCTTGGCTTGCTCAATAGCCGGGCGTACGGAAGCAATGTCGAGCAGGCGCTCGATACTGCCGTCGGCGCGAACCCGTTCGTCGATTTCGACGACACGCTCATAGAGCTGTTCGGGAAGGATGATCTGCTTGGCAAAGATATCGGGCCTGGCCTGATAGGCGATCCTCAGCGCATCGCGGAAGCCTTTGGTGATGAGCAGCAGCACGCGGTCGCCCTTGCGCTCCAGAAGCGCATTGGTGGCGACCGTGGTGCCCATCTTGACATCGCCGATCAGCGCGGAGGGGATCGGGGCGCCGGGCTGGACGCCGAGCAGTTCGCGAATGCCCTGGATGGCTGCATCGGCATAGACTTCGGGATTTTCCGAAAGGAGTTTCCTTGGATGCAGCCCGCCTTGCGGGTCCCGGCCGATGACGTCGGTGAAGGTACCGCCGCGGTCGATCCAGAAATCCCATTTTGCGGTCATGGCAGCGCCTCCGGGCATTTTCATTTAGGCATCCTGTTAGTGCTCAACGCTTTGTACGGCCAAGCGCTTGATGTTACACGCGGAAACGCAACGTTACGAAACTCATCATGATCTGACGCATTGTGCCCTCGATCGTCGCCGGTAACGGTGGCGTGATTAGAGGAGAGATATATCATGAAGAAACTCATTCTTGCGTCGGTCTCGGCGCTTGCCTTGCTTGGCGTTGCGGCCTGCAGCGATAGCGGCACCGACAACACCACGACGCAGAGCACCAACCCGCCGGTATCCGACCAGACGATGAAGCCGGCTACTCCTGACGCCAACAAGCCTGCCGAGCCGGCTCCGGCTCCGGCGCCTGCGCCGGCTGCCCCGGCGCAGTAGTCGCAGTAGTCAACGTGACAACCAAGAAAGGCCGGCCTCACACGCCGGCCTTTCCGCTGCTTACGATACCCGCGCATTGTGGCCGAGTGCGACGACGCGGGTTTGCGTGCAGCGGTTTCCGTCTGCCGATTTCCATGGGCAAGCACTAGCGCCAGCCGCCTCAGGCATTGCGCCAAATCGATTGGGCCAGCCCCTGCGGCACTGTCTTGGCTTGATAGCGATGGGTGGTTGGCCCTATGAAGCCCCCATGTCGATTTGGGACCGCCTCGGCGACTTCGTCACACGCGTTTCATCTTCAGCGTCGTCAGGCGTCGCCGAAGTGGTCGAAGCCGTGCGTACGGTTTTCTCCGGCGATGCCGATTTGCGCCGGCGCGTTGCCTTCTCGGTGGCGATGATCGCGCTTTCGGCCAAGATGGCCAAGGCAGACGGCATCGTCACGCAAGACGAGGTGCGCGCCTTCCAGGAAATATTCGAGGTGCCGAAGGAACAGAGGCGCAATGTGGCGCGGCTCTACGATTTGGCCAAACGCGACATTGCCGGTTTCGAGACCTATGCCGAGCGGATGGCGCAGCTTTGCGGTTCGGGCCATACCAACTGCCTGATGCTCGAGGATATACTCGACGGGCTGTTCCACATTGCCAAGGCCGACGGGCTGGTGCATGAGCGCGAGGGCGAATTCCTGCATCGCATCGCCGAGATCTTCCGCATCGATGAGGCGCATTACCAGAGCATCCTGGCGCGGCATGTCGATCTGGGTGCCGCCGACCCCTATGTCGTGCTCGGCATCGAGCGTGGGAAGCCGTTCGACGAGGTCCGCAGGCGCTACCGCAAGCTGGTTTCCGACAATCATCCGGATCGGCTGATCGCACGCGGCCTGCCGCAGGAATTCATCAAGATCGCAACGACCAGGCTGGCGGCGATCAACGCGGCCTATGAAATGATCGAGCGAGGCCTGCGGCACGCATGAGCGGCTTTCCGCCCGACGAGCCGAGCGCCGAGGTCAGGGTATCGCCGAATTTCGGACCGCGGCGCGGGACGCCCGGACCCGATATGATCGTGCTGCACTACACCGGCATGGCAACCGGGGCCGCTGCCGAGGCATGGTTGTGCGATCCGGCAAGCGAGGTGTCGTCGCACTATCTGGTCCATGAGGACGGCCGCATTGTTCAGATGGTAAGGGAAAGCGACCGCGCCTGGCATGCCGGCAAGAGCTCGTGGTTCGGACAGAGCGACATCAACTCCTGTTCGATCGGCATCGAGATCGTCAATCCGGGGCATACGCTCGGCTATCGCAACTTTCCAAAACCGCAGATCGACGCGGTGATCGGCCTGTGCGCCGGCATCGTCAAGCGCCATCCTATTCCGGCGCAGCGGGTGCTCGCCCATTCCGACGTGGCACCGGGGCGCAAGGTCGATCCGGGCGAGAAATTTCCATGGAAAGCCTTGTTTGCTGCGGGCATCGGCCATGTTGTGCCGGCAGCACCGATCCGGCGCGGCGCCGTGCTGAAGCCAGGCGATACCGGCGCCGATGTTGAGGCACTGCAGTCGATGCTGGCGCTTTATGGTTATGGCGTCGAGATCACCGGCGCTTTCGACCGGCAGACCGAAATCGTGGTCGAGGCATTTCAACGGCATTTCCGGCAGCGCCTGGTCGACGGCGTGGCTGACGGATCGACGATCCGCACGCTGGAAAGGCTGCTCGCTTCCGCAAGGATAGCCTCTCTCAAATAACCTTTTGCCAGATTAAAAGTTACAATCTGTTACTCAAAGTGACTTGCGTCGCCTTCTTTGGCGCCAATTCCGTCGTCAAAGGCGATCCGTACAGATTGTCGGACGTCTATCCCCCCAGATGTTCCGATGTTGATTGAGGGTATCTGCGCGAAGTTCTTTGTGCGGATCAAACAGAACAGGATCACATGCAGAAATTGACCGTTTTAACGGCAGCCATTGCTGCCGGCGTAATGACTTTTGCCTTCAGTGCGGCAAACAGCGCACCGTTGAGTCAGCGGGCCGATCAGGGCTTCAGTGCCGCAGCCGGCAAAACCGCCATGCCGAAGGGTGGTGCAAAAGTAGAGAAGACCGCCATCGCGAAAGTGGAAAAAGCGGCCCCGGTAAGGACGAAAAAGCCAGTCTCCGCGAAAAGGCCAACCGCTGCGAGAAAGACAATCGCCAAACAGCATGTGAAGCGTAACCGCAAACGCATCGACCGCATAGCAACGGCGTCAGTCGCTCCGAAGAGCAGGCCAGCGCCCCAGGCGGCGGTTGTCGACGGCGGCGGACAGTATTCGGCGATCATTGCGCGTTATGCCGCCAGCTATGGCGTGCCGGTGTCGCTCGCCAATGCCGTCATCAAGATCGAAAGCAACTACCAGCCGAACCAGGTCGGCAGCGCTGGCGAGATCGGCCTGATGCAGATCAAGCCGGCGACGGCAAGAATGATGGGCTATAGCGGTTCGGTTCAGGGTCTCTACGATCCCGATACCAACATCAAATACGGCATGAAGTACCTTGCCATGGCGCGGGATCTCGGCGGCGGCACGACCTGCGGCACGATCCTGAAATACAATGCCGGCCACGCCGCCACACGGATGAACCCGGTGTCCGCAGCCTATTGCGGCAAGGTCAAGGTGCAACTGGCAGCGCTTGGAGCGCCCGCCTGACAAGGGATAACTTGCTTTTTCGTTTGCGTTTTCGGGCCCGAACCCCTTTATACGCCTTGCCAGCTGGCCGGGCGGCCGCACCCGCGAAGCCGAAAGGCTGCGGGTGAGGAAAGTCCGGGCTCCATGGAGACACGGTGCCGGTTAATGGCCGGCGGGGGCGACCCCAGGGAAAGTGCCACAGAAAGCAAACCGCCACGATCCAATCGTGGCAAGGGTGAAAGGGTGGGGTAAGAGCCCACCGCGCGACTGGCAACAGGAGCGGCACGGTAAACCCCACCGGGAGCAAGACCGAATAGGGACGGTGCGAGGGGAAACCCTCGAGGGCTGTTTCCGGCTCACCGTCCGGGTAGGTTGCGTGAGGCGCATGGCAACATGCGCCCAAGATGAATGGCCGCCGCGTTCTCGCCCCGCAAGGGGCGAGGGCCATACAGAACCCGGCTTACAGGCCAGCTGGCAGTTTTCTACCCATGTCGCGCGAGACAGCGAGGCTGCGGCCGATCGATTGCTCGATCGGATCGAAGCCCGCTGGCAGCAAGTGGCCACTTATCCCTTCTCAGCTGCGCGCGCGAAGACATCGCGCCCGGCATCCGTCACCTGATCGTCGGCGAATACCTCACCCTGTATCGTGTCGTCGAAGAGGCGATCGAAATCGTTCGCGTCCTCCACGGCCGGCGCAAGATCGACGCCGGCTCAGCCACCGATTGCATCTAGCGACGCTTCGATCGCTTGCCAAAGCTCTTCTACCGGCTCGCAGCCGACCGACAGGCGAACGAAGCCGGGCGGAACGGCATCTCCCCTTTTTGATCGCCGTTCGGCCGAGGTGTGCACGCCGCCGAACGATGTCGCGGCCTGCATCAAGGCGCAATTGTTGATGAAATCCTCGGCCTTGTCCTCCGAGGCGAGCACGAACGAGATGAGAAAGCCGAAGCGCTCCATCTGGGCGCGGGCAAGATTGTGCGATGGGTCGCTCTCCAGTCCCGGAAAGCGCAAGCCGCTGATAGCGCGATGGTTTTTCAGCCGTTGCGCTATCATTTCGGCGGAAGTGCACATGCGGTCGAAGCGCACGTCCAGCGTTTCGAGGCCGCGATGCACCAGCCATGCCTCGAACGGCCCGGGGATGGCGCCCGACGTCTCGCGCCAGTCGGTCACCCTCGAGACAATGTCCGCGTCGCGGCTGGCGACATGGCCGAACAGCACATCGGAATGGCCGTTTGGTGCCTTGGTGTCGGCAGCAATGACGATATCTGCGCCGAGATCGAGCGGGCGCTGGCCGAAAGGTGTCATCGTCGTGTTGTCGACCACAAGCACCGCACCCGCTCTATGCACGGCTTCGGCGACGGCTGCGATGTCGCATATGTCCAGGCCTGGGTTGGCGGGTGTTTCGACGAAAGCAAGCCGATAGCCGTCGAAGCCGCCGTCGAGGAAGCTCGACGTCGGCCGGACATCGTAGGCAACGCCGAAGGATTTCAGAAAACGGTCTGCCAGCGCTCGCGTCGTATGATAACCGTCGGACGGCAGCAGGATACGGTCGCCGGCTTTGAGCAGGCCGAAAAATACCGCCGAGATGGCAGCCATTCCCGAGGGAAAGGCGACGCATGGGGCGTCTTCCAAATGCGCCAGCATGTGCTCGACCGCATCCCAGGTCGGATTGCTGAAGCGGCCATATTGATCGAAGCCGGTGGCGTCGCCGGGCGCATGAAAGATGGCGGCCATGGTCAGGGGCAAGGGGATCGGGTCGCCCTTGGCCAGCCCGCCGCGGCGCAGATGGGGAAGTGCTGCGGCGCGTGACTTGGCTGTATCGGACATGATTTCAAACCTCGTTACTGACCGGAAAAGGAGATGCCGAGGCTATGCGCGGCAGCGATCCGCAGCAAGTCGGCTCCGGTGGGCCACACGGCTCTAAACGCTTCGTTAGGCTTAATAGACGATAAAGACGGGAGTGCCGTCAAAGCTGCTCTCCCCAGTTGTGGCAGGCGCGTTTTGAAGACTGTTCCCGTTGACGCCCATAACACCCCATGATATCCCATTCCGATACTCAAGCCTTCGTTCCGTGTCAGGGTGAAGCGTACGCCAATCGGGCAGCCGCGGCGGCTGCGCGTTTGCCTGCGTTCGCCCGTCATAACGAAGTGGGTTTTGGACGCCGACCGGGCTGGGGCGGCGCGGACAGGAAGATGCAGAGGGGTGCGGCGGCGCAAGCGGCCGTAACGCGTAATGGACCGGTTTCTGTCGAACGCGGTGAACAGGATCGATGCGAAGGGACGGGTGTCCGTGCCGGCGCATTTCCGTGCCGTTGTGCAGAAACGCGGCTATTCGGAACTTTATGCGCTACGCTGCCTGGATCGCCCGGCGATGGATGTCGGTGGGCTCGACCTGCTCGATCGCTACGAGCAGCGCATCGCCCAGGAAGACCCGTTCCTGCAGACGGCGGACGACATGTCGTTCTTCTGCCATGGCGATGGAACGTTTCTGAAGCTCGACCAGGACGGCCGTATCACGATGAGCGATTTCATTCGCGAGCATACCGGCATTTCAGCGGAAGTGGCCTTCGTTGGCCGCGGCAATTTCTTTCAGATCTGGGAGCCCGGACGGCTCAGCGCCTATGGGACGGAAGCACGCGCCCGGCTTTTGCAGCTTCGGCAGGGGACGAAGCCCGGGGAGCGGCCGGAATGATGGCGGGCGACGGCGATGAAGTTCATGCCGCTGGCGGACCAGCCCGCCACATTCCGGTCCTCCTTGCCGAAGTTCTGGAGGCGCTGGCCCCGACAAAAGGCGAGGTGATCGTCGACGGCACGTTCGGTGCCGGCGGCTACACCAAGGCCATTCTGGCAAGTGGAGCCTCGGTCGTCGCCATCGACCGCGATCCGGATGCGATCGCGGCGGGGCGGGCCCTTGAACAGCAGTCCGGCGGCAAGCTCAGGCTTGTCCAGGCACCGTTCTCGACGCTCGACGAGCAGGTTGAAAGTGCCGATGGCGTCGTGCTCGACATCGGCATCTCCTCCATGCAGATCGACCAGCCGGAGCGCGGCTTTTCGTTCCGGGCCGATGGACCGCTCGACATGCGCATGGCGCAGGCGGGCCTGAGCGCCGCCGACGTCGTCAACACCTTCAAGGTGGGCGATCTTGCCCGCATCTTCGGTTTTCTCGGCGAGGAACGCCATGCCGGGCGCATCGCCCGCATGATCGAAAGCCGTCGCGAAAAACGCCCCTTCGAGCGCACGCTCGACCTTGCCGATGCCATCGAGACGCATATCGGTCGCGCGCCGAAAGACAAGATCCATCCGGCCACCCGCGTTTTCCAGGCGCTGCGCATCTTCGTCAATGACGAGCTCGGCGAACTGGCCAAGGCACTGTTTGCCGCCGAGCGCGTGCTGAAACCGGGCGGGCGGCTTGCCGTGGTGACCTTCCATTCCCTGGAGGACCGCATTGTCAAGCGCTTCATCGCCGACAGAGCCGATTCAGCGACCGGATCGCGGCATCTGCCCGAGGCCCAGGCGCGCACCGCCACCTTCACCAAGAAGGGCGGCGGCGTGACGCCTGGCGATGCCGAGATATCCGAAAATCCGCGGGCGCGCTCGGCAAGGCTGCGCGCTGCGATCCGTACAGAGGCGCCGGCGCGTGCCGGCGATTTTTCGATTTTCGGCCTGCCAAAACTGCCTGGCCCAAAGCTTCCCGGCGCCGATCGACCGGGAGAGAGGTGAGCACGTGTTTCGTACCAGCGACATAGTCCTGATCGCCGTCATGGTTTCGGCGGCTGCCCTGACCTACAAGACCAAGCGCGAGGCCGAGGAGCAACTGGCGGCGGTGCACAAGATCCAGGCGCAGATCCGTTATGAAGAGGACACGATCGACCTGCTCAAGGCGGACTGGAGCCTGCTTACCCAGCCGTCGCGCCTGCAAAAGCTCACCGAAATCTACAAATCGCAACTCGGACTCGAGCCGGTCAATGCGCGGCAGATCGTCGGGCTGGACGATCTGCCGGCGAAGCCCGTCAACATCGAGGACCTTTCATCGCAGCGGCTGGGCGGCATGGCCGATGTCGGCGGCAAGGATCCCGTGGTGACCGGAGGCATCATCCAATGATCAGCGGATTTCCAATCGCCACCAGATTTCCAAAGGTTGGGAAGCTGCTGAAGCGCGGTTCGAAGCCCGGTGGGGGCGGATCGATCGTCGTCGAAGGAGCCCGCAAGGCGACCGGTGGCAAGGGCAGGACCCGCATCGTCATGACGATGGCGGTGTTCTTCGGCATCTATTCGACCATTGCCGGGCGGTTGGTCTATCTGGGTTTCCAGAATCCCGACCTGTCGGGCGGCCCGCAGAGCCGGGTGACGGCATCGCGACCCGACATCGTCGACCGTAACGGCGAAGTGCTGGCGACCGACATCAAGACGGCGTCGCTGTTTGCTGAGCCGCGCCGCATCGTCGATGCCGACGAGGCGATCGAAAAACTGTCGACGGTGCTTCCCGAGATCGACTACGAGCAGACATACAACAAGCTGAAGAGCGGCGCCGGCTTCGTCTGGCTGCAGCGGCAACTGACGCCGAAGCAGCAGGCCGACATCATGCAGCTCGGCATCCCCGGCTTCGGCTTCCGCACCGAAAAGCGCCGGTTCTATCCGGCCGGCGAAACCTCGTCCTACATTGTCGGCCTCACCAACATCGACAATCAGGGCATCTCCGGCATGGAGAAATACATAGACGAACAAGGCCTGAGCGACCTTCAGGCGTCGGGCCTGGCGGTGGCCAAGGATTTGAAACCGGTGCAGCTCTCGATCGACCTGCGCGTCCAGCATATCGTGCGCGACGAGGTCGCCACCGGCATGGAAAAGTACCACGCGATCGCGGCGGGCGCCGTCGTGCTCAACGTCAAGACCGGCGAGGTGCTGGCGATGGCCTCCGTTCCGGATTTCGATCCGAACAACCCCTATAATGCGCAGGACAAGGACCGGCTCAACCGAATGTCCGCAGGCCTCTACGAAATGGGGTCGACCTTCAAGAGCTTCACCACCGCCATGGCGCTCGATTCCGGCAAGATAACGCTGCAAAGCCGCTTCGACGCGTCGCGCCCGATCAGGATCGGCCATCAAACCATCCATGATTTCCATGCCAAGGGCCGGATACTGTCAGTTCCGGAAGTGTTCATCTACTCGTCCAATATCGGTTCTGCCAAGGAAGCCGAAGCGGTTGGCATCGACGGACACCGCGAATTCCTGCATCGCCTGGGAATCCTCGAGAAGATGCAGACTGAACTGCCGGAAGTCGCTCGGCCGACCGAGCCCAAGGTCTGGAAGCAGGTCAATTCGATCACCATCGCCTTCGGCCACGGCGTGTCGACGACTCCGCTACAGACAGCGGTCGGCTGCGCCGCGCTGATGAATGGCGGCTATCTGATGGACCCAACCTTCCTGCCTCGCACGCAGGAGCAGGCGATGGCGGTGGCCAAGAAAGTGGTCAGCGACAAGACGGTCGAGGGCATGCGCTATCTCTATGCGCTCAATGCCGAAAAGGGATCCGGTCGCAATGCACGGGTGCCAGGATACCGGGTGGGCGGCAAGACGGGAACGGCGGAGAAGGTCGTCAACGGCCGCTACTCGAAGGAAAAGAATTTCAACGCCTTCGTTGCAGCTTTCCCGATGGACGATCCGCAATACATAGTGCTTACGATCGCCGACGAACCGAAGCCGGAAAAGCCCGGCATGGGTGCTACGGCCGCCTCGAACGCGGGCATCATGGCTGCAAACATCATCCGACGTGCGGCTTCCATGCTTGGCGTGAAGCCAGATTTCAGCCATGAAAATGGTGCAACGCTGGTTTCCTATCAGTGATTCTTCGGGCGCGCCGGCAACTGCGCGCTATTTTGTTGCGATGAACGGGGTTCGATGAAGCTGAAAAATCTAGCCGGTATCCTGCCTGTCGATGGGACAGCTCCCTTCGACATGGAGGTTACAGGGATTTCGTCGGATTCCCGCCAGGTAACAGAGGGCGTCGTCTTTTTCGCGCTCACCGGCTCCAAGGCGGATGGCGCAGCCTATGCAGCCGACGCCGCAAGCCGCGGCGCCGCAGCGATCGTGGTCGGCAAGGGCAGTGCGGTCGCCGGGCTGCCAGTGCCGGTTCTTGTCGTAGACGATCCGCGCCTTGCGCTGGCGCAGAGTGCGGCCCGTTATTTCGGCAAGCAACCGCAAACCATGGTCGCGGTGACCGGAACCAGCGGCAAGACCTCGGTCGCCGCATTCACCCGGCAGATATGGGAGCAGGCGGGTTTCGCCGCCGCCTCGATCGGCACGACCGGCGTGGTGGCGCCGGGCCGCAACGAATATGGCTCGCTGACCACACCGGATCCGGTGGCACTGCACAGGCTGCTCAAGGAGCTGGCGCAGGCCGGCGTCACCCACGCCTCAATGGAGGCGTCCAGCCATGGCCTCGACCAGCGCCGGCTCGACGGCGTCAAGCTTGCGGCCGGCGGCTTCACCAATCTCGGCCGCGACCATATGGACTATCATCCGACGGTCGAGGACTATCATCGCGCCAAATTGCGTCTGTTCGACGCGCTGCTGCCGAAGGGCGCGCCGGCCGTTATCTTTGCCGACGCCCCGTGGTCGGAGCCGACGATCAAGGCGGCGCATGCAGCGGGACTGAACGTGCTGACGGTCGGACGCCACGGCGATTTCCTGCGGCTGAAGCGGGTCGAGCACGAGCGCCACCGCCAGCGCGCCGAGGTTGAAGCGGACGGCGTTCTCCATGAAGTCGACTTGCCGCTGGCTGGCGACTTCCAGATTGCAAATGCGCTGGTGTCGGCCGGCCTCGCCATTTCGACTGGAACATCTGTTGCCAAAGCGTTGATGGCGCTGGAGAAATTGAAGGGCGCGCCGGGACGGCTCGACCTTGTCGGGACGGCCGCCAACGGCGCGCCCGTCTATGTCGACTATGCTCATAAGCCGGATGCGCTGGAAAACGTGCTGGCTTCGGTGCGCCCCTTTACCACCGGCCGCGTCATCCTCGTATTCGGTTGCGGTGGCGACCGCGACCGGGGCAAGCGGCCGATCATGGGCGAGATCGCCACAAGGCTGGCCGATGTCGTCATCGTCACCGACGACAATCCCCGCTCGGAAGTCCCCGAGACGATCCGCGCCGCGATCCTGGCGGCTGCACCGGGGGCGATCGAGATCGGCGACCGGCGCAAGGCCATCCACCAGGCAGTCGGGATGCTTCACGCCGGCGATACGCTGATCGTGGCCGGCAAGGGCCATGAGGAAGGCCAGACCATCGGTGCCGAGACGCTGCATTTTTCCGATCACGAGGAAGTTCGCTCGGCGCTGCGGGAGCAAGCGGCGTGAGCTATCTGTGGACCTCCGAGGCGCTGGTTGCCGCCATGGATGGCCGGCCACTCGGCTCGATGCCTGAAGGCATCGCCGGCATTTCCATCGACAGCCGCAGCCTGCAGCCGGGAGACGCCTTCTTCGCCATCAAGGGCGAGGCCATGGACGGCCATGATTTCGTCACCGCCGCCATCAAGGCGGGCGCCGGCGTGCTGGTCGTCGCCGAGGGCAAGCTGCCGTCGCTGGGGCGGCTGACGGCACCGATGATCGTCGTGGAGGATGTGCTCGTCGCGCTGGAAAAGCTCGGCGTTATGGCGCGCGCACGCTCAAAGGCGAGGGTGATTGCCGTGACCGGATCGGCGGGCAAGACCACCACCAAGGAAGCCCTGCGCCACGCTCTCTCCGCGGTCGGTACCGTGCATGCATCGGCCCAGTCGTTTAACAATCACTGGGGTGTGCCGCTGACGCTGGCGCGCATGCCGCAGGATTGCGATTTTGCCGTCTTCGAGATCGGCATGAACCATCCGGACGAGATCCGGCCTCTGGTCAAGATGGTCCGGCCGCATGTCGCCATCATTACGCTGATCGCGGCCGCTCACCTCGGCTTCTTCCGCAACCTGGACGAGATCGCCAAGGCCAAGGCAGAGGTTTTCGAGGGACTGGAACCCGGCGGTGCCGCCCTTCTCAACCGCGACGATGCGCGCTGGAAGCTGCTGGAGAAGATGGCGAAAGAGGCCGGCGTCGAGCATGTTTACGGATTCGGCGAGAATGCCCGGGCGACCTTCAAACTGATCAAATGCGAACTCGATGCCGATCATTCCGTGATAACCGCCAAGATTGGCGGGCATGAGATCGTCGCCAGGATCGGCGCGCCGGGCCGCCATATGGTGCAGAATGTGCTGGCGGTGCTGGGTGCAGCGCATCTTGTCGGAGCCGACGTCACCAGGGTTGCGCAGGCGCTGGCCGATCTTTCGCCCGAACGCGGACGCGGCAAACGCTATATGTTGCGCCACCCCAAAGGGCCGATCACGCTGATCGACGAGAGCTACAACGCTAATCCGGCGTCGATGAGCGCTGCAATGGCGCTGCTTAACACGACGCCGGTGTCGGGCGAGGGCAGGCGCATTGCCGTGCTCGGCGATATGCTCGAGCTCGGCAGCCATTCGGCGAAATTGCATGCCGCCCTTGCGGACCTGATCGTCGGCACCGACACGCGCACAGTTTTTCTCGGCGGCCCGGAAATGCGGGCGCTGGCCGACGTTTTGCCCGGCGAGATCAGGACGGAGTACCGCGCCGGCGCGGAAGATCTGAAACCGGTGCTTCTGTCGGAGTTGAGGCCGGGCGACGTGGTTATGATCAAATCGTCGAAAGGCATCGGTTTTTCAAAGCTGGTCGAGGCATTGCTCGGCAAGTTTCCGGCGGAAGCCACAACCAGCAGACAGACCTAGGATCGGTCCGGGGGACGCAAGCGCATGTTAACACTGCTCGTCGAATTTGCGGACAAGATCTCGGTCTTCAACGTCTTCCGCTACATAACTTTCCGCACCGGCGGGGCACTGATCACGGCGGCGCTGATCGTGTTCATCTTCGGACCGACCATCATCAATTCGCTGAGGCTGCGGCAAGGCAAGGGACAGCCGATCCGCGCCGATGGGCCGCAGACGCATTTCAAGAAGGCGGGAACGCCGACCATGGGCGGGCTGATGATCCTGTCCGGCATCATCGGTTCGTCACTGCTGTGGGCGAACCTGTCGAGCATCTACGTCTGGGTAGTGATGCTGGTGACGCTGGGGTTCGGCTCGATCGGCTTTTACGACGACTACCTCAAGGTGACGAAGCAATCGCATCTCGGCTTTTCCGGCAAAGCGCGGCTGGGGCTCGAATTTGTCATCGCAGGCATCGCCGCCTGGGTGATCATGCATAACGGCCAGGCGCCGTTCTCGTCATCGTTGACATTCCCTTTCGCCAAGGAGTTTCTCGTCAATCTCGGCTGGTTCTTCATCCCGTTCTCGTGCTTCGTCATCGTCGGCGCCGGCAATGCGGTGAACCTGACCGACGGCCTCGACGGACTGGCGATTGTGCCGATCATGATCGCGGCGGCGTCCTTCGGCGTCATCGCCTATCTCTCCGGCAACGCGGTATTCGCCGAATATCTTCAGATCCATTTCGTGCCCGGTACCGGCGAACTGGCGGTGGTCCTTGGAGCGGTGATCGGCGCCGGGCTCGGCTTCCTGTGGTTCAATGCGCCGCCGGCGGCCATCTTCATGGGCGATACCGGCTCGCTGGCGCTGGGCGGGCTGATCGGCACGGTCGCGGTGGCGACCAAGCACGAGATCGTGCTGGTCATTGTCGGAGGCCTGTTCGTTGTCGAGATATTCTCGGTAATCATCCAGGTCGGCTACTTCAAGATGACCGGCAAGCGCGTCTTCCTGATGGCGCCGATCCACCATCATTTCGAAAAGCTCGGCTGGACCGAAAGCCAGGTGGTGATCCGCTTCTGGATCATCGCTGTCATCCTGGCGCTGGTCGGCCTGTCGACCCTGAAGCTCAGATAGGAGGCCGCTTGATCCCCGCCGCATCCTTTTCAGGCAAGCGCGTTTCGCTCTTCGGGCTCGGCGGCTCGGGGATCGCCACGGCGCGCGCGCTGATCGAAGGCGGCGCAGATGTGCTGGCCTGGGACGACAATCCCGACAGCGTCGCCAAGGCTGGCGCGGTCGGTATTGCAACCGCGGACCTGCGCGGCGCGGACTGGGCGAGGTTTTCCGCCTTCGTGCTGTCGCCCGGCGTGCCGCTGACGCACCCGAAGCCGCACTGGACTGTCGAGCTCGCGCGGGGCTCCGGCGTCGAGATCATAGGCGATATCGAGCTTTTCTGCCGCGAGCGGACGGCGCGGGCGCCGGAAGCACCTTTCATTGCGATCACCGGTACCAACGGCAAGTCGACGACCACGGCATTGACGGCGCACATACTCAAGTCGGCCGGGCGCGACACGCAGATGGGCGGCAATATCGGCCGCGCGGTGATGACGCTCGATCCGCCGCAGCCCCAGCGGCACTATGTGGTTGAATGCTCTTCCTACCAGATCGATCTTGCCCCCTCGATCAATCCGACGGCCGGCGTCCTGCTCAATCTGACGCCGGACCATCTCGACCGCCACGGCACGATGCAACACTACGCCTCGATCAAGGAGCGGCTGGTGGCCGGCAGCGAGACGGCAATCATCGGCGTCGACGATTCCTGGTGCGCCCAGATCGCGGACCGGCTGGAGCGGGCCGGCCGGCAGGTCATTCGGATTTCCAAGCGCCTGCCACTGACCGACGGTTATTTTGCCGACGGTACGAATTTAATGGAAGCCGTGCACGGCCGCTACAGCCGGGTCGCCTTCCTCGAAGGCATCGGCTCCTTGCGCGGCCAGCACAATGCGCAGAATGCACTGGCCGCCGCCGCCGCCTGCCTCAAGGTCGGGCTCGAACTCGGCGAGATCCAATCCGGACTGGAGAGTTTCCCGGGGCTGGCGCACCGCATGGAGCAGGTCGGCCGCAAAGGGCATGTGCTGTTCGTCAACGATTCCAAGGCGACCAATGCCGATGCCGCTGCACCGGCGCTGTCGAGCTTTGCGCGTATCCATTGGATTGCCGGCGGCCTGCCGAAGGAGGGTGGCATCGAGCCCTTGCGCGGCTTCTTCCCGCGCATCGCCAAGGCCTATCTGATCGGCGAAGCTGCACCGGCCTTTTCGGCGACGCTGGGCGAGGCGGTGCCTTACGAGATCTCAGGCACGTTGGCCGCGGCAGTCGAACACGCCGCCCGTGATGCAGCCAGGGATAGTAGCGGCGAAGCGGTGGTGCTGCTGTCGCCGGCCTGCGCCAGTTTCGACCAGTTCAAGAATTTCGAAGTGCGCGGCGAGGCGTTCAGGCAAGCCGTAACCGCCATTGATGGCGTGATGCCCATCGGAGGGACACGATAATGCAAAGCCGTCTCGACAAAAGCCCGGTTGCGACCTGGTGGTGGACGATCGATCGCTGGTTCCTGGCGGCGTTCCTGTCGCTGATGGGGCTCGGCATCGTTTTGTCCTTCGCCGCAAGCCCGGCGGTAGCCGAGCGCATTGGGCTCGACAGTTTCCACTTCGCGACGCGCCAGATCATCTTCACCATTCCGGCACTTGGGGTGATGCTGGCTGTCTCGTTCCTTGAATCCAGGCAGATCCGGCGCATGGCGCTGGTCATGCTGTGCATCATGCTGTTTCTGATGGTGGCAGTGCTCTATATCGGCGTCGAGGTGAAGGGCGCGCGGCGCTGGGTGTCGCTTGCCGGCCTGTCGATCCAGCCATCCGAGTTCCTGAAACCGGCCTTCGTCATCATCTGCGCCTGGCTGTTCGCCGAGCACAAGCGGCAGCCCGACATTCCCGGCAATCTGTTCGCCATGTTGCTGCTTGCACTGGTTATCTCGCTGCTGGTGGCGCAGCCTGACCTGGGGCAGACTATGCTGGTGCTCGGCACCTGGGGGGTGATGTTCTTCATGGCCGGGTTGCCGTGGCTGTGGATCGTCGCGCTGGGTGCTGCCGGCGTCGGCGGCGTGTTCGCCGCCTATGCGGTGTTCCCGCACGTTGCCGGCCGCATCGACCGCTTCATGACCGGCGAGGGCGACACGTTCCAGGTCGATATGGGCCGCGAGGCGCTGATCAATGGCGGCTGGTTCGGCGTCGGGCCGGGCGAGGGTACCGTCAAGCGGGTCATCCCCGACAGCCACGCCGACTTCGTCTTCTCCGTCGCCGGCGAGGAATTCGGGCTGATCATGTGTTTCTTCATCATGTCCATCTTCGGCTTCATCGTGCTGCGCGGTCTCAACACGGCGCTCAAGGAGCAGGACGATTTCACCCGCTACGCGGTTGGCGGCCTGGTCACGGTCTTCGGACTGCAGTCGGTCATCAACATGGCCGTCAATCTGCAGCTGATGCCGGCCAAGGGCATGACGCTGCCGTTCATCTCCTACGGCGGCTCTTCGCAGATCGCGATCGCCATCTCGATGGGCATGGTGCTGGCGCTGACGCGCAAGCGCCCGGAAAAGCGCAAGCAGCTGGGCTTCATGCCGTCGCCGCGTGCGATGCCGGCGGAGTGAGATGGCGAAGGGGGTCATCCTGCTGGCGGCAGGCGGCACGGGCGGACACCTGTTCCCGGCCGAGGCGTTGGCGCACGAACTGACCAGGCGCGGCTGGACGGTGCATCTGGCGACGGACGAGCGCGCCGAGCGCTTTACCGGACAGTTCCCGGCAGCCGCCATCCATCCGATCCAGTCGGCGACGATGGGGTCGAAAAATCCTTTTGCCGTGCTCGCCGCGTTTTGGAAAATCTGGCGCGGCGTGCGGCAGGCATCGGCCGTCATCGCCAGCATCAAGCCCGCCATCGTGGTCGGCTTCGGCGGTTATCCGACACTGCCGCCGCTTTACGCGGCGACCCGGCGCAAGGTGCCGACGCTGATCCACGAGCAGAATGCGGTGATGGGCCGCGCCAACCGCGCGCTTGCCGGCCGCGTCGACGCCATTGCCGGTGGGTTCCTGCCTGAAGACAGCAGTGCCGCAGGCGCCAAGACGGTGACCACCGGCAATCCGGTCAGACCGCAAGTGCTGGAGGCGGCGAAGACACCTTATGCCGCATCGGCCGGCGAAGAGCCGTTCCGATTGCTGGTGTTTGGCGGCAGCCAAGGCGCGCAGTTCTTTTCCGACGCGGTGCCGGCGGCAATCGCCCGGCTTTCCGACGCACAGCGCAGGCGGCTGGCGATCACACAGCAGGCGCGCGCCGACGATGTGACGCGGGTGAAAGCCGCCTATGCCGCACTTGGCATTGGGGCCGAGGTGTCGCCGTTCTTCACCGACATGGCAAAGCGGCTGGCGGCGGCGCATCTGGTGATGTCGCGCTCCGGCGCATCGACCGTATCGGAAATCGCGGTGATCGGCCGGCCGGCGCTGCTGGTGCCCTATCCGCACGCGCTCGACCACGACCAGGCGGCGAATGCGGCGGCCCTTGCGGCAGCGGGCGGCGCCGAGGTGCATCCGCAATCCACGCTTTCGCCCGAGCACATTGCTGCGTTGATCGGGGCCCTGATGGATGATCCGGGCAGGGCGGCGACAATGGCCGCGGCGGCGAAATCATCCGGAAAACCGGATGCCGCGCGGTTGCTCGCCGATCTGACAGAGGCTATTGCGTCCAGGAAATCCGTTTCGGAATTCAGGAAGGAGACGCACGAATGAAGATGCCACAGACGATCGGCCTCGTGCATTTCATCGGCATTGGCGGCATCGGCATGAGCGGCATCGCCGAGGTGCTGCACAATCTCGGCTACAAGGTGCAAGGGTCCGACCAGGCCGACAGCGCCAATGTGCAGCGGCTGCGCGACAAGGGCATCGAATGCTTCGTCGGCCACCAGGCCGAAAACCTCGGCGAGGCCGAGGTGGTCGTCGTCTCCACCGCAATCAAGAAATCCAATCCGGAACTGAAGGCGGCGAGAGAGAAGTTGCTGCCGATCGTGCGGCGCGCCGAAATGCTAGCCGAGTTGATGCGGTTCCGCCAAGCGGTCGCGATCGGCGGCACGCATGGCAAGACGACGACGACTTCGATGGTGGCGACGCTACTCGAAGCCGGCGGGCTCGACCCGACGGTGATCAATGGCGGCATCATCAATGCCTATGGCACCAATGCCCGCATGGGCGACGGCGAATGGATGGTGGTCGAGGCCGACGAGAGCGACGGCACGTTCCTCAGGCTGCCGGCCGAGATTGCCGTCGTCACCAATATCGACCCCGAGCATCTCGATCATTACGGCTCCTTCGACAAAGTGCGCGAGGCGTTTCGTCAGTTCGTCGAGAATGTGCCGTTCTACGGCTTCGGCGTGATGTGCACCGACCATCCCGAGGTGCAGGCGCTGGTCGCCCGCATCGAGGACCGGCGCGTCATCACCTATGGCGAAAATGCGCAGGCCGACGTGCGCTTCACCAATCACCGCATGGACGGCCCGACCTCGGAATTCGACGTGGTGATCCGCGATCGCAAGACGCACGGCCAGATAACGATATCAGGTCTGCGGCTACCCATGCCCGGACGTCACAATGTCTCCAATGCGACGGCGGCGATTGCCGTCGCGCATGAGCTCGGCCTTTCGGCTGAGGCAATCAAGAAGGGCCTGTCGTCCTTCGCTGGCGTCAAGCGGCGTTTCACCCATACCGGTTCGTGGAACGGTGTCGATGTGTTCGACGATTACGGTCATCATCCAGTCGAGATCACGGCGGTACTGAAGGCCGCGCGCAGCGCCACCAAGGGCCGCATCATCGCCGTTACCCAACCGCACCGCTTCACCCGGCTGCGCGATCTGTTCGACGAGTTTTCCGTCTGCTTCAACGACGCCGATACGGTAATGGTGGCGCCCGTCTATGCGGCCGGCGAGGAACCGATCGACGGCGTTACGTCCGACGCACTGGTGTCGCGCATCCGCTCCGGCGGCCATCGCGACGCACGCTACATCGAAGGTCCGGCGGCGATTGCGCCGATCGTGCGCGAAGTGACGAAGCCGGGCGATTTCGTGGTTTTCCTCGGCGCCGGCAACATCACTCAATGGGCCTATGCGCTGCCCAAGGAACTCGGCGGGACCATCTCATGATGCGCGGCCAGGCGTTGATCGAGAAGCTTGGCGACCGGCTTTCCGGACTGCGCGGCCGCATCACGCCCAATGCCGAGATGGACAAGATCACCTGGTTTCGAGCCGGCGGGCTCGCGGACGCATTGTTTCAGCCGGCCGACGAGGACGATCTTGCCACGTTCCTGAAGGCGGTGCCCGAGGAAATACCACTGACCATCGTCGGCGTCGGCTCGAACCTGCTTGTCCGTGACGGCGGCATTGCGGGCTTTGTCATCCGGCTTTCGGCCAAAGGCTTTGGCGAGACCGAAGTGATTGCGCCGACCATGATCAAGGCGGGCGCCGCAACGCCCGACAAGCGCCTTGCGGCCGTCGCATACGAGGCCGGCATTGGTGGCTTTCATTTCTACCACGGCATTCCCGGCGCCATTGGCGGAGCGCTGAGGATGAACGCCGGCGCCAACGGCGTCGAGACACGCGAGCGTGTGGTCGAGGTGCGGGCACTCGACCGCAAGGGCAATGTTCATACGCTGAGCAATGCCGACATGGGCTATGCCTATCGCCATTCAGCGGCGCCGTCGGGGCTGATCTTCACATCGGCGCTGCTCGAAGGCGTTCCCGAGGACAAGGCGGCGATCAAGGCCGCGATGGATGCTGTCCAGAACCATCGCGAGACCGTGCAGCCGATCCGCGAAAAAACCGGGGGCTCGACCTTCAAGAATCCCGAGGGCACCTCGGCCTGGAAGGAAATCGACAAGGCCGGCTGCCGCGGCCTGATGGTCGGCGGGGCGCAGATGTCGCCGATGCATTGCAACTTCATGATCAACACCGGAACCGCCACCGGCTACGAGCTTGAATATCTCGGCGAGACGGTGCGTGCGCGCGTGCTCGAAAAATCAGGCATCCGGCTGCAGTGGGAGATCAAGCGCATCGGTAATTTTCGGCCGGGCCACGCGGTCCAGGAATTTCTCGGGCAGTTGCTTTAGGCAAGTCGACCGCCGTTGCTTTTCGGACTCATGAATTCACATTTTGCTGCCGTTTTTGCGGAAAGTGAATCCATCGGAATCGTAAGCACTTGCCAGCGAATCAACTCTCTGATTCTCTGCCCTGAAGCGTTTCCTGATTTGAGTCGTTTCGACGCGTTGCTCGCGTTTCCGTCTGGGGGGCAACCTGCCGGGAGACTCGGACTCAATGTTGCGGAAACACGGAGCGAAGTTGCTCGGCGCGTGTGAGTGTGCGCGATGCTTTTCGGGTCATGCACGATAGTGCAGGCCTGCTGTGAGAGGAAATGACGGGGAATGACAAGCAAGCACGTGGCCGTCCTTCTGGGAGGATTCTCGTCCGAGCGGCCCGTGTCCCTGTCGTCGGGCAAAGCCTGCGCCGATGCGCTCGAGGGAGAGGGCTACCAGGTCACCCGCGTCGACGTCTCGCGCGACATCGGCTCGGTGCTCGGCGCGCTCAAGCCTGACGTCGTCTTCAACGCACTGCACGGCCCTTTCGGCGAGGACGGCACCATCCAGGGTATCCTCGAGTACCTCGCCATTCCGTACACCCATTCGGGCGTGCTTGCCTCGGCGCTCGCGATGAACAAGGAACAGGCCAAGAAGGTCGCCAAGGCGGCCGGCATTCCGGTGGCGGAATCGAAGGTGGCCAATCGCTTCGCCATCCAGAACAAGCACCCGATGAAGCCGCCCTATGTGGTCAAGCCGGTCAACGAAGGGTCGAGCTTCGGTGTCGTCATCGTGCATGAAGGCCAGTCGCATCCGCCGCAGATCATCGGCTCGTCCGAGTGGAGATACGGCGATACGGTCATGGTCGAGCGTTATGTGCACGGGCGGGAATTGACCTGCGCGGTGATGGGCGATGTGGCGCTCGGTGTCTGCGAGATCATCCCGACCGGCCATTCCTTCTACGACTATGATTCAAAATACGTCGCGGGAGGATCAAAACACGAATGCCCGGCAAAACTTTCACCGAATATTTACCAAAAAATACAGACACTGGCACTCAAGGCTCATCAAGCTATCGGCTGTCGGGGCGTTTCCCGGTCGGACTTCCGTTATGACGATCGTCACTCCGAAAACGGCGAAATTGTCTGGCTCGAGGTCAACACCCAGCCGGGCATGACGCCGACGTCTTTGGTGCCGGAAATCGCCGCGCAAGCGGGACACTCGTTCGGCGATTTGTTGAGTTGGATGGTGGAGGACGCTTCGTGTCTGCGTTGAAGTGGGGACAGGGCAGGGAGAAGGGCGCGGCCGGGCCGGCGCTATTCGGCATGCCGTTGTCGTTCGACCATTTCGTGCTGCCGCGCCTGCTCCGCCGGCCGGTGCGCGTGCTGGCGCGCCTCGGCGAAGGCGACTTCGAAGCGCCGCCCTATTGCGCTGCCATGCTGTCGGCGGCACTGCTTGTTTCGAGCGGTGCCTATGGGGCCTATCTCGGCGGGCATGCCGACGCCATCGTCCAGAGTGTCACCGCCCGCACCGGCTTTGCCGTCGACCAGGTCAAGGTTGTGGGCAACCGCGAAACATCCGAGATCGATATTCTCGACAGGCTGGAACTCGACGGCTGGACCTCGCTGATCGGCTTCGACGCCGAAACCGCGCGCGAACGCATCACCACGCTACCCTGGGTCGAAGCCGCGGCAGTGCGCAAGGTCTACCCGCATACGCTGGAAGTGCGCGTCGAGGAGCGCGAGCCGTTCGCGCTGTGGCAGCAAGGCAGCGCGCTTTCGGTCATCGAGAAATCCGGCGCCGTCATTGCGCCGTTCTCCGGCGGCAAGCAGATATTGCTGCCGCTGATCATCGGCACCGGCGCACCGGCCAAAGCGCCGGATTTCCTGGCGAAGATCAAGAACTATCCGGAGCTCGCCGCGCGGATCAAGGGCTATATCCGCATCGGCGAACGGCGCTGGGATCTCAAGCTTGAAAACGGCATCACGATCAAACTTCCCGAAGACGGCGAGGACCAGGCGATTGCCGACCTGGTCAGGATGGACCACGAGAACGGGCTTTTGACGCGCGACATCGCCGCCGTCGACATGCGCCTTTCCGATCGTCTGGTCGTCCAGCTGACGCCGGAGGCGGCGACACAGCGCCAGGCCGCGCTCAACGAAAAGCCCAAGATGCTGAAGCGCAAGCCGGAGACGAAGATATGAGCTGGCTTGGCGGCAATAGCGATGCTTCGGCGCGCCGGTCCGGCATCTTGACGGTGCTGGATGTCGGTTCCAGCAAGGTCTGCTGCGTGGTGGCCAAGCTCAAGCCCCGCGAGGATGGCAAGCTGCTGCGCGGACGCTCGCATCGCGTCCAGGTGATCGGCATCGGCCACCAGAAATCGCAAGGCGTGAAATCGGGCGTCGTCATCGATCTCGACCGCGCCGAGCACGCCATCCGTCTTGCCGTCGACGCCGCGGAACGCATGGCGGGACTGACGGTCGATTCGCTGATCGTCAACATGACTGCGGGCCGGTTGAAGAGCGAGGCTTTTTCGGCCACCATCAATCTCGGCGGCCATGAGGCCGACGAGGCCGACATCAAGCGCGTGCTTGCCGCCGGCGCCAAGCAGGCTCTGCGGGCCGAGCGCGAGGTGATCCATTCGCTTCCCGTAGCCTTTTCTCTGGATGCCGAGCGCGGTGTGCGCGATCCGCGCGGCATGGTTGGCGACCAGCTTGGCGTCGACATGCACGTGCTGACGGGCGACGCGGCGCCTTTGCGCAATCTTGAGCTCTGCATCAACCGCTCGCATCTGTCGGTCGAGCGCATGGTGGCGACGCCTTATGCCAGCGGGCTTGCCGCGCTGGTCGACGACGAGCTCGAAATGGGCGCGGCCTGCATCGACATGGGCGGCGGCACGACGACGATCTCGGTATTTTCGGAAGGCAAGTTCGTCCACGGCGACGCCATCGCGATCGGCGGCAACCACGTCACGCTGGATATGGCCAAGGGCCTGTCGACCTCGCTCGATGCCGCCGAAAGGCTGAAAGTGATGCATGGCTCGGCGCTGCCTGGCAGTGCCGACGACCGCGACCTGGTTTCCATCCATCCGATCGGCGAGGACGGCGAGGTGCCGTTGCAGATCCCGCGCTCGGTGATGACACGCATCATCCGCGCCCGCATCGACGAGACGCTGGAATTGCTGCGCGACCGCCTGAACAAGTCCGGCTACGGCAATGCCGTCGGCAAGCGTGTGGTGCTGACCGGCGGCGCCAGCCAGCTTGCCGGCCTGCCCGAAGCAGCACGCCGCATTCTCGGCCGCAATGTGCGCATTGGCCGCCCGCTTGGCGTGGCAGGCCTGCCCGAGGCGGCCAAGGGGCCGGCTTTTTCGACGCCCGTCGGGCTTCTGATCTACCCGCAGATGGCGAGCTTCGAGAGCCGCCCGGCGAAGGGAATTTCCGGTCTTCGGATGACCGGAACAGGCGGAAAACTGCATCGAATGAGTCAGTGGTTGAGAGACAGTTTTTAATTTGACGGGGACAGCCCCATAGGCGGCCGCGGCGGCGAAGCGGCGGGAAAGGCAAAGGACGAAGACAATGACCATCAATCTGCAGAAGCCGGACATCACCGAGCTCAAGCCGCGCATCACCGTGTTCGGTGTCGGCGGCGGCGGCGGCAATGCCGTCAACAACATGATCACCGCCGGCTTGCGCGGCGTCGAATTCGTGGTGGCCAACACCGACGCACAGGCACTGACGATGTCGAAGGCCGAGCGGCTGATCCAGCTCGGCGCGCATGTCACCGAGGGTCTCGGCGCCGGATCGCAGCCTGAAGTCGGGCGCGCGGCGGCGGAAGAGTGCATCGACGAGATCATCGATCATCTCTCCAACACGCATATGTGCTTCGTCACTGCCGGCATGGGCGGCGGCACCGGCACCGGGGCGGCTCCCGTCGTTGCCCGCGCTGCCCGCGAAAAGGGTATCCTTACCGTCGGCGTCGTCACCAAGCCGTTCCACTTCGAAGGCCAGCGCCGCATGAAGACGGCCGACATGGGTATCGAGGAACTACAGAAATGCGTCGACACCCTGATCGTCATTCCCAACCAGAACCTGTTCCGGCTGGCCAATGACAAGACCACCTTCGCCGATGCCTTCGCCATGGCCGACCAGGTGCTCTATTCGGGCGTTGCCTGCATTACCGACCTGATGGTCAAGGAAGGCCTGATCAATCTCGACTTCGCCGACGTCCGCTCGGTCATGCGCGAAATGGGCAAGGCGATGATGGGAACCGGCGAGGCTTCGGGCGAGGGCCGCGCAATGGCCGCGGCTGAAGCCGCCATCGCCAACCCGCTGCTCGACGAGACCTCGATGAAGGGCGCCAAGGGCCTGCTGATCTCGATCACCGGCGGCCGCGACCTGACCCTGTTCGAAGTCGATGAGGCCGCAACCCGCATTCGCGAAGAGGTCGATCAGGACGCCAACATCATTCTAGGCGCCACCTTCGACGAGGAACTCGAAGGCGTTATCCGCGTGTCGGTGGTCGCCACCGGCATCGACAAATCGGCGGCCGAAATCGCTGCCGCGCCGATCGCCATCCGCGCGGCTCCGCCGAAGCCGGTCAGCCGCCCGGCGGCCCAGGTCACGGAAATGCGCCCGGCGCCTGTCCAGCAACCGATCTATGAACCACGTGCTGCCGATCCGGTCGCCGAGGCCATTCAGCTCGCCGAGGCGAATGCGGCAGCGATGGCGCAGGCCCGCCCGGCACCGGTCGCCCATGCGGAAGACTTCCGTCCGCAGAGCAAGATCTTCCAGGCGCCTCCCGCTCAGCCGCAGCCAATGATGCAGCCGGCGGTTCAGCAAGCGATGCAGCCCGCTCCGCATCGTGAAATGCCGCAGCCGGTTGCCGCGGCACCCCAGCGCATGCCGCGGGTCGAGGATTTCCCGCCGCAGGTGAAGGCCGAAGTGGAAGCCAAGGCCCGCCCGGCCGACCACGAGAACAGCGGCCCGATGGGCTTGCTCAAGCGCCTGACCAACGGCTTGACCCGCCGCGAAGAGGAACCTGCAAGACTGCAGCCGGCGCAGCCTCGCGAACCGAAACTGCGCCAGGCGCCGGCGGAAGTGCGCCGCCTAGCCAGCCAGGATCCGCAGCTTTACGCACCGCGTCGCGGCCAGCTGGATGAGCAGGGCCGCCTGACGCCGCAGAGCCGGGCTGTCCAGGAAGACGATCAGTTGGAGATTCCCGCCTTCCTGCGCCGACAGGCCAATTGATCTGTTAACGGTTCGTAACAGTTGTTAACAGGCGAGCAGGAAACTGTTCGCCTGTTAATATTAAAAACACTTTTAAAACAAAGACTTATGCGGCAATCCCGCGCTGGGCCGCGGTTACAACGAGTAAGAAACCGTGATTTGGAGTCTCCCTGCGGGACCATTATCTTCGCCACCGACCAAAGTCGGTTTGCTGGGAGTCTCGGGGAAGTGGCCCTGCCTGCCGATCAATTAAGAGCCGCGCCCTCAGGGCAGATGAAGCGGACCTAGGCAGTACGGGCTATGGGGATTGTTTTGCACGACTATCAGACGACACTTAAATCGCGTGCGACGCTGACCGGCATCGGCGTTCACAGTGGCAATCCGGTCACTGTCCATTTCCTGCCGGCAGACGCCGATACGGGTGTCGTCTTCCAGCTTTCGAATGCAAACGGAAGCCACGAATTTCGCGCGCTCGTTTCCGAGGTCGGTGCCACCGACCTCTGCACCATGCTCGGCGATCCGCAAGGCGAGCACATCGCCACCGTCGAGCACCTGATGGCGACGCTTTTCGGGCTTGGGATCGACAATCTCGTCATCGAAATCGATGGCCATGAGGTGCCTATCCTCGACGGCAGCGCAGTGATCTTCGTCGAGGCCATTGACCAGGCAGGCATCGAAACGCTGCCGGTCAAGCGTCGCTACATCAGGGTGGTCAAGCCGGTTCGTATCGAGAACGGCGCCTGCTGGGCGGAGTTCCGGCCCTATGACGGCACGCGCTTCGAGATCGAGATCGATTTCGAAAGCCCGGCGATCGGGCGCCAGCTTTTTGCATCCGACATGAACGCCGACATTTTCCGGCGTGACGTCGCGCGGGCCCGCACTTTCGGTTTCATGAAGGACGTCGAGCGGCTGTGGGCGGCCGGCTATGCGCTCGGCTCCTCGTTGGAAAACTCCCTGGTGATCGGCGACGACAACCGCGTGATCAACATCGGAGGCCTGCGCTATCCGAACGAGTTCGCGCGCCACAAGACGATGGATGCGATGGGCGATCTGGCGCTCGCCGGCGCCCGGTTCATCGGCTGCTTCCGCTCCTATCGTGGTGGCCACAGGCTGAACGCCGCTGCGCTGCGTCGTCTCTTGTCGGATCGTTCGGCTTTCGAGATCGTCGAGACGACGCGCCGCGAGCGCGGGCGTACCGCGGAGATGAGCGCCGTCAACGCACCCCTCTATGCGCCCTGGATGATCTGATTCTTAAGGTCTTACGGCCCACGTTGCGGTCAGGCTGTGTTGCATGGATGCATCACTGGCCGGCCAAATTACACAGCTTTCCAGGTGGCGCCAAACCGCCACAAAAATGTGCGATTGGCCGGGGATAGCGTTGCCGGGCAAGGCAATTATGGTTTATGGCAGCTGCCGTCGACTGAAATGACGCCGAAAGGGCGGAATCCAAACATGTTTTTCAAGCGAGTTGGTCAATCGAAGGCGCTGCGGCGGGCTGTTTTCCTGGCGCTTTCGGTGGTCGTTCCATCGCTGTTTCTGTCGGCCTGCATGTCGTCCGAGAAGGACGTCGACCTTTCGACCTATGTCGATCAGACCGAGCCGGCCGACGTGCTTTACAATCAGGGTCTCGCCAATCTGAATGCCGGGCGACTGCAGGAGGCAAGCCGCAAGTTCGATGCCGTCGACCGCCAGCATCCATATTCCGAATTCGCCCGCAAATCGATGGTGATGGGTGCCTTTGCCGACTACCGTCAGGGCAATTACGATGAGGCGATCGGTTCGGCCAAGCGCTACCTGACCCTCTACCCGTCGACCGACGATGCAGCCTATGCCCAATATATTATCGGGCTGAGCTACTACCGCCAGATCAAGGACGTCACCCAGGACCAGAAGGAAGCGCGTCTTACCGCGCAGACGATGCAGGACCTGGTGACGCGCTGGCCGACTTCCGAATATGTCGACGATGCCAAGGAGAAGATCCGCTTCGCCAACGATCAGCTCGCCGGCAAGGAGATGCAGATCGGCCGCTACTATCTCGAGCGCCGCGAATACATCGCGGCCGTCAAACGGTTCCGCAACGTCGTGGAGAACTATTCCAACACACGCCATGTCGAGGAAGCGCTGGCGCGTCTTACCGAGAGCTACTATGCGATGGGGCTGACGTCGGAAGCGCAGACCGCTGCGGCCGTGCTCGGCACCAACTATCCCGACAGCCAGTGGTACAAGGACTCCTACAAGCTCCTGCAGAGTGGTGGGCTCGAGCCGCGCGAGAATGCCGGGTCGTGGATCTCCAAGGCCGGGAAGCTGATCACCGGCGCCTGAGCGGCGCGTCACCATGCTCTCCAGACTGTCGATCCGCGATATCGTTCTGATCGAGAAGCTGGACATCGACTTCTCGTCCGGCCTTTCGGTCCTTACCGGCGAAACCGGCGCCGGAAAATCTATCCTGCTCGACGCGTTGTCGCTGGCGCTTGGCGCCCGCGGCGACGCTTCGCTGGTGCGGCATGGCGCGGCACAAGGCCAGATCATCGCCGTGTTCGACGTGCCGCGCAACCACGCGGCTCGCATGCTGCTTGCCGAGAATGCCATCGAGGACGACGGCGACATCATCCTGCGCCGCGTCCAGACGGCTGACGGCCGCACGCGCGTGTTCGTCAACGATCAGCCGTCCAGCGTGACGCTGATGCGCGACATCGGCCGTGCGCTGGTCGAGATCCACGGCCAGCATGACGAGCGCGCTTTGGTCGATCCCGGCGCCCATCGCGAGTTGCTCGACAGTTTCGGCGGCCATCTCGGCGCTGCTCGGGCAACCGGCGAGGCGTGGCGGCATTGGCGTACCTGCGAGCAGGAATTTTCACGGCACCGGGCCAAAGTCGAGGCAGCCGCCCGTGAGGCCGATTATCTGCGTGCTGCGGTCGCCGAATTGACCAGGCTCGATCCGCAACCGGGCGAAGAGACCGAACTGGCCGAACTGCGCGCCTCGATGATGCGTGCCGAAAAGATCGCCTCGGAAATCCACGATGCGCAGGATGTGCTCTCGGGCCCGTCCTCGCCCTTGCCGCAACTGGCCAGCCTGCTCAGGCGGCTGCAGCGAAAGGCGACCGAAGCGCCCGGGCTGCTCGAGGACGTCGTCAAATCGCTCGACGAAGCGATGCTGTCGCTCGACGCGGCGCAGTCGGGCGTCGAAGCAGCTCTTCGCGCGACCGAATATGATCCGCAGCGGCTGGAGAAGGCAGAGGAGCGGCTGTTTTCGCTGCGTGCCGCCTCGCGCAAGCACAGCGTCGCCGTGGACGACCTGGCGCAATTGCGTGACACCATGGCTGCCGACCTTGCCGATCTCGACGCCGGCGAGGAGCGCCTGCATGCGCTGGAGAAACAGGCTGCAGCGGCGCGCCAGGCCTATGACATTACGGCGGCCCAGCTGTCGTCGCTTCGCCATGCGGCGGCCGTCGGGCTGACCAAGGCGGTAATGGCCGAACTGCCGGCGCTGAAGCTCGAACGGGCCGAGTTCATCGTCGAGATCGCAAGCGATGCCGAGAGCCGCATGGAAGAAGGCATCGACCAGGTCGAGTTCTGGGTGCGCACCAATCCCGGCACCAGGCCCGGCCCAATGATGAAGGTCGCTTCCGGCGGCGAGCTTTCGCGCTTCCTGCTGGCGTTGAAGGTCGCGCTGGCCGATCGCGGGTCGGCGCCGACTTTGGTCTTTGATGAGATTGACACCGGCGTCGGCGGCGCGGTTGCCGACGCCATCGGCCAGCGGCTGGCGCGGCTGGCAAAACGCGTGCAGGTCCTTTCGGTCACGCATGCACCGCAAGTAGCCGCGCGCGCGGCGACGCATTTCCTGATCTCCAAATCAGGCGGTGCCGACCGCGTCTCGACCGGCATCGCCGAGATGGACCGGGCGGCACGGCAGGAAGAGATCGCACGCATGCTCGCCGGCGCCACCATTACAGACGAGGCGCGCGCGGCGGCCGAGCGGCTGCTGCGGGAGAACACCGCGGCAGCCTAGGATCAAACACCTAGAGCGGTTCATCGTTTCACGGAAACGCCGAACCGCTCTACCTCTTTGTTTTGCGCAATTCCGGACGGAAGACCGTTTCACAGTTTTCCTGGAATTGCTCCAGACGAGTTCGTTTCCGACGCTCGCGACCTGAGTCAGGGTATGGCGCCATCCTGCTGTTCAGGAATGATTTTCGATGTCTGGTCTCTCCCTCATGAGAAAATCCTGTTCTATTGTGTCGCGCCACCGTGGAGGGAGCAGTGCATGGACGAAAAACCAGTCGGTTCGCTCAGCGAAAGCGAGGCGGCAAGCGAGTTGATGCGGTTGGCGCAGGAGATCGCCGAGCACGACCGGCGCTACCATGGCGAGGACGCGCCGATAATCACGGATGCGGAATATGACGCGCTGACCCGGCGCAACCTCGCCATCGAACAGCGGTTCCCGCATCTTGTGCGCGAGGATTCGCCCTCGCGCAGGGTCGGCGCGCCGCCGGCGGAAGGTTTTGCCAAGGTGCGGCACGCGGTGCCGATGCTCAGCCTGGCCAAGGCTTATAGCGACCAGGACGTCGCGGACTTCATAGAACGGGGCCGGCGATTCTTTGATCGCGACAAGGATCTGAACATCGCCTTCACGGCAGAGCCGAAGATCGACGGGCTATCGGCCTCCCTGCGGTATGAAGGCGGTGTGTTCGTGCAGGGGGCAACGCGCGGGGACGGCGTCGTCGGCGAGGACATCACAGCCAATCTCAAGACCATCGCCGACATTCCCAAGACCTTGAAGGGATCGGGCTGGCCCGAGGTCATCGAAATACGCGGTGAGGTCTATATGACCTACGCGGAATTCGAGGCGCTGAAGCAACGCTCGGCGGCGATCGGCGGCCAGGATTACGTCAATCCGCGAAATACGGCGGCCGGGTCGCTCCGTCAGAAGGACCCGTCCGTTACCGCCAGCCGCAACCTCAAATTCTTTGCCTACGCCTGGGGCTATACTTCGAAGGATCCAGCTCCGACCCAATACGATTCCGTGCAAAAATTCGCGGAGTGGGGATTCAAGGTCAGTCCGCTGATGGTCCGGGCAAAGTCGGTCGACGAACTGATCGCGCATTATCACCTCATCGAGGCCCAGCGCTCATCGCTTGGCTACGACATCGACGGCGTGGTCTACAAGGTCGATCAATTGGAGCTGCAGCGCAGATGGGGCTTCGTCACCGGCGAACCACGCTGGGCCATCGCTCACAAATTTCCGGCCGAACAGGCGATGACGACCGTGCGCAGGATCGACATTCAGGTCGGCCGTACCGGTACGCTGGCGCCCGTTGCCCGGCTTGCGCCCGTCACGGTCGGCGGCGTCGTGGTCGAGAATGTCACGCTTCACAACGAAGACTACATCAAGGGTCTGGACAGCAACGGCCAGCCGATCCGCGACGGCAACGACATACGTATCGGCGACACGGTGGTCATCCAGCGGGCGGGGGACGTCATTCCGCAGATCGTCAGCGTCGTCGTCGACAAGCGTCCGCCAGACGCCGTGCCCTACGAATTCCCGCACAAATGCCCGATCTGCGGCTCGCCGGCAACGCGCGAGATCAACGAGAAGACCGGCAAGGAAGATTCCCGCCGACGTTGCACCGGCGAGCTGATCTGCCCCGCCCAGGCCGTGGAAGGATTGCGTCACTTCGTGTCACGCGGCGCCATGGATATCGAAGGCCTGGGCGCTGAAAACATTGACCTGTTCTTCAATGCCGGGTTGGTCAAGACAGCAGCCGATATCTTCACTCTCCGGGATCGCCGTCCCGCCGTTATCAAGGCATTGGCGGAGCGGCGGGAGGAGCAGGCCAGACAGCGTGAGGCCGCATCGGGCAAAACGCGGAAGAATGTACGCGGTGTCGAGGAACGCAACTATGAAGGTCTCGACAAGCTCTTCGCTGCCATCGACGCTCGCCGCGAACCGGAACTCGATCGCTTCATCTTTGCGCTGGGCATCCGCCATATCGGCGAAACGACGGCCGCTGTGCTCGCCCGAACCTTCTCGACGATCGAGGAGTTGATCCGCATTGGCAAGGAGACAGCAGCGGCAGCCGATCCACACATCGTTTTTCCTTCGATCAACGGCATCGGCGATACCGTGATAGGCGCTCTTCGCGATTTCTTCGGCAATGAACGCAACGACGCCGTGCTTGAAGCGCTGCTCACACAGGTCCACCCGAAGCCGTACATCGTGAACGTCTCAGCCGATAGTGCGGTCGCCGGCAAGACGATCGTGTTTACAGGCACGCTCGAAAAGATGACGCGCCCCGAGGCCAAGGCGATGGCTGAACGTCTCGGCGCGAAGGTCGCCGGCTCGGTTTCCGCGAAGACCGACCTCGTCGTCGCCGGGCCCGGTGCTGGCTCCAAGCTCAAGCTGGCTGCCGAACACGGTATCGAAGTCATCGATGAGGATGCCTGGCTCGAGCGGATCGGCAAGGGCTCGTGATGCCGGCTGAATTCAATGGTTTTGGTGACAAGGCCATTCCCTTCCTCAAGGCACTGGATTTTCATCAGAGCCGGGAGTGGTTTTTGGAAAACCGCGAGCTCTTCGAGCGGGACCTGCGCAATCCCTTCGGCGATCTGGTCGAGGCGCTCTCCGAGCGCTTCACGGCATTGGGGCTCGGCCTGCGCGGCGACCGCAAGAAGTCGCTGTTCCGGATTAATCGCGACGTGCGTTTCGCCAAGGACAAACGGCCTTACAACCGGCATCTGTCGGCGATCCTTTCGCCCGACGGCACCAAGATGGAACAGGGCGTGTTTTACATCCACATCGGGCTTGAGCGCTGCTTTGCCGCTGTTGCCTGGTGGCAGCCCGGACCGGAGCTATTGCTGGCGCTGCGCAACGCCATCGCAAAGCGGCCGGCTGAGTTCCGCACGCTCGTCGCGGCGCTGAAGAAGAATGGTCTCGAGCTCGACCCGGACGGCTGTATGAAGCGCACGCCGCGCGGCTTCGAGCACGTTATCGAGCCCGATCTCGTGGCCGCCATCCGCAACCGGCATTTCGCCGTCCGGCACGCAATCGAGCCGGCGGATATCTACGGAGCTGGATTGGTCGACGAACTCGTCGACTTCGTCATTCGGGCAAAACCGCTGCTCGACTGGGGCAGGGCGATCGAAGGCAAGGCTTCGCAGCGCTAGCGGAAAAGTCAGACGGTCAGCTGCGCCGCGCAGTGTAGAGGCTGGTGGTCATGTTGCGGGTTATGGAGCCTTGGAACTCGTCGCGGACGATGCGACCCAGCTCCGCCAGGATTGCTTCGCGGTCACTGCGGATGTTGATATTGGAAAAAGTGGCATAGAGGGCGACCGTCTGGTCAGGATCGAGGACGAGCGACCAGACACTTGTCCGATGTTCGATGGCATCGAACGCGCCGGTTCGCTCCAGTGCCGCCACGCGGGCCTCGGCATCAAGGGCGAACGGAATACCATTTGAGCCCGCCGACGGGCTCGAAGGCCCGTCAAGCAGCGCCTTGGTCGCATCATGAAAGGGATCGGGGCGACTGTCGTCGCCGAATACATTCCAGACCATTGCCCACCAGCCGCCCGGCCGAAGCAGCTCTGCGACCTTGATCAGCGCCGTGTCCTCATCCAGCCAATGAAAGGCAGTGGCGCTGACACCGAGATCAAAACCGGCCTTCTCAAGGACGGCATCCTCAAACGCAGAGACGCTCACCGAGAGCGCTTTGTCCTGAATAGTCTCACAAAGGAAAGTCGCGAGGCGGGAATCCGGCTCAATGGCGAGCAACGGGCTCGCGCCCAGTTCGAGTAAGCGGCGCGTTGCAGTTCCTGTACCTGCGCCAATCTCGAACGTCGCCGTGCCATGCGCGAGACGGCACCGCTCACATAGAATTTCGCATACCCAATCAGGATAGCCAGGTCGCGTCGCGTGATAGCTGCCGGGATCCGCGCCGAATGCCAGGCGGCCGAATTTTGGATCGATGGAAAATTCGCTCATTGGAACCACCTGTCCGGCCCAGCAGGTTGGTCTATGGCCGTCGCTTCGGCAAGGACCGATCGTCGCCAACGGATATGCGCTCAGGTACCAAGCCTCTGATTTTGTCCCACAGTCTGGAAGCGAGCTTGCCGCGATGCTTCAGCTATCATTTCCGCTGATCGTTTGCCTCAAGCGAATTGGTGTGACAAGCCGGACCGCCCTCTCTACATACGGCCCTTCCCAAGGAGCGGTCGATGTCGGCGGAAGCAATCTCCGAAAACGGTGCGAGAAGCGATTTCTGGGACGGCGTGCGGCTGAGCATGCCTGTCGTGGTGGCGTCGGCGCCGTTTGCGTTGCTGTTCGGGGCGCTCGCCGTCGACAACGGCTTTTCCGTGATCGAGGCGTTCTTGATGAGCGCAACGGTGTTCGGCGGCGCCAGCCAGATGGTCGGCATCGAGCTGTTCGGGCAGCATGTCGCGCCGTGGCTGATCGTGCTGTCGATCTTCGCCGTGAATTTTCGCCATGTGCTCTATTCGGCCGGTATCGGCCGGCGAATCGCGCATTGGCCCCTAGCGCAGCAGGCGATAGGCTATTTCGTGCTCACCGATCCGCAGTTCGCGGTGGCCGAGCGCAAGGCGGAGGCCGGCGAGACCGTCGGCTTTGCCTGGTATATGGGGCTCGGGCTGCCGGTCTACGTGTTCTGGGTCATCGAAAGCGCGCTCGGGGCGGTGTTCGGCAAACTTATTCCCGACACCCACGCGCTGGGCATCGACTTCCTGCTGCCGATCTATTTTCTCGGCCTGGTCATGAGCTTCCGCAAGCGGCCGCTGTGGCTGCCGGTGGTCGTCGCAAGCGCTGCCGCCTCCATCATTGCTTACAAGACGGTCGGCTCGCCCTGGCATGTCTCCATCGGCGCGCTGGCCGGCGTGCTGCTCGCCGTCATCCTGCCGCCCCGCCACAGCGGCGTGGAGGCACGGCCATGAGCACGACCTTGTGGATCATCGTCGCCGCTTCGATCGCGACCTATTTGACACGCATTGGCGGTCATCTGGTGATCTCACGCTTCGACCATATCCATCCGCGTGTTGAGGCCGGGCTGAACGCCGTGCCGGCGGCGGTGCTGACCACGCTGGTAGCGCCGGCAGCGCTGAGCGCCGGACCTGCGGAATGGGGGGCGTTGGTCGTCCCCGGCCTGGTGTCGCTGCGCGGCGGCCTTATGGCGATGTTCCTGGTGGGTGCTGCCGTGCTGATCCTCGCGCGGCAGGTCGTCGGCTGATCGATTTTTACCTTGGCGGCGAGAGCACACATGCGCTTTACCGCAGCGACTGTTGCCGCGCCGACCCGCGACAGGCTCAGCCAGATCGCCTCCGATCTTTCCTGGTGGGCGCGACGCACGGCGTCGCTATAGAGCGCTTCGCGCTGCTTCGGCGTCAATGCGCTTAGATCGGTCGGCTGGATGCCGAAGGGCTCACGCGACATTTCCATCTCCCCAGGTTTGCCGTGTTCATCGGCAGCTACACCGGCGATTTACGGGAAAGGCATAATCAGCTAAAATGAATAATTAAGATCGTTATGTTCTCCAGGAGAGATGTATGGACTTGGCCGATCTGCGCATCTTCCGCACGGTGGTGCGCGAGGGCGGAATCACCAAGGCGGCGGAAAAACTGTTTCGCGTGCAATCGAACGTGACCACACGCATCCGGCAGCTCGAAGAGGATCTCGGCGTGCAGCTGTTTATCCGGGAGGGCAAGCGCCTGCACGTATCGCCCGCCGGTCACAAATTGGTCGGGTATGCGGATCGGTTGCTGGCGCTTGCAGAGGAGGCCCGAACGGCGATGCTTGATCCACGCCCGCGCGGCACGCTCCGCCTAGGTGCCATGGAGAGCACCGCCGCGGCACGGCTTCCAAGTCTGCTCGCCGAATATCACGCACGTTATCCCGACGTGGAAATCCAGTTGCGCACCGGCAATCCGCAGGTTCTCGCGACCGCCATGCTTGCCGGCGACCTCGATGCAGCGTTCGCCGCCGAGCCGATCGCCGACGCTCCGTTCGAAAAGCTGCCCGCATTTCACGAGCAACTGGTCATTGTCTCGGCGGCATCGCGCGTTTCGATCGACGACCGCCAGGACATGCCCAAAACCATGATAGCCTTCGAGCACGGCTGCCCGCACCGCCGGCGGCTGGAACAATGGTATGCGCGAAGAGGGTTCATGGCCGAGAAAACCATCGAGCTTGGTTCATACCATGCCATCCTCGGTTGCGTGGTGGCTGGCATGGGCATAGCCCTGATGCCGAAAAGTGTGCTTTCGGGTTTCCCAGAGAGCCGCTGGCTAAAGCTGCACGAACTGCCCGCTGACGAAGACAACGCCGTCACGGTGTTGTTTTGGCGTAAGGGAGCCGGTTCTCCCAACGTCACGGCTTTGCAGGGACTGCTTGCGGAGCAAAGTCTGTCACTCGGCGTTGCGGCCGCGACTATTGCTTGAAGTCGTGCGGCAGAGGGGCGGTTGCTTTTTCCAGCCAGGCCAGCGTTTCGCCGTCGAGCATCGGTCCAATCTCGGCCAGTACGCGCGCATGGTATTCGTCAAGCCAATGCAACTCGTCGCGGGTTAAAAGGTCCGATCGGACCAGCCGCTTGTCGATCGGCGCCAGCGTCAGTGTCTCGAAGCCGTGCATGGCGATGTCGCCGCCCTCGATTGCCTCGGCCGGTGTCACCAGGATCAAGTTCTCGATGCGGATGCCGTAGGAACCTTCCTTGTAATAGCCGGGTTCGTTGGAGAGGATCATGCCGGCCAGCAGCTTTTCGGTGCCGGTCTTGGCGATACGTTGCGGGCCCTCATGCACGGCAAGATAGGACCCGACACCGTGCCCGGTGCCATGGGCGAAATCGCAGCCGTGTCTCCATAGCGCCAGGCGCGCCACCGCATCGATTTCGGAGCCGCGCGTGCCCGGGGGAAAGCGCAGCATGGAGATGCCGATCATGCCTTTCAGCACCAGCGTGAAGCGCTCGCGCATCTCTTCGGTCGGCGCGCCGATCGGCACCGTGCGGGTGATGTCGGTGGTGCCGTCCTGGTACTGCCCGCCGGAATCGAGCAGGAACAGCTCGCCATCCCCCAGCTTGCGATTGGTGGCGCGGGAGACGCGGTAGTGCATGATGGCGCCGTTAGGGCCGGCGCCAGAGATGGTGTCGAACGATACGTCGCGCAGCGGCATCTGCGTTTCTTCGCCGGTCTGACGGCGCGTCTCCTCAAGCCTGGTGACAACGGCGATTTCGTCGAGCGTGCCGGGCTTCTGGCGGTCGAGCCAGCACAGCAGCTTGGCGACCGCGGCGCCGTCGCGGCGATGTGCGGCGCGAGCGCCGGCGATCTCAGCTTTGTTCTTTGTTGCGCGTGGAATGCGGGCCGGATCGGCCGTGGCAATGACGGTGCCGCCATTATCCTCGACCAGCATTCTGAGCTTGTCCGCCGCGAGAACCGGGTCCAGCGCGATTTTTGCGCCGCCCTTGGCCCGGGTGACGATTGCCGATTCGAATTCACCTGGTTCGTGCAATTCGGCGAGCTGCGTCAGGTAGGCCGCAACGGTGCGCGAAAACTTGCGCTGGTCCATGAAAAGCAGATGCGAGCCGTCGGCGGCCAGCACGGCAAAGCCGAGCGCCAGCGGTGTGTGCGGTACGTCACCGCCACGGATGTCGAAGGCCCAGGCAATCGAGGAGGGGTCGGTCAGCACGGCATGGGTGGCGCCATCCTTCTCGATGGCCGCTGCCAGCCGCACCAGCTTGTCCTTAGCCAGTTCGCCGGCAAAGCCGATCGGGTGGATCTCGACCGGCGCCAGTGGCGGTCCAGGCTGGTCCTGCCAGATCGCGTCGATCGGATTCGATTCGAGCGGCACCAGTGTCGCGCCGGATTTCTCGGCCGAGGCTTTCAGCGCCTTGACGTCGCTGATCGTATGCAGCCACGGATCGAAGCCCAATCGCACGCCCTTGCCGAGATTGTCCTTGATCCAGTTGGCCGGCGGGTTGTCGACAAGGCTCTCGATCGAAAAGATGTCGAGATCGACCTCCTGGCGCACCTGCAGCGTGTAGCGCCCGTCGACAAACATGACGGCGCGCTCGCCAAGTACAATGACGACACCGGCCGAGCCGCTGAAGCCGGTCAGCCATTTCAGCCGTGCCGAGCGGTCGGCGACATATTCGCCCTGGTGCTCGTCGGCACGGGGCACGATGAAGCCATCCAGCCCGTTCGACGCCAACCATTGGCGCAGCATTGCCACGCGCGGCTTGCCAACGGCCGGATCGCCGGCGGAATCGAAGGACTGGAACATGTCGGCTCTCCTCGAATGATGGCGCGACCGTAGCGCATGACTTCGAAAATCGGAATCGATTTTCGGAACGATCATCCCTGGTCGCCGCAGTGTCTTTTTGTGCATGGAGGTCATGCAGAATCGGCGATTGCAAAAAGCGTCAGCAGAGCTTACCTTCTTAACGTGGAGGAAAAGTCCTGTTGCCCTGCAAAGGAGACCGTCATGTCCTCGATTTCAGCCAGACGCGGATTTTTCAGAAACGCTGTGAAAGCGCTGATCGAAGCTCGCCAGCGCGAAGCGAGCCGGTATGTGAGCGGCGTTCTGCTTGGCTTTGATGACGAAACGCTGAAAGCTCACGGCTACGATCGCGAACAGCTGAAGAAAGCGGCGAACTCGCGCTAGGTCCGAGCAGGTTCCGGCTTGCGTTGAAAGCGTCGCGCCTCAGCGCTTGAGGTGAATCGTCACCCAGCCCTCGCGGTGCAAGGTGCGGACGTGCCGGAATTTCTGGCCGACATAGGCCGCGATTACCGCATCGCGCTGGCGCTCGAGGATGCCCGACAAAACAATCGAGCCACCGAGCGCGATATGCCCGGCCATTTGCGGCGCCAGACGCATCAGCGGCCGCGCCAATATGTTGGCGACGATCAGGTCGAAGGGCGCACGCGCGGCAAAGATCGGATGATGAAAACCGGGCGCCGCTACCGTTTCAATGAGCCCCTTGACGTGGTTCAGCCGCGCATTGGCAGCGGCCACCTTGACGGCGACCGGGTCGATGTCCGTTGCCAGCACCGGAACATGCGCGAGCTTGGCCACCGCGATGGCGAGCACCGCGCTGCCAGTGCCAAGGTCGAGCGCGTTGCGCGGATGCTCGCGCTGTATGACCTGCTCCAGCATTTCGAGGCAGCCGGCGGTGGTGCCGTGATGGCCGGTGCCGAAGGCAAGGCCGGCCTCGATCTCGATGGCGAGTTCGCCGCTGTGGCGCTTCCTGCGGTCATGCGCGCCGTGGACGAAGAAGCGCCCGGCCCGTACCGGCTTCAATCCCTCCAGCGAGCGCGCCACCCAGTCGATGTCGGGCAGCGCTTCTCGCTCTATCGGTTTCGACAGCGACAGTCCGGCCAGGATGTCCCTAAGCCGTGCCTCGACCGCATCGACGTCGTCGTCGGCATAGAGCGATACTTCGTGGATATCGCGGTCCTCGTCGACCTCGAGCACCGCAACCGGCAGGCCCTCTTCGTCGAACGCCGCACCGAGCGCCGCGAAGATGCGATCAGCCTCGATCTTGCCCGCGGTGAAATACAAACGCGTCTGCGTCATTCCCGGATACGTCAACCTTCCGCCGCCAGCCGCTTGAGCTTGGCGATGGCGGCGTCCGGGCTTTCGCCATAGGCAATGGTGCCGGCGAAATCGCCCTTGCCGTTGAGCAGCAGCACCGAAGCGGTGTGGTCCATCGTGTAGTCGCCGTCGTTCGTGTCGACTTTCTTCCAGTAGATGCCGAAGGACTTGGCCATGGCGTGGACCTTATCGGGATCGCCGGTGATGCCGAGGATGCGATCGGAGAAATTGCTGACATACGTGTTCATGATTTCGGGCGTATCGCGCTCCGGGTCGACCGTAACGAAATATGCATGCAGGTTCTTGCCGTCGTCGCCCATCGTCTTCAGCCAGCCGGCCAACTCGAAAAGCGTGGTCGGGCAGACTTCCGGGCAATGCGTGAAGCCAAAAAAGACGACACTGGGGTGGCCACGAAAGGCGGCTTCGGTGACCGGTGCGCCCTTCTGGTCGACCAGCGTGAACGGCGCGCCGAACGGCTCGCCGCCATAATGTCCGCGGTACCAGTCGAACGTTAGCCAGCCGATGCCAGCGGCCATCAGGACGAGAATACCGACCAGAATTGAACGCATCATCAGTGAAGTCCGTCGTCATTTCCATCGGGCGCCGGATTGGCGCCATGAAGCCTTGGCTTGGCGAACACTCTTAGCGGTTCGGTCGCGCCGACGCAAAGATGTCGCGTTGCCGCAACCGGCAATGCTGTGGGGGGCGATCTGCTTGCAAAGCGCGGCCGTTCGTCCCACCTGAGGTCGGCAAAATTCGAACCGCAGGAGGCCTCTTTGCGAAAACTGATTGGCGGCGCGTTGGCCGCATGCCTTGTCATTGGCGCTGGCGCCGCCGCCGCCGAGGAAGTCGGCAAGGTCGGCGTCGATTGGCTCGGCAACGACATCATCGTCGAGGCGATCAAGGATCCGAAGGTCGAGGGAGTAACCTGCCACGTCTCCTATTTCGACCGTGGCATGATCGACCGCCTGCAGAAAGGCAACTGGTTCGAGGACCCGTCCGATTCCTCGATCTCCTGCCGCCAGACCGGGCCGATCACCATTGGGGACATCGACATGAGCGAGGCCGGCGAGGAGGTGTTCAAGCAAGGCATCAGCCTGATCTGGAAAAAGCAGGTGGTGAACCGCATCTACGACAAGGCCAACGAGACGCTGATCTACCTCGCGCATTCGCGCCAGGTGCAGGATGGCTCGGCAAAAATGTCGGTCACCACCGTGCCGCTCTACGGCCAGAATGTGGTGTGGACCAGCGGCAAGCCGAAATAGAGACTAAAGGTGCTCCAGGGTCCTTGGCGCGTCCAAACGGATGCGCGGCGCTGCACTCGGCTTGCGAGACTATGCGCGCGGGCGTAAAGCGCCCCGCATGGACCGTCCCGAACACCTTGTCCTGAAAGATCCCGAGCCGCGCATCCATCCGACGGCGGAGCTGAAGGCGTGCAAGCTTGGACGCTATGCGGCGATCGGCGAGCGCGTCATCTTACGTGAAGTCATGGTCGGCGATTTTTCCTACTTCGAGCGGCATGCCGAGGCGATCTATACGACGATCGGCAAATTCTGCTCGATTGCCGCCAACAGCCGCATCAATGCGCTGGAGCATCCGGTCGAGCGGCTGACGCAGCACAAAATCAGCTATCGGCCCAACGAGTACTTCCGCTGGCTGGGTGTCGATCAGGCGTTCCGCGACCGGCGGCAAGCGAAAGCCGTCAGCATCGGCCATGATGTCTGGATTGGCCATGGCGCCGTGATCATGCCTGGCATAGTGATCGGCAACGGCGCGATCGTCGGTGCCAACGCGGTAGTGACGCGAGACGTGCCGGCCTATGCAATTGTCGCCGGCGTTCCGGCCAGGCCATTGCGGCAGCGCTTCAGCGCGGGAACTGCGGCCCGGATCGAACGTCTTGCCTGGTGGGACTGGCCGGTCGAGAAACTGGCCAGGGCAGTCCCCGACATGCAGGCCTTGCCCATCGAGGCTTTCCTCGACCGCTGGGAAAACGACGCTACCTGATCGTTGCGAGCGCGGCGTGTGCACGGTTTGACCGTGAATTCCTCCTCGCAGGGAACTCGAAGCAGTTGCCGATTGTTTCTCCCTGCCATGATCGAAAAGCTGTTCACCAGGATCGCCAACTATATCGCCCATCTTGCCGGTCTGCCGCCGACGTTTGCCGTCTGTTTCCTGATCATTGTGGTCTGGGCGGTAAGCGGTCCGGTCTTCGGCTTTTCCGATACCTGGCAACTCGTCATCAATACCGGCACCACGATCGTCACCTTCCTGATGGTGTTTCTCATCCAGAACACCCAGAACCGCGACAGCGCGGCGATCCAGGCCAAGCTTGACGAGCTGATCCGCGTCAGCAAAGCCAAGAATACCTTTATCGGCATCGAGCACCTGACCGAATCCGAGCTCGAGGAAATCCGCGCCAAATGTGAACGTGCGGCGAAGCGGCACGACGAACAGATCGCCGACATGGCCGCAGCCAAGGCGGTGGCTAAAAAACGCAACGCGAAGAAGCACGCGGCGGCGTGAGCGAGCTTGTTATCCGGGTTCCTGCCCGAACGGTCGCGGGATCATTCCATGAATGCTGCAAAGGCTTCCTTGTACCCCGGGTGCCAGCGCGACAGGGCAGGGCGGTTCTCGATGATGTCGCCAATCGCCCACGCCATGCGCTTTTCGTCCATCGACCGGGTCGCCTCGTTATCGGGACACAGGATGTAGAAATCGCCACGCAGCAGCGAGGCCAGCATGAAGTCGATAACCTGCTCGCCGGTCCAGGCGCCGGCCGGCTTTTCGGTGGCGCCTTCGGTCAGGCCGGTAAAAGTGAACCCGGGAATGAGCAAATGCGCCGCGACGTTTGCGCCGGGCTCGTTGCGCAGCGCGTGTGCAAGGCCCTCGGTATAGGTCTTCACGCCGGCCTTGGAGACGTTGTAGGCGAGGTTGCCGGGCGGCGTGGTAATGCCTTGCTTGGAGCCGGTGTTGACGATCAGGCCGGGCTTTCCCGCCGCCAGCATGCGCGGCGCGAAGGCCTCGACGCCATGGACGACACCCCAGAAATTGATGTCCAGCAGTCGCTTCCAGGCGTCACGGTTCTCCCACGGCTTGCCGGGGTTGTTGCCGACGCCGGCATTGTTCATCAGAAGCGAGACGTCGCCGAAGGTGTCGAATGTCCTTTCGGCCAGCCGTTCGAGGTCGTCGGCTTTCGAGACGTCAGTGGCGACGGCAAGCACGGCGCTCTCGCCGGCGAAGGTAGCGACGGCATGTCGGGCCTCATCGAGGCGTGCGGCGCCGATATCGGCCAGCACGATCTTCATGCCCATCGCCGCCAGCCGTTTTGCCGCGGCGAGGCCGATGCCGCTGGCCGCGCCGGTGATGACGGCGACATTACCGGAGGCAAGTGCGGGCAGGGCGATCTGGATCTCGGCGTCGGTGGTCATGATTTTCTCCTGTTCTGGCCGCGGCGAACTTAGCGCGGAAAGAGGCTCGCGCAAGCCGGTGCGGCATCTTCGGGTTGACCGCGTCGGCGGGCGCTGCGCATGCTGATATTGAAAAAGGAGACTGACGATTGACCGACTGGATCGAGATCCTGAAAGAACAGACCGCAACCGGCGACCAGATGAGCCGCGAAGTGCCGCAAATGCTTGCCAACCCCGACATCAGCGAAGCGCAAGTGAAAACGCTGTTTTCGGCGCTCGAAAAACAGGCAGAATTCGTCGAAAAGCTGCGCATGGCGCTGGAAAAATTCGGCCATGACTTCTCAGTGATCAAAGCGGCCGAGCGGCTGGAGGAGCGCTACGCCGACCTTGCCGCTTCGGTAGCGGAAAAGCTCAAAGAAATGCGAGGCTAGAGCCTGTTCCATTCGATAAAATTCGGTATGGGCTCTATCTTCTCATGATCTTTTCCGGAAACTGGCATCCACTTTTCGTTGACGCGGTCCTTCGGTTCGGGATCTTGGTCTGCCTATTTCTCGATTAGCCGCTCGAAGCGCCTGTCCGGCACTAGCCAGACCATCGCCACCAGGACATAGATCGAGACACCGATCCAGTGATTGACGAAGGTCAGCGCGACGGCGGCGATATAGAGGGCCAGCGAGATTTTTCCCTTGAGGTCATTGCCCAAAGCCCTGGCGAAGAGGGTTTCGCTGCCGTGCAGCCGATGCAGGGCTATGGTGAGGATGTTGAAGCCGATGGCGCAGAGCGCCAGGTCGACGCCATAGACGGCGACCGGCACCGGCGCGAAATGATTCTCACCCATGAAGGCTGTCGTCGCCGGCATCAGCGATAGCCAGAACAGCAGGTTGAGGTTCGCCCACAGCACGCGCCCGTCGACCCGCTGCACGGTATGGAACATGTTGTGCAAATTGTTCCAGTAGATGCCGACATTGATGAAGGACAGCACATAGCTGAGGAATACCGGCCAGAGTGGCGCCAGCGCGGAAAAATCCTCGCCATGCGGCACCTTCAATTCCAGCACCATGATGGTGATGATGATGGCGACCACGCCATCGGTGAATGCCTCGACTCGTCCCTTGCCCATCAATCTCCCCTGACAATCCGCTGAAGTTAAAAGAGGATCTCGCTCAGCGCCATCGCAAAGCTGCCAAAATTGTCAGGAGCAAGTCGGGGAGGGGGAACGGCTGACGAAAAGAAGGCGTTAGGGTGTCAGATCCCGAACAGCAAAAAGGTCCGAAAAATGACTGCTCACGCTCAAGTCATGACGCGCGATTACGAACTCGGCGGGCGCGCTGCAGCGGCCGCCGTGGCCGCCATGATCGCGGCTCTTTTCGCCGGCAGCACCGCGCTGACGCCGCTTTACATCATCTACAAGCAGGTCTTCGGCTTCTCGCAGATCACTTTGACGCTGGTCTACGCCGTCTATGTCATCGGCAATCTGGCGGCGCTGCTGATGTTGGGGCGTGTGTCAGATGTCATCGGGCGCCGTCCGATGGCGTTGGCCGGAATGGCGGTGGCCGTCGTTAGCGCGGTGGTTTTCCTGTTCGCCGAAAATGTCGCCTGGCTCGACGTCGCCCGAATTCTGAGCGGATTAGGAATCGGCGTCGGCGCGGGTACCGGCACCGCCTGGCTTGCCGAATTGCTCCCGACCGACGACAAGTCACAGGCGGCGACGATTGCCACCAGCACCAATTTCCTCGGTCTCGGCCTTGGTGCGCTGGGGGCCGGGTTGCTCGCCGAATACGCGCCTTGGCCGCTCAGGCTGACATTCGTCGTCTACCTGGCGATGCTCGCGACTGTAACCCTGCTGGTCTGGCGCACGCAGGAAACCGTTTCGCGGCCGGGGAAACTGGCTGACGTTTCGATGCGGCCGCGCCTTTCCGTGCCCGATGCCATCCGCGCAAATTTCGTTGCGCCGGCGGTGACCGGCTTTGGCGCAATGGCGCTGGTCGGCTTTTATGCAGCACTCGCACCGAGCATTTTGGCGCAGCAGTTGCAGGTAACCAACCATGCTGAAGCGGGCGCTCTGTTCTTTGAATTGGCGATCGTGACGGCCGCCACCATTGTAGTGACGGCACGTCTTTCGAGCCGAGCCGCGATGTTCGCGGCGCTTGCGCTGATGATTCCAACCGTCGCGCTGATTGTTGCGGCGCAGGTCTTCGCATCGATGGCCACAATGATTGCCGGGACCGCCTTGTGCGGCGTGGCGGCAGCGCTCGGTTATCGCGGCGGCTTGCAAGTGGTGAACGAGATCGCGCCAGCGGACCGGCGCGCCGAAGTCGTCTCGGCCTTCTTCATCTGCTGTTTTTGCGGCAACGCGCTGCCGGTGATCGGCATCGGCGTCCTGTCGACCATGACAAGCGCGACCGTGGCAAGCGGGGCCTTTGCCGGCATGATCGTTATCTTTTCCCTAGTGGCGCTCGGGTTCGGCGCGAAATACGCGCACTGAACCGATCTTTCAGCCGGTCGGTGTCTCGGGCGAAAGGTGCGCGCGCTGGCGCGGTACGCCGAGGCCGGTATCCGGCGGTTCGCCGGCAGCCGGCCGGCTTTCGATCATGTGCACGCTGCGCCAACGGCCGAAGCGATAATAGGCCGTGGCCAGCACGAGCGAGGTTATCGAGCCGGCCGGAAAGCTCCACCACAACGCTTCCTCACCGATCGCACTTCGAAAGAAATAGGCGAAGCTGGTGCGCACCAGAAGTACCGAGATCACCAGGATGATCAGCGGCGGCATCACCGCGCCCGTGGCACGCACAGTGGCGAAGAGCACGATGGTGATGCCGAACAGGATGAAGGACCAGGATGCGACCTTGTTGATGTGAGTGGCGATGTCGATCGCTGCACTGTCGCTGCTGAGGAAGAGGCTGAGCACCGCGCGATCGAATACGAACAGCAGCGCGACAAGCACGCCGGTAAGCACAAGGTTGAAGCCGACGCCGGACGCGGCGATGCGGCCGATCCGGTCCCAGCGTCCGGCGCCGACATTTTGCGCCGCCATGGACGAGACCGCGGCGCCGATGGCGAGCGCCGGCATCTGGATATAGGTCCAGAGCTGGGCGGCTATGCCGTAGGCAGCCGCGACCTGCGAGCCGTAGGCATTGACCATGCCCATCACAGTCAGCGCCGCGGACGAGACGACGATCATCTGCAGGCCCATCGGCACGCCCTTGAAGACGACAATGCGCAGCAGCGCCGGGTCCGGCCGCAGCAGAGCAAGATTGGCGCCGGCCAGCCGCAGCGGGTGCTTGCGCGCATAAAGCACGATCAGGATGGCAAGCACGCTTACCGTCTGGCCGATCAGCGTCGAGGTGGCCGAGCCGGCGATGCCGAGTTCGGGGAACGGGCCGATGCCGAGAATAAGCAACGGGTTCAAAATGACGTCGAGCACGACGGCCAGCGCCATGAATAGGAAAGGCGTGCGCGAATCGCCGGCGCCGCGCAGCACCGTCATGACGAAGGACAGCAGGTTCATCATCGGTACGGCGAGAAAAATGATACGCAGATAGGAACGCGCCAGCGGCAACGCATCGGCCGGCGTGCCGAGCGCATTGAGGATTGTATCGACCCAGATCCAGCCGCAGACCGCGAACACCACCGAGACAAGGAAGAAGAAGGTGGCACTGGTGCCGACGATGCGGCGGGCTTCGGGCAGATCGCGGGCGCCGACCGATTGCGCGACCAGGATGGTCGCCGCCATGCCGATGCCGAAGACGGTGCCAAGGATGAGAAACAGCACGAGGTTGGCATTGGACGTGGCGGTCAGCGCCGCTTCGCCGAGGAAACGACCGACCCAGACGGCATTGATTGAGCCGTTGAGCGACTGCAGAACATTGGAGCCGAGCACCGGCAGGGCGAACAGCAGCAATGTACGCGGGATAGGTCCACTGGTGAGGTCGCTGGTCCGCCGGCGTGCGGGCATCTTGTCGTCCATGGCAGGCAACTCGGCGAAGGCTTATCTTGAGTCCGGTCCGCAATGATTGCCGATTTAACGAGACAGGTCGACGCAGCGTTGCGAATTCCGCCTGGCGTGCCTTGATCCAATCATGTTCTCAAAGCTTCCGGAATCGTATATTGATCCTGCACGCGTGGGGCCGCATCTTTCCTAGATCTCATGGGCAAGCCGGGGGTTCATGTCCGATATTCCGCTGTTTTTTGAGCGCCTGAACCGGCGTGCGTTTCTTGGTGCATCCGCTTTGGGCGCGGCCTCCGTGGCTCTTTCGGCGTGCACCACGACGGACGTAGCGGCGCCGCCAGTGACCGCGGCGCCAAGCGATCCGGCTTTCGGCGATGCCGCAAGTATGTATGCGGCGCGCGTCGACGAGGGCTATCAACTGCCGGCAATCCCGGTAGCCAAGGTCGATCCGAAATTCGTGCGCCAAATCGTGTCCGATCCGACCGGAGAAAAACCCGGCACGATCGTCGTCGATACCTCCGAGCACTTCCTTTATCTGGTGCGCGACGGCGGCAAGGCAATTCGCTATGGCGTCAGCCTCGGCAAGGCCGGTTTCGGATGGACCGGCAGCGCCGTGGTTCAGGCGAGGAAGAAGTGGCCGGTCTGGACGCCGCCGCCGGAGATGATCCAGCGCCGGCCGGAACTGGCGAAATACAAGGACGGCATGCCGCCCGGCCCGCACAGCCCGCTGGGCGCACGCGCGCTATATCTCTTCCGTGACGGCAAGGACACGATGTACCGGCTGCACGGCACGCCGGAGTGGGATTCCATCGGGAAGAACGCTTCCTCCGGCTGTGTGCGCTTCATGAATCAGGACATTATCGACCTCTACAGCCGCGTCGACGGCGTCGCGCCGGTCTTCGTGCGCCCGAACCTGTCGGCCGCCGGGAAGATCGCCGCCGTGTCGGACAGGACGGCCGAGCCGATCGATGCGGGCGTGCCAAAGGACGCGGAGATGTTGAGGTAAGTGCCTTCGACGGATCATCAGTCTTAGGTTTTGCAAACCCACTAGAACACAATCCTTGTGCCGGCGAGCCGCAACTGAAGGGCCCGACCGTTCGATCGTGCCAGGCAGGCGGACGCGGTCGGGGCGCCCCCCTGCCTGGGGGTGTCGCTACTTCCCGGCGAGGCCTGGAAGCGTGACCTGATAGACCAGGAACATCGTGTCGACATCGGCGCCATCTTCGGCCTTGTAGGCCGCGCCGACCTGGAAGCCGTCCTGGGTGAGAAAGTCATTGTCGTTGGCGACGAACAGGAAATAGTCGTCGGGCCGTGTTGGATCGAGGACGCTCACCACCGACATCGCCTCCCACTTCTCCGAAAGGTTGTTGCGGTCATTGGGCGCGCCATTGTGCAGCCCGAAGCGGCCGAGCTCGGTCTTGTCGTTGATGTCGATGAACGGCGTCAGCTTGGCCGGCGTCAGCGAGGGATCGAGCTCACCTTTGGGCGCAACCGGCTTGTCCTTGTCGAACTCGGTGCCGGCGATGTCGGTTGCCGCCGACACATCGACGACGCTGATCTCGCGATAGAGCGAGGTGTCGCCCTTCACCCCCTGGCCGTTGCCGCTGTCGCGCGCCAGCATCAGGAAGGTCTTGTCCGACAGAGCCACGATTTCGCTCTGCGCGGCAATCTTGGTCTTGCCCTTGGCATCGGTGAACACCGGCAGCGGCACAACATATTCATGCGCAAGCTTGAGTTGGGCCGGATCCGAGGCATCGTAGACCAGCGCGCGCGTGTTCTGGCGCGTCGAAGCGGAATCGCCGCCATCCTGTCTGGGGGCCGATTGCAGCACAGCGATCAGGAACTTCCCGTCCGGCGTCAGTGCCATGCCTTCGAGGCCCTGGTTGTTCTGACGGCCGGTTTCGGGATCCGTCGGATCTGGGTCTGCCGCGCCCGGTCCCGGATTGTTGGACGCGAAGTTCGGCGTTCCATGACGCATCGGGACAAGCGCCGCCGGCGACTGCGTTGCCGACATCAGACGCCCATCGGCGGAGAAGTGGTAGATGTTCGGACCATATTCGTCCGAGATGAACATGGTGCCGTCGGGCAGCCGCACGATCGCCTCGTTATCGAGCGCGAGCTTGCCGTTGGCTTCGGGCAGGATCGGCATGTCGTCGGTCGCGGCGCGCACGCCGTTGAGCGGATCGAGGCCGGTTGCGTCGGCGCCCTTGTCGTCGGTCAAAAGCATGGTGTCGGCAAGGGTTGCCTTGAGGCCCGACTGTTCCTGGCCGGCGGCTGGTGCCGCACCCGGTGCGATCGGGGCGAATTCGATGGCAATCGTGTTGATGCGCGGACGGTAATCGGTGGTGCCGACGACATTGTAGCCACGATCCGGCAGCAGCCACAGCGAGCCCTTATAGCCATCGGCGCCATGCGTCCAGCCGGCAGCGTCGATCGCCATGCCCGAGCCGGAGCCAAACGTCTCGCCGAACTTGTCCCTTTGGCTGGCCGGGATGCGACCGACACCGACCAGGCCCTTGTTGACGAAGCTGACGCCGCCGACGGTCGCTGCGTTTTCAGCCAAGGCCGGAGTCAAGGCGGTGAACATCGCCAGCGCGACCGCGAGGGACGCGTTTCGGTGCAGGTTTTTCATGGAAATCCTCTTTGTGACAAAACAGCCGAAGCGGGCGTCGCATCGACATGCCGCCAGCGCTTTCCGAAAAAGGTCTAGGACGCGAACATGATACTTGCGTGACAGAGGGCGCTTGTTCCTTCGTCCCTTGTGGGAGCAGGTGGATCGGCGCGCAGCGCCGAGACGGAAGAGGGGTGCTGGACGGAGTGCCTCGGTGCCGAGCTGGAGCACCCTCATCCGACCGAGCTGAGCCTGTCCTCTGGCTTGCCGAAGGCAAGACCCGTGGGCTCGGCCACCTTCTCCCCAAGGGGAGAAGGGAAGTGCCGCGCTCAATCGCTGTCGCGCGCGATCAGCTGCAGCGGCCAGACTTCACGGATGATGCGTGCGCCTTCGGCGCCGGCGTAAGCCGGGATCGATGCCAGCAGCATTTCGGCCAGCCGCTCGCCCATCGGCTCAAGCGCCGGGCGGAAGCCGGTCAGCGCCGGCGAAAAATAGCGGCAGAGCGGGGTGTCGACGATGACGATCACCGCGATGTCGTGGCCGGGCTTGATGCCCGCCTCGGCCAAAGCCTTGCAGCCGCCAAGCGCCATCGCGTCATTGTTGAAGATGATGGCGGTCGGCGGGTCCTTGGAGCGCATGACCTTCGGCGTCACCGCGTAGCCGCCTGCCTCGTTGATGAAGCCGTCGGCGATCAACTCGGGGTCGAATTCGATGCCGTGCCGCCGCAACGCCTTGCGATAGCCGGCGAGGAACAGATAGCCGAAATTGAGATCGAGCGACGGGCGGATGGCCGCGATGCGGCGGTGACCGCGCGCGACAAGACGATCGACCGCGTCAGCACCGGCTTTTTCGAAGTCGAGGTCGAGCGAGGGGTAGGCATCGCCGCCGGAGCGGCTGCGGCCGAGCGTCGCGAACGGGAAACCGGCCTGGGTCAGATAGTCGATGCGCTCGTCCTCGCGCCGCGTCCAGGCCAGCACCACCGCATCGGCCCGCCGGGTCTCGACGACACGGCGCAGGCGCTCCTGCTGATAGTCGCCCGGCGCGCCCATCACCACGATCAGGTCGAGTCCGCTTTCGGCGAGCTTGGCCTGCAACCCGGTCAGGAACGGAATGAAGAACGGCTCGCCATATTCCTGATCGCCCGGATGCGGCTGCAGCATGAAGGCGATCGAATGGGTGGCGCCGCGCCGCAAACTGCGGCCGGACTGGTTCGGCGAATAATTCAGCTTCTTGGCCGCATCGAGCACGCGCTGGCGTGTGTCGGCGTTGACGTCGGCGCGGCCGTTGAGCGCGCGCGACACCGTGCCGATCGAAATGTTCAGGTGACGCGCAAGGTCGTGAATGCTGGACGCCAAAGGACAGTTCTCCCCCTTGCTTGGCTAGCACCGGCTGCTGTTCAGGCCAAGCCGGCATCACGTTTTTCGCTATCGGCCGATTGACATTCTACGCCATCGGGTGTGTTCTCGTAAACGTTTACGGAAAACATTCACGGCCCTGCCGTGAACGCCGTGACGATCGGTCTGGAGGGGCCGAGAGGGAGGAGCACTGGATGATCAATGTCGTCCTGGTCGGCTGCGGCGCCATGAGCAAGGCATGGCTCGATGCAGCCAGGCAGATCGACGGGCTCGCCATTGTCGGCCTGGTCGATATCGATGTCGAACGGGCGCGGGCGAGGGCGCGCGAATACGAGCTTTCGAGCGCCATCATTGGAACCGACCTCGACGCCGTGCTCGACCAGACCAGGCCCGACGCGGTATTCGACGTGGTGGTTCCCGCCGCTCGCCGCGAGGTCGCGCTTTCCGCCTTTGCCCATAATTGCCACCTGCTGACCGAAAAGCCACTCGCCGACAGCCCGGACAATGCGCGTGCCATCGTCGAGGCCGCCCGCAGCGCCGGGCGTATCCATGCCGTCGTCCAGAACCGCCGCTATGTCGCCAATGTCAGGCGCATCCGGCGCTTTCTCGATTCCGGCGCCATTGGTGCGCCAACCAGCATCCATGCCGAGTTCTTCGTCGCGCCGCATTTCGGCGGCTTTCGCGAGGAGATGCGTCATGTGCTGCTGCTCGACATGGCGATCCACACATTCGATGCCGCCCGCTACATGGCGGCCGGCGAGCCGACCGGTGTCTATTGCCAGGAGTGGGAGCCGGCCAATTCCTGGTATCGGCAAGGGTCGTCGGCGACCGCAAGCTTCGACCTCGGCGGCGGCAAGCTGTTCACCTATGCCGGCAGCTGGTGCGCGGCCGGCTTCCGCACCAGCTGGGACAGTACATGGCGGATCGTCGCAGAGCGCGGCAGCATTGTGTGGGACGGCGAGGACGGGCTGAAGGCGGAAATCGTGCAGCCGGTCCGTGAAGGCCTGTTCGACCGCACCGAACCGATAGCCGTGCCGCCGCTCGACCCGGCCGATCGCGTCGGCGGCCATCTCGGCATCATCCAGGATTTCGTCCGCGCCGTCGAGACCGGCACTGAGCCGGAGACGCGCGGCGCCGACAACATCAAGAGCCTGGCCATGGTTTTCGCTGCGATCGAGAGCGCCGAGACCGGGCGCCGGGTCGCCATCGCTGCACAGGAAGGATCATGATGCCAAACCCGCTGCTCGACATCAGGATCGGCACAATGGTGCGGGCCAATCTCGACGACCCGGCCGCCTATGTCAGGCAGATCCTGCCGCTCGGCTTCGAGAGCATCCAGCCGTTCTTCTGGCAGACGCTGGGCGGCAAGGACATTCCGCGGCTGGCGGGCGAGATCCGCGAGGCGATCGGCGATGCCGATGTCATCGTCTCATCGATCGGCGTTTTCGGCAATCCGCTGGAGAGCGGCGAGATCGATCGCGGCGTGCTCCAGGCGTGGGAAACGATCATCGACAACGCGCATCTGTTCGGCACCAATATGGTCAGCGGCTTTACCGGCCGCATTCGCGGCAAGCCGCTGCCCGACAGCCTGCCGCGTTTCCGAGAGGTCTGGGGACCGTTGGCCAGGCGTGCCGCCGACAAGGGCGTGCGCATCGCGTTCGAGAACTGCGCCATGGACGGCAACTGGGCCAGCGGCGACTGGAACATCGCCCACAATCCGGACGCCTGGGAGTTGATGTTCAACGAGTTGCCGGACGACAATCTCGGCCTGGAGTGGGAGCCCTGCCACCAGCTGGTCTATCTGATCGATCCGATCCCGCAGATCCGCAAATGGGCGCCGCGCATCTTCCACGTCCATGGCAAGGACGCGACCGTGCGCTGGGACGTGATCCGCGAACATGGCGTGTTCGGCCGCCTGCCGTTCGTTCAGATGCGCACGCCGGGTTTCGGCGACAGCGACTGGACAAGGGTGATCAGCGAGCTGCGGCTGGCCGGCTACAAGGGCGCCATCGACATCGAGGGCTGGCACGACCCGGTCTATCGCGGCGATCTCGAGATCACCGGCCAGGCGCGTGCGCTGGATTATCTCCAACAATGCCGGGGAGGCGCGAGCTACCTGCCGAACCCGGTGTGAGAACTCGGCCGGCGGGAGGTGCCGGCCAGCGAAAGATTGCGGCCCCTTGCCGAAGCGATCGTCAAAACCCCTCGGCTAGCGAGGGAACAAAGGGAGGATAAGTGCATGAGCATTACGATGAGAAGGACAGTTCTGCGCTCGACCGTCGCGGCGGCCGCGATGGCGCTCGCCGCCGCACTCTCGACCTTGCCGGCGCAGGCGCTCGATGCCCAGTGGTGCAAGGATGTCCATATCCGCTTCTTCGTCGGCGGCGCCGAGGGCGATGCCTTCGGCACGATCGTCTATAATGGTGCCAAGCAGGCGGCAGCCGATCTTGGGCCGAAGGTCGACTACATCTTTTCCCAGTGGGATGTCGAGAAGATGGTGCAGCAATTGCGCGAGGCTGTCGCGGTCAAGCCCCAAGGCATCGCCATGATGGGCCACCCCGGCGACGCCGCGATCATGCCGCTGGCCGAACAGGCACACAAGGACGGTATCAAGATGATGTACCAGAACGTGCCGGTGCCGACGGTCACGGCGGCGTTCGGCGGCGGCTATGTCGGCGCCCAGCAGGAGCAGCAGGGCCGCGCGCTCGGCGCCGAGGCGGTCAAGCTGGCCGGGCTCAAGGCCGGCGACAAGGCGATCATGATCGGCCCGTTCGAGAACGAGAGCCGCGGCGCGCGCGAACGCGGCACAGTCGCCGCGCTCAAAGAGGCGGGGGTCGAGGTCATCCAGCTCTCCTCGCCGCCGAGCGGCGAGTGGGCTTCCGATCCCAACCTGGCCATTCCGGTGATCACCGCGGCACTGCTCAACAATCCCGACGTCAAGGCAGTTGGCTATCCCGGCGGGCAGATGCTGGGCAACGTACCGACTTACATGCAGGCGGCGGGCAGGAAGCCGGGCGACATCTTCAACTTCGGCTTCGACACCAGCCCGCAGATCGTAGAGGGCTTCAAGGGCGGCTGGGTGCAACTGACGGCCGACCAGCAGCCGTTCCTGCAAGGCTACCTGCCGATCCTCAGCCTCTGCCAGCAGGTGGTGCTCGGCCTTGCGCCGATGAATGTCGACACCGGCGCCGGCTTCGTCACGCCACAGAATTACGAGATCGTCGCCGAGCTCGCCAAGCAGGCGCTGCGCTGACCTCCCAAGCCGTCGGCCGGGATCGAGCCCGGCCGGCGGGACCGCCGGCGAAAAAGGCCGGCACGCGACAATCAAGTGAGGATCGCCATGGCCGAACGCATCATCGAACTGCGTGACATCAGCAAGTCCTATGGCCAGGTCTATGCGCTGGGCGGGGTCAATCTCAGCGTCGACCGCGGCGAGGTGGTTGGCCTGATCGGCGATAACGGCGCCGGCAAGTCGACGCTGATCAAGATCCTGTCCGGCGTGGTCAAACCGACCAGCGGCGAGATTCTCGTCCGCGGCAAGCCGGTGACCGGATGGAACCCTGCGCGCTCGCGCGACGCCGGCATCGAGACCGTGTTCCAGGACCGGGCGCTCGCCGTGCAGCAGACCATCGTGCGCAACATCTTCATGGGCCGCGAGCTCACCGGCTGGCTTGGTTGGCTGAAGGTCGACAAGGAGATCGCGGAGGCGAGCCGGCTGATGCGCGAGATCGGCTTCACCTCGAAAGTGTTCACGCCACAGTCGATCGTCGGCCAGCTCTCGGGCGGCGAACGCCAGGGCGTGGCGATCGCGCGGGCCATCTATAAGAAGGCGGAGCTGATAGTCCTCGACGAACCGACGACCGCGCTATCGCTGACCGAGACCGCCAAGGTCTTCCACTTCGTGCGCCAGGTGCGGGCGAGCGGACGCTCGATCCTGTTCATCGGCCACAATATTCACCACGTCTTCGACATCGCCGACCGGTTCGTGGTGCTCGACCGCGGCAAGGTCGCGCTCACCGCCGACCGCAGCGAGGTCAAGTCGGCCGAAGACCTGATCAACTTCATGGAAGACGTCGCCCACCCCAGCGGATTGCCGGGGTTGCACGACGTGGCCGATGCGGGGAGGGCGGCACGATGAGCAAGACCATGGAACCCGATCTGCAGAGCCCCCTCGGCGGCACGCATGGCGAAACCGCGGGGAAAGAGTGGCGACACCCGTCCGACAATTGGCTGCGCGGGTTCATCCTCGACAACCGCGCCGCACTCGGCACGTTGGCCGTGTTCATCGTTATGATGGCGGTATTCATGATCGCCAATCCGACGGTCTTCACCACCTGGTATCTTTACAGTTCCGTGCTGACCACGCTGCCGGTGGCGTTGTTCGTAGTTGTGCCGCTGGTCTTCGTCGTCACCTGCGGCGAGATCGACCTGTCGTTTCCGGCGACGATGGGCTTTGCCTCATGGGTGTTCGCGCTGGTCGTGCAGGCCGGCTACGACCCGTTCCTCGGCATCGCCGCCGCAATCGTCACCGGCATGCTGCTCGGCTTCCTGGTCGGCTCCCTGGTCGTCTATGGCGGGTTGTCGTCGCTGATCGCCACGCTCGGCATGAATTTCCTGCTGCGCGGCCTGATCCAGATCATCAACGAGGGCAGGTCGACGGCACTGACCGGCCTTGCCGACAGCTGGGCCTACAAGATCTTCTCCAGCCAGCTTTATGGCATTCCGGTGCAGATCTTCTGGGCCATCGCCTTCGTCGTGCTGTCGGCGCTGCTCTACAACCGCCATCGCTTCGGCGCGCAGGTCAAGGTGGTCGGCGACAATCCCGACAGCGCCCAGCAGATGGGCATCGACGTCAAGCGCGTGCGGGTAAAAGTGTTCGTCTTCGTCGGCATCGGCGCTGCGATCGCCGGCACGTTTTCGGTAATGATCAACTTCACCTGGTGGCCGACGGCCGGCGACGGCTACCTGCTGCCGGTGCTGGCATCGGTGTTCGTCGGCGGCACGCCGACTTGGGGCGGCATCGGCACGGTGGTCGGCGGCGCGATCGGCGCGGTCACGGTCTCGTTCATCCAGACCGGCGTCGTCGCGGCGGGACTGAGCGGCTTCTACGTCCAGTTCTTCAACGGGCTGATCATCATCCTGTCGCTGCTCGGCCATAAGTGGAACCAGGCGCGGTATCGGTGACCGGCGGCCTCACACCCCCGTGACAAACCCATCCAGTACCCGTTTCTGGCCGGCCTTGTCGAAGTCGATGGTCAGCTTGTTGCCTTCGATGGCCGAGATGTTGCCGTTGCCGAATTTCTGGTGGAAGACGCGGTCGCCGACGCTGAAGGGGGACGGCGTGTCGGCGACGGATTTGGCGACCAGCTCGCCGTCGATGGTGCGGCCCTTGATCGAGGTGCGGCCGGCGCCGTAGCCGGAGTCGGTTTCGCCATAGCCGATGCGCTCGACCTGGTGGCCGGAGCGCGTGCCCCAATTGCGGTCGGTGGCTTCGGTGCGGTTGGCCTGAGCACGCTGCCAGCCCGGCGTCGCATAGGTGCTGGAGAAAGCGCCGGATTTCTCGGCGCCGTTATTGCCGCCGATGTTGTCGAAGCGCGATGCTCCATAGGGGTTCTGCCTGCCCGCCCCTTGGCCGCCACGACCGGAGGCGAACGAGCCGCCACCATAGGCATTGCCGTAGCCGCCATAGGAGTTGCCGCCCTCGGAAACTTCGACATGGGCTTCCGGCAGTTCGTCGAGGAAGCGCGACGGGATGGTCGACTGCCAGAGGCCGTGGATGCGGCGATTGGAGACGAACCAGATGTGCAGGTTCTTCTTGGCGCGGGTCAGGCCGACATAGGCGAGGCGGCGTTCCTCCTCCAGGCCGGAGCGGCCACCCTCGTCGAGGGAGCGCTGATGCGGGAACAGGCCTTCCTCCCAGCCGGGCAGGAACACGGTTTCGAATTCGAGGCCCTTGGCCGAATGCAGCGTCATGATGTTGACGGCATCGAGCTCGGCGTTCTGCTCGGCGTCCATCACCAAGGCGACATGTTCGAGGAAGGAGCGCAGCGATTCATACTCCTCCATGGAGCGGATCAGTTCTTTTAAGTTCTCGAGCCGACCGGGCGCTTCAACCGAGCGGTCGTTCTTCCACATGTCGGTGTAGCCGCTCTCCTCCAGTATGGTCTCGGCGAGCTCGGTATGCGGCGTGGTTTCCAGCGCCTTCTGCCAGCGTTCGAAATTGGCCGATACTTCGCGCAGTGCCGCGCGAGGCTTCGGCTTCAGCTCATCGCTCTCGGCGAGTTTTGCCGCTGCCTCCAGCATCGGGATGCGCAGCGCGCGTGCGGTATCGTGGATCTGGCGGATGGTGGCCTCGCCCAAGCCGCGTTTCGGCACGTTGACGATGCGCTCGAAGGCGAGGTCGTCGGCGCCTTGCGCGACGACGCGGAAAAAGGCCAGCGCATCGCGGATTTCGAGCCGCTCATAAAAGCGCGGGCCGCCGATGACGCGGTAATTGAGGCCGAGCGTGACGAAACGGTCCTCGAATTCGCGCATCTGGAAGGAGGCGCGAACCAAGATCGCCATATCGTTCAAATTGTGCTTCTGGCGCTGGTAGGCCTCGATCGTTTCGCCGACGGCGCGGGCCTCCTCCTCGGAATCCCACGCGGCGTGGACATGCACCTTCTCGTCGTCCTCGGCGATCTTTTCGGTGAACAGCGTCTTGCCGAAACGGCCCTCATTGTGGGCGATGAGGTGGGAGGCGGTGCCGAGGATGTGCGCGGTCGAGCGGTAGTTGCGCTCCAGCCTGATGATGGTGGCGCCGGGAAAATCCTTGTCGAAGCGCAGGATATTGTCGACCTCGGCGCCGCGCCAGCCATAGATCGACTGGTCGTCGTCGCCGACGCAGCAGATATTTACGGTGGACAGGCGCGGGCTTCCCTCCCCCTTGAGGGGAGGGTGGCCGGGCAAAGCCCGGTCGGGTGGGGTCCGAGCGGCAGTGCTCGACCCCGTGGCGGTGCCTTCTGCGGCAACCCCCTCCGCCCGCTTCGCGGGCACCTCCCCCTCAAGGGGGGAGGATTGCGGCCGCTGTGCCAGCAGCCGCAGCCACATGTATTGCGCGGTGTTGGTGTCCTGATACTCGTCAACGAGGATGTAGCGGAAGCGCTGGTGGTATTCCTTCAGCACGTCCGGATTGGCGCGGAAGATGCGGATCGGGTGGCACAATAGATCGCCGAAGTCGCAAGCGTTCAGCGTTTGCAGCCGCTCCTGATAGGCCTTGTAGAGCTCGCGGCCCTTGCCGTTGGCGAAGGCACGGGCATCGCCCTCGGGGATGTCGGCGGGACCGAGGCCCTTGTTCTTCCAGCCGTCGATCATCTGAGCGAACTGCTTGGCCGGCCAGCGCTTGTCGTCCAGCCCTTCGGCCTGGATCAGCTGCTTGATCAGGCGCACCACGTCGTCGGTGTCGAGAATGGTGAAATCGGATTTGAGCCCGGCCAGCTCGGCGTGTCGGCGCAGCAGTTTGACGCCGATCGAGTGGAAGGTGCCGAGCCACGGCATGCCCTCGACATTGCCTTCGCCGATCAACAGGCCGATGCGCTGCTTCATCTCGCGCGCCGCCTTGTTGGTGAAGGTGACGGCGAGGATCTGCGAAGGGAAGGCTTTGCCGGTGGCAAGGATGTGGGCGATGCGGGTGGTCAGGACGCGCGTCTTGCCGGTGCCGGCGCCGGCCAGCACCAGCACCGGGCCTTCGGTGGTTTCCACCGCCAGCCGCTGCTCGGGGTTGAGGCCGTTGAGATAATCGGGCGCGTTGTTCTGGTTGCTGCGGGCAGCCATGGCGCGCGCGGCAATGCCCGACGGGGCCACAGGCCGCGCGTTCGGTTCGTCAAAAAAGGGCATGTCTTCCGAAAAGCCGGACATCTCTCCCCGAATGTAGTGATTCGGCAGCGAAAGGCCAGAAGCGTCTCCGTTTTGTTCTCTGTCCAGTCGGTAGACTCACAATCTGAATGGGTCTGCTAACCAAAACGCCGGGCTTGCGATGAGCCGGCGCTGCAAAACGCCGAGCTTGCTTGACAGGGGAGGCGGGCCGGAGAAAGTTGTGCTCGGGGCAGGAGCGCAATGCCGGGTTGCCCATGGACGCGTCGCGGAGCGCACCAGTCGAAGGAGCACCGTCTTGGCTGTGGTCATCACCTCCCTGATCCTTTTCCTCATCGGCCTGGCGCTTGGCGGCGGCGGTATCTGGCTCGTGACGCTGGGCGGCAGCTGGTATTACGTCATCGTTGGTCTAGCTTTCCTTGTCGCGGCCTGGCTGCTCTACAGGCGCAGATCCACCGCGCTGTGGCTCTACGCGGCGATCGTGCTCGGCACGCTCGCCTGGGCGGTCTGGGAGATCGGCTTCGACTGGTGGGAACTCGGTCCGCGCGGCGGCATCATCGTGCTTGTCGCGCTATGGCTGTTGACGCCATGGGCGCGGCGCGGGCTTACTGGTCCCGACGGACGCGCACCGCTTATCCTCGCCGTGCTGGCATCGCTTGCCGTCGCCGGTTATTCGATGACGGTCGATCCAAAGGATATTGCGGGTGAACTCAACACTGACAAGGTGACGCCGACGGCCGATCTCGGCGGCAATGTGCCGCCCGGCGAATGGCACTATTACGGCCGTACACCCTATGGCCAGCGCTATTCGCCGCTCGACCAGATCACCCCGGAAAACGTCGCCAATCTGCAGCCGGCCTGGACCTATCAAACCGGCGACGTGAAAGGGCCCGACGACATCGGCGAGACGACTTATCAGGTGACGCCGCTGAAGATTGCCGACACGCTCTACATCTGCACACCGCATAACTTCGCCATCGCCATCGATGCCGCGAGCGGCAAGGAGAAATGGCGCTTCGATCCCCAGGTCAAGCTAAACAAGGACCGCCAGCACCAGACCTGCCGCGGCGTGTCCTATTATGCCGACGCCAAGATCGCCGCCGGCCAGCCCTGCGCCACACGCATCTACCTGCCGACATCCGACGCTCGGCTGATCGCCCTCGATGCGGCGAATGGCCAGGTCTGCCCCACATTTGCCGAGGGTGGCACGCTGAACCTGCTCGCCAACATGCCATATCCGAAGCCGGGCTATTATTATTCGACGTCGGCGCCGCTGATCGTCGCCAACAAGATCATCGTCGGCGGCGCGGTCAACGACAATTATTCGACGCAGGAGCCGTCCGGGGTCATCCGTGCCTACGATGCCGACACAGGCGCGCTGTTGTGGAACTGGGATTCCGGCAATCCAGACCAGACGACGCCGCTGCCGCCGGGCCAGACCTACACCAACAACTCGCCCAACATGTGGTCGACGGCAAGCGCCGACGAAAAGCTCGGCCTGCTTTATGTGCCGCTCGGCAACAAGACGCCGGACCAGCTCGGCGCCGGGCGCAGCGCCAATGACGAGAAATTCTCCTCGTCGATCACCGCGCTCGATCTCAACAGCGGACAATTGCGCTGGGTGCGGCAGACCGTACATCACGATCTCTGGGACATGGACGTGCCGGCGCAGCCGACGCTGGTCGACATCACCACGGAAAATGGCGTGGTGCCGGCGCTGGTCGGGCCGACCAAGCAGGGCGACCTCTATGTGCTCGACCGGCGCAGCGGCGAGCCGATCGTTCCGGTCAAGGAAGTGCCAGCACCCGGCGGCGCGATCGAGGGCGACCATACCTCGCTGACACAGCCGACCTCGGACCTGAGCTTCAGTCCGAAGCCACTGACCGGCGCCGACATGTGGGGCATTACCATGTTCGACCAGCTGGCCTGCCGGATCGAGCTTCGCAAGTTGCGCTATGAGGGCCGCTATACGCCGCCGTCGCTGCAGGGCTCGCTGATCTACCCCGGAAATTTCGGCACCTTCAACTGGGGCGGCGTGGCAGTCGATCCGGTCCGGCAGGTGATGTTCGGCATGCCGACATACCTGGCGTTCATCTCCAAGCTGGTGCCGCGCGCCGACGTGCCGCCGCCCGGTGACACCAAGGGCAGCGAACAAGGCCTGAACCGCAATGAGGGTGCGCCTTACGCAGTGATATTGAAGCCGTTCCTGTCGCCGCTCGGCATTCCCTGCCAGGCGCCGCCCTGGGGCTATGTCGCCGGTGCCGACCTTCGGACCGGCAAGATCGTCTACAAGCATCGCAACGGCACCGTCTACGACATGACGCCGTTGCCGCTGCCGTTCAAGGTCGGCGTTCCCGGCATTGGCGGGCCGATGATCACTGCCGGCGGCGTCGCCTTCCTCGGTGCGGCGGTCGACGACTATGTGCGCGCCTATGACCTGACGACCGGCAAGCAGCTCTGGCAGGCGCGGCTGCCTGCCGGCGGGCAGTCGACACCCATGACCTACACGGTAGCCGACGGACGCCAGTTCGTCGTCATCGTTGCCGGCGGCCACGGCTCGGTCGGCACCAAGCCGGGCGATTATGTGATGGCCTACACGCTGCCGAAATAGAGAAGTTCCTTCAGAGCCCGAGATGCCCTTTCAGGTCGGGTACCGATGCAAGGACCTCATTGGTCAGCTGCGGGCCGGCTGCTGCCTCGGCCTGCTGGACCAGCATCGTGCCGGCCTGACTGATTTGTGCCAGCGTAAGGCCCGATGCCTTGAGTATGGCGACGCCGTTGATCAGTGCGCCGGTCTTTTCGCCGAGAGCGCCGCCGAGCGCGCCCTCCAGCGAGGACAGGAGGCCACCACCGGAAGCCGCGCCGGGAGCCATGACATCATATTGCTTGGCCAGGGCGTCGGCTCCCGGGATTTTGGCAAAGAAGCTCGACAGGGTCGTGCCTTCCGCCTCGTGTTCAAGCACCGAGAAAATCGTGCCGGCGATCTTTTCCGTCAAAGCCTGGTTGAGACCGGATTTTTGGGAGACGGTGTTGATGATGTCCTGAACGTCCATGATCTTTCCTCAGGCCTTGGTGTTTGCGGGCGGGTGCCGGTTGACGCGGATCTTGATCAACGATCGTTTGAAGGCGGGGAAGGCAGTGAACCGCAGCGCCAGCAAAGCCATGGCGGCGAGGGCGAACCCACTTGCCAGAAGTGGGGAGGGAAAGGTCATGGGCGTATTCCTTCGTCGTCAATCAGGCATTCTTTTCCCGCCAAATGGCCATTCTCGTTCGGCAGATGGCCCGAATGAGGCATAGCCCGGTAACTTCTTTTTACATCGTGGCGCGTGCATTTAGCATTGCCACAAAGGACCAAAATTTAACGACAGTGCGGCGCCGGGCATCACGGTCGTCGTGCAGGGACTTTTGGCAGCCTCACTCAGCCGTGACTGGACCAGGCAAGCTTCGGCTCTATGTTGCCGCGGGGGCCCACGAGGAGCGCGCCATGACAACACCTGCCGGACCCACTGCCGCCAAGCCTGTCATTACCCAGGCGATGATCGATGCCTATGACGAATACACGCATCTGACGCTCGACCGGCGGCGCTTCATGGAGCAATTGACCAGGCTTGCCGGATCGGGTGCGGCAGCTGCCGCGATCGCGCCGCTGCTGGCGGCGAACTCGGCCCAGGCGGCAATCGTGGCGGAAGACGATCCGCGTGTGAAAGGCGAGGACATCAGCTATTCCGGCAGCGGCGGCGAGATGAAGGGCTATCTGGTCAGGCCGGCGGACCAGACCGGCAAGCTTGGTACCGTCATCTTGGTGCATGAGAACAGGGGTCTCAACCCGCATATTCGCGACGTAGCGCGGCGCGTTGCGCTAGAAGGGTTCGTGGCGCTTGCGCCGGACTTCATGACACCGCTCGGCGGCACGCCGGACGACGAAAACAGGGCACGTGACCTGTTTTCCCAGCTCGATCCAGCACAGGTCGCCGCCAATGCCGTGGCAACGGTCGCCTACCTCAAAGGCTACAAGGACGGCAACGGCAAGGTCGGCGCCGTCGGCTTCTGCTGGGGCGGCGGCACGGTGAACATGCTGGCCGTCAACGCGCCGGACCTCGCCGCCGCCGTCGCCTATTACGGCATGCAGCCAAAGGCCGAGGACGTGCCGAAGATCAAGGCCGCGCTCATGCTGCATTATGCCGGCCTCGACACCCGCACCAATGCCGGCATCGATGCCTTCAAGAAGGCACTCGACGCGGCTCATGTCGAATACTCGGTCTATGTCTATGAAGGCGCCAACCATGCCTTCAACAACGATACGTCGGCGGCCCGCTACGACAAGAAGGCGGCTGACCTCGCCTGGGGCCGGACGATCGCTTTCCTCAAGGAGAAGCTGGCCTGATCAGGTGGGCGCCGGCGCTGGTTTGTGAAGGGCGACGCCGGCCACCACCAGCGCGATGCCAATGCAGTCGGTGAGGCTCGGCACCTGCCGCAGCACGATGACGCCGATCAACGTCGCGGTGACCGGCAGCAAAGACAGCATCAGCGCGAAGCTGGAGCGCGGCAGCCGCGACATGGCAAGCTGGTCGCATATATAGGGAATGACCGACGAGCAGATGCCGACGCCGATCGCCGCAAGCAGCAGCGGCGGCGCCGACAAAGCCGGCAGAGCATCGGCGAAACCGATCGGCAGAACGACGAGAAGGGCGACCGCCATGGCGGCACCCAGCCCGGCGATGCCATCGCCGGCGCCGCCGCGCGCGACGCGGTGGCCGAGCACGATGTAGCCAACAAACAGCGTCCCGTTGAGGAAGGCCCAGAACAGGCCGACGGGATCGCTCGACCATTTGACGTCGATCAGCAACAGGGTGCCGGCGACGGCGATTGCGAGGGCGGCGAGATTGCGCGGGCTTCTGAGGCCAACAAGCGCAACGCCGATGGTGCCGACGAATTCGATCGCCGCCACCAGCGAGATCGGCAGTCGGTCGAGCGCCAGGTAAAACGAGCAATTCATCACGCCAAGGCAGACGCCGAAAGCCACAAGCAACAACCGCGTCGAGCGATCGGCGCGGGCGAAGACCGCCCATGGCCGGGTCAACGGGGCAAAGACGAGTGCCGCGGTGGCGATGCGCAGCCAAGCCATGCCGAGCACGCCGACATGCGGGAACAGCAGCACTGCGAAGGCCGGTCCGAGATAGTGGAACACGGCGCTGACGCCGAACCAGAGATGCGGCGGGACCGCGTTTGCCAAGGTAAAGGCGGGGCCGGCGAGTGCCGGACTTGCTGCTGGGGCTTGCGTCCGATCTTGCATGGGATCAGTATCGCAGGCGATTTTTGCCATTGATATGGATGATGGCCGGTCATTGCGGCTATTTGCTTTCCGAAAGCAAGGAGTTGTCCGCTGAAACGCCTTCGAAATGAAAATACCGATCTGGACCCGGCGGATCTGAAAATCCTGCGCCTGCTGGAAAAGGACGCGCGCACCAGCACCGCCGAACTGGCGCGATCGGTCGGCCTGTCGGCGCCGAGCGTGGCCGAGCGCATCAAGCGGCTGCAGGAAAGCGGTGTGATCGACGCCTACACGGTGCGTATCAATCCGGCCGCGCTCGGCATGAAGCTGTCGGCATGGCTGCGCATCAGGCCGGTGCCGGGGCAACTCGCCGTCGTGGCCGAAATCATCCGCGACCTGCCGGAAATCGCCCAATGCGACCGGGTCACCGGTGAGGACTGCTTCATCGCGCTGGCGCATGTCGCCTCGGTGGCCGAGCTCGACCGAGTGATCGACCGGATCATTCCCCATGCGATGACCAACACGGCGATCATCCAGTCGTCGCCGTTGATGCCGCGCTCGCCGCTGGGGGCGGTGAAGCGCCAGCCTTGATGCTTGGGGTCGTTCGTCAGCACGTCGTCCGCTTAACTCGAAACGTCGCCCCGGCCCTTCATCGCCCTGCCGGGCACTTCTCGGACGCTGTCACCAATGGTTTCGCCAATTGCCAGCGTTGCTGAAAGAGCGCCGAGGCTGCGGCCAGCCCCTTTTCCCCGTCACTATACGCAGAAGGTGGCGGCAGCCGGATGAGGGGCAGCGCAAACGTCCCAGAAATGCAGACCGGCCGGCCGGTCTGTTTCTTCCCGCACCGTTCAGGCGTGGCCGCGTTTCATCCGCGCCTGCTTCAGGATGGCGCGCCAGCGGATCATGGCGAAGGGAATCGGCTCGTTGTTGTTGGCGATGTGGAAGATCTCGTTGTTGAGGTTCTTCAGCGAGCGCCAGAAATCATAGTCGGTGATGCGTGGATCAGCCGCCAGCCTGTCCGCCTCGACCTTGATGTCGGTTTTCATGCACGTTCCCCGAACCGCTGCTGCTCCGCCGCCCGTATCGCAATTCGATGCGGATGGTTTTCCAACGCCGCGCTGAGTCGTTCAACGTCTCAATTCGGCTTGTTCACGTTAAAACCTCGGTAAGGTTAACGGCGGTTGGCCAGTGGTTCAAGCGCTCTCTTGGTTCAAGCCGGCTTACGACGAATACCGATCGAGCGGCCGGCGCGCTCCGGCATCGGCAGGGCAGCATGGGCGGCGCGCATCGCTTCCACCCTGGCCAGGACGTCAGCGGGGAAGGGCGCGACCCTCGGGCCAGCCATATCGACATGCAGCGACAGCGTTTCGGAGGTGGCGGCGAGCCAGCCGTCGCGATGGCGGATTTCCTGGTAGGCCCTCAGCCGCTTCTCGTCATGGTCCAGCAACTGGAACGAGACTGTGACCTTGTGGTCGAGATGCAATTCCTGGACGTAGCAGACATGGACTTCCGCGGTGTAGATGGTCAGCCGCCGTTCCCTTACATAGTCCGGCCCCATCCCCATCATCTCGAAGGCTTCGTCGGAGCACCGGTCGAACAGCACGTTGTAATAGGCCATGTTGAGATGGCCGTTGTAGTCGATCCAGGCCTCCTCGATGTCCATGGCGCGAGAGACGAAAGGGGCGGGGATGGGCATCGGAAACTTCCTTCTCGTCATGCCGGGATGAGCGTGGACTGGACAGAACGTGGTTGGTGAGACTACGCATCCCTAGATGCAGAACAAGGGTGGACGCTGGTCCATTCGCGGAGGAATCGATGGCTCTAAGCGACCTCAATCCGGTCGAGCGCAACGAAGAAGGCATCGCTGCTGTGCTCGGCATCCTCAAACAGCGGCTCGGCGAGCGATTCCAGACCGGCCAGGCGATCCGCGCCCAGCACGCGCACACCACGACCTATATTCCGACGCAGGCGCCGGACGGCGTTGCCTTTGCCGAAACCACGCAGGAGGTGCAGGAGATCGTGCGCGCATGCGCCGCGCACCGCGTGCCGGTGATCGCCTTCGGCGTCGGCTCTTCGCTGGAAGGCCACACCAATGCGCCGGGCGGCGGGATCTCGCTCGATACCTCACGGATGAACCGGGTCATAGCGGTCAATCCGCAGGACCTCGATTGCACCGTCGAGCCCGGCGTGACGCGCGAGGACCTCAACCGGCATCTGCGCGACACGGGCCTGTTCTTTCCGATCGACCCGGGTGCCAACGCTTCGCTCGGCGGCATGGCGGCGACGCGGGCGTCGGGCACCAACGCCGTGCGCTACGGCACGATGCGCGAAAACGTCTTGTCGCTGACCGCGGTGATGGCCGACGGTGAAGCAGTGACGACCGGCAAGCGCGCCAAGAAAAGCTCGGCCGGCTACGATCTGACACGGCTGCTGATCGGCTCGGAAGGCACGCTCGGCATCATCACCCAGCTGACGTTGAAGCTGCAGGGCATTCCGCAGGCGATTTCGGGCGGCGTCTGCCCGTTCCCCAGTGTCGAGGCGGCGTGCAATGCGGTGATCGCGACCATCCAGATGGGCATTCCGGTGGCGCGCATCGAATTGGTCAACGCGCTGCAGATGCGGGCGATGAAGACCTATTCGAAGCTTGATTACCCGGAGAGCCCGTGCCTGTTCGTCGAGTTCCACGGCAGCGATGCCGGCGTCGCCGAGCAGGCCGAAACCTTCGGCATGATCGCCGAGGAAAATGGCGGCGGCCCGTTCCTGTGGACCAGCGTCGCCGAAGAGCGGACGAAATTGTGGAAGGCCAGGCACGATGCCTACTGGTCGTCGCTGACGCTGCGGCCGGGTGCCAAGGGCCTGTCGACCGATGTCTGCGTGCCGATCTCGCGCTTTGCCGAATGTGTCACCGAGACCGAGGCGGATATCGCCGAGATGGGCCTGATCGCGCCGATCGTCGGCCATGCCGGCGACGGCAATTTCCATGTGCTGGTGCTGATGGACGTGGACGATCGGAAGGAGATCGCGCTGGCGGAAAAATTCGTGGCGCGGCTCAACATGCGCGCTATCGCCATGGATGGCACCTGCACCGGCGAGCATGGCATAGGGCAAGGCAAGATCGGCTTCCTGCGGCACGAGCTTGGCCATGGCGTCGACATCATGCGCACGATCAAGCAGGCGCTCGACCCGCTGAACATCATGAACCCGGGCAAGATATTGCCGGCAGTTGGGCAATAACCGCGATGGCTGCAGCCGAGGCACTTCTGCCCATCGAAGCACCGCCTCTTTCTGCCGGTGCACCACTACCTCACGTCTTCGCCGACGAAGACAAGTTGCTGGTCGCCTATATCGTCAACATGAGAGACCCGTCATTCGACGGGACGAATCCGCGCTCAGTTTCGCCTGTAACCAACGGCCAATCGGTTGCGATCCTGACGGCAAAGCCTTGTCTGGCACTTCAATTCGGCCTGCCGAACGATGAGGCCTTGAGCGGTCATCGGCTCTACCAACTGGGCCTGCAACCCTATGCTGCATTCGAGGTACTCAACTCGTCATGGATCGGTTCGCTTGAACGGGCAAATCGAGTTCACAGTTCTCATCAGCCAGAGCTGTTTTCTGGCTATCGGCACTTCATCTTCACCTTCCACGACTCGACGCTTGAATTTGTCGCGGAGAGCTTTTCGATAAGCCGTCGCGACGGATCGGTTCTGACCTCGTTGATGGAGGCCGTCAGTCCTCGCGCCTCGGCGCTGCAAGGCGAACGAAGATGGCTTCTCGACAGGCTTTGGCGACGCGGCTGATCCGCTGGCCCGGTCAGCCTTGACCGCACAGCCATTTGGTCGGAGACTCCGGACGTCGCCAGAGCCTGAAACCGGGCAGACGTGGTAAACGGAGGAGCGAACAACATGGCGATTTCACGCAAGGAAGAGGCTCGGGCGCTGAGCGCCGACGAACATGCTCTCGTCGAGAAGTCGCACCATCCAGCGGTACAGCGTCTTGCCGACGCCGAACTCGCCAGCCTGGTCAAGCTCTTAAGGGAGCGGCGCGACAAGGCCCAGACCGAGGCGCATCGCCGCCGCCGCGAAATGCGTGGCAAAGGTGCGCCAAAGGGTGCCGGCGCCTCGAAGGCCGATGGAGGTTCGCAGTTGAAGCTGGCGGTTCTGGCGATGACCATGCGACGGCTCAATGGCGAGGCCGAACGCCGCCGCCAGTTGGCGGCGCGCGTTTCGCTGGTCGAGAATGCACGCAAGGCGCTGTCCATGAAGCAAGGCGCTGCGGCGGACAGTCCCGAGTTCAACACGCGCACTGCGCACAAAGGCATGCGCGCGATCGTGAGCCGGCGGCCCGAGGATCTGATCCGGCCGATGGAAGTCGGCCGGCAGCGGCAGGCGGCAAAGGTGGCGCAAGCAAAGCGCGACGCGCGCTGAGTTTTCTTGGCTGTCTTCTTTTGCTCTGGAAGCCCGTCTGGCGGGAATTGCCTCTTTATCGACACGCTGATGCAGGTAGAGTGCGGCTGACTTTCAATCAACCGCTTCGGAGCTAATGCTCGCACGCCTGTTCGTGATCTTCGGTGGGCTTCTTGTGCTGGTGCTGTGTGCGGCGCTGGTGGTGCCGTACTTTGTCGACTGGACTGGTTACCGTGCAGATTTCGAGCGCGAGGCGAGTGCCGTCCTCGGCCGCAAGGTGACCGTGCAAGGCGATGCGACGGCAAGGCTGCTGCCGTTTCCCTCGGTGACGTTCTCGAATGTCGCCGTTGCCGGTGGCCCCAACGGACAGCCGGCAATGACCGTCGAAACCTTTTCGATGGATGCAGAACTCGCGCCATTCCTGCGCGGCGAGGTGCTGATCTTCGACATGCGGCTGGTGCGGCCGAAGGCGACGATCGACATCGCCGCCGACGGCACGGTCGACTGGACGATACGGCCATCCTCGCCCTTCGATCCCGGCCAGATCTCCATCGAGAAGCTGACGGTGACGGAAGGACAGATCGCGCTCAGCCACGCCGCGGGCGGGCGCAGCCATCTTATTTCCGAGATCAACTCAACGATCTCGGCCAAGTCGCTGGCCGGCCCCTGGCGGCTGGACGGCTCACTGTTGCTGGACGGGTTGCGGACCACGATCGCCGCTTCCACCGGCAAAGCCGAACCGGACGGGCAAATGCGGCTCCGGCTCAAGGCCGATCCGGATGCCTATCCGCTGGTCATCGAGACCGACGGCAATGTGGGCCTCGTCGAGGGCGCCGCCGTCTATTCGGGCCAGTTCAAGATATCGGGCGCAGACCGGACCGCGGCGCGGCCGCGCGGCACCGGCGGCGAGGCGCTGAAGGTCAGCGCCGGCAAACCGGACCCGGGCTTCAGGCTGAACGGCAAGTTTTCGCTCGACCACCAGAAGCTCGGCGTCGACGAATTCCGCTTCGAGACCGGGCCGCTCGACAATCCCTACACGGCCGACGGCAAGGCTGCGGTCGACCTTGGGCTGAAGCCGCATTTCTCTATCGAGGCCAATGGCGCGCAGGTGCAGTTCGACGAGGCCATCGGGGCGGCGGCCGGGGCCGGATTGACGCTGTCCGAACGGGTGGCGGCGCTCGAGCAGGCGCTGCTCGATCTGCCGAAGCCGACAATACCGGGCACGGTCGAGGTGAAACTGCCGGCGGTGGTCGTAGGCGACACGACGGTTCGCGACGTGCATCTGTCCGCCGAGCCGGCCGAAGGCGGCTGGGCGGTAAAATCGCTGGCCGCCACGCTGCCCGGCCGCGCCAAGCTGGAAGCCAATGGCATGGTCAGCGTCGAGGACCATTTCGGTTTCACCGGATCGCTGCTTCTGGCGGTGGCGCAGCCCTCCGGCTTTGCCGCCTGGCTGTCGAAGGACGTCGACGAGGCGATCCGCCGTTTGCCGGCCGCCGGCTTCAAGGCCAAGGTGGATTTGAGCGAAAGACACCAGGCCTTCAGCGATCTCGAACTCATCCTCGGCAAGGCGAAGTTCTCCGGCCGCATCGATTCCAACCAGCCCGACGAAACCCGTCCATCGGTGCTGATGCAACTCGAAGGTGGCGAACTCGACGTCGATGGGCTCGCTGCCTTCGCCTCGATCTTCGTCAGCGACAAGGGCGCCAACCGCTTTTCCGATCGCGACCTCGATTTCCAGATCAAGGCCGGGCCGGTCAGCGCCGGCGGCTTGACCGCCGATAGCGTCGATACTTCACTTAGATTGCGTGAGGGGCTGCTTGAGATCGACCGCCTGTCGGTCGGCGGACTTGCCGGCGCCTCGATCAGTGCCACCGGCCGGATCAAGGATTTCCCGGCGAGCCCGACCGGCAAGCTCGACGCCTCGGTGGTCGCCGTCGACCTCAAGCCGCTGATCGACGTCGCCGTCCAGCATTATCCAGACAATGCGGTGCTGAAGTGGCTGGCGGAGCGCGCTGCTGCCTATCCCGAGCTGTTCCAGGATGCGCGTATCGACGCGGTCACGAGTGCCGCAGACAATGGCGATGGTACGACCGGACTGGCCATGAGCGCACAGGGCAAGGCCGGTGGCTCGGCCTTTTCGGCGTCGTTGTCCGGCAAAGGGGCGCTCGACCGGCCTCTCGAAGCGCCGGTGACGCTGACCTTCAACGCAAGGAACGCCGACGCCACCGCGCTTCTGGCGCTTTACGGTCTGCCGGCGCTGCCGCTCGGCATGCTCGGCGAGGCGACCACCGACGTCTCGGCCAAAGGCACGCTTGGCGGCGGCCTGGCGACACGATTCAGCCTGGCCGGCAATGACTTCAAAGCTGGTTTCGACGGGACAATTGCCGACACGCCTCAGGGCGCGGCCGCCAAGGGCAAGGTCAGCCTTGAAACGGCCGACATCTCGCCATGGCTGATGACGACCGGCGTCGGCCTGCCCGGCATGGAGACCGGCATGTCGACGTCGCTTGCTGCCGATGCCGACTACGGCAATGGTCTCCTGGTGCTGAGCGGGCTCAGCGGCGCCGTCAACGAAGCGGCGGTTTCCGGTGACGTAAATATCGACATCAAAGAGGGGCTGCCGCATCTTGCCGGCGCGCTGTCGCTGGACGAGCTGGACCTCGATCCGATGGCGGTGATGCTGTTCGGCGACCACGCTTTCCTTGTCAATGACAGGACCTGGCCGACGGCACCGTTCAGCCAGAAATCCAGTCTGCCATTTACCGCCGATCTCGATCTGACGGCGGCGTCGCTTGCCGCCGGCCCGCTTGCCACCGCCTATGAGGCTGCGCTTTCGCTGCAGCTCGACCAGGAGGGCATCCGTGTTTCCGACCTCAAGGCAAAATTCCTCGGGGGCGAGTTGAGTGGCCTGTTCGAGCTCAAGAACAATGACGGCACCGGGCTTTTCTCCGGTCAGATGAAACTCGCGGGCTCCGATTTGACAGCTGTGCTGCCGGAGGCCGGCATCAGCGGAAGCGGCGATTTCTCGACGGCGCTTTCGACCAGCGGCAAATCGGTCGACGCGATGGTCGCGGCGCTGTCCGGTTCCGGCACGGCGACGCTGAAGGGTATGACTATTGCCGGTTTTAATCCCGATGCCTTTGGCGCATTTATTGCCAAGGCCGACGCGATCGGGCGCGATATCGACGCATCGAAGACTGCCGGTTTTGTGCCGCAGATCGCCGCGGCGGGCAGTTTTCCGGCGCAGGACACCGATATTGCCTTCACCATCGCCGGCGGCACGCTGAGGGCGCCGCCGGTCAAATTGGAAAGCCCGGGCGCGACGCTGTCCGCCGACATCACCGCCGATCTGAACACCAGCACCGTCGATGCCAAGGGCGAGATCGCCTATCGACCCGGCGATGAGGCGCTGGTCGGCTCCGAACCGATTTTGAATTTCAGCGTCGACGGTCCGTTCGGCGCCACCAAACGGCAGTTCGACAGCGAGCCGCTGGCCCAGTTCCTGACCCAGCGTGCGCTGGAAAAGGAGCAGCAGCGAGTCGAAGCCATGCAAGCCGCACTGCTCGAGAAACAAAGGCTGCGGCGTGAGGTGCGCTACTACGCTGCCCTGCAAACCGAGCGTGAAAGAGCGGCGGCGGAACGGCGCAAGCAGGAGGAGGAAGCGGCGCGGCTGAAGGCTGAGGCCGACGCCAGGGCAAAGGCCGAAGCCGAGGCTCAGGCCCAAGCCGAAGCGGAGGCGAGGGCGCAGGCTGAAGCCAAGGCGCAGGCCGAAGCCGAGGCGCAGGCCCAAGCCGAAGCGGAGGCCAGGGCGCAGGCCGAAGCCAAGGCGAAGGCGGATGCAGCGGCGAAGGCCGAAGCCGAGGCGAGGGCGAAGGCCGAGGCGGCTGCAAAGGCCAAAGCGGATGCGGAAGCCAAAGCCAAGGCGGCGCAACAGGCTGCCGAGGAAGCAGCGCAGGCCGAAGAACAGCAACGCCAGAGGGCGGAAGAGGCGTTGCGGATCGCCTCGGAAGAGAAGGCAAGGCTCGACGCCGAACGCAAGGCCGCGGCGGAGCGAGCGGAACGGGCGCCACCGGCCACAAATAACGTGCCACCGCCAGTGCAGCCCCCGCCAAAGCTCAAGTTCGATCCCTCGTCGATCGACGATCTGCTAAAATCGCTGAATGGCGGGTGACGGCGCATCCCTTATGTGTCGCGTCCAGCAAGCAAGCGCTTGAGCATCGGCTCGATCCGCCCGAGTTCGTCGAGATGAGCGGCTGACAGATCGGCGAGACTGTCGTCGGCGCGCTCGGTCAGCCGCAGCAGCACGCGGCGGTGGTCCTCCTCGTCGTGGTCCCTCGCGACGAGCCCGGCTTCGCAAAGACGGTTGACCAATTCCACGGCGCTGTGATGGCGGATGCGCAGGCGCTCCGCGAGGTCGCCAATGGTCACCGGCCCTCCGCCGGGAAACCCTTTGATTGCAAGCAGGGCCTGATGCTGGCGTGGTGTCAGGCCGGCTTCCTGCGCCTGGATCTGGCTGAATTCGAGAAAGCGGCGGATCAGGTAACGAAATTCGGACAGCCTTTGGTAGTCGGCCGGTCCGATCGCTGCGCCGCGCTTTTGTGGCTTCGAAGTGTCTGCCATCGATTCCTTTCCGACAAAGCCGCAAACGGGCCTTGAACATTTATATCGTGTTACGATACAGAGCGCACCAACATGGCTCGTGCCCGCCATCATCGGTGGCACGGCCAGCGACCCATCCGCAAGTCGGCACGCCGCCAGAAAGCAAGGTTTGCAAATGAAGTCCGATCACGCCAACCCCGGCCATCTGCGCGATTTTACCACCGATGCCCGGGTGCTGCTCATTGCCGGCATAGCGGTGGTGGTGGCGACGGTGGGGCTGTTTGCCGGCATTGCCCTTTTGAAGCTGATCCGGCTTGCCACGAACATCGCCTATTTTGGCCAGTTCACGCTCGCCGACCTGAAACTGCAGGATACGCCGTTTGGCTATGCCTCGGTATTTGTTCCGGTCATCGGGGCATTGATCATCGGTGTGATGGCTCGCTTCGGAAGCGACAAGATTCGCGGCCATGGCATTCCCGAAGCCATCGAGGCGATCCTGCTCGGACGCTCGCGGCTCGACGCCAAGGTGGCAATCCTGAAGCCGTTGTCGTCGGCAGTCTCGATCGGCACCGGTGGGCCATTCGGCGCGGAAGGGCCAATCATCATGACCGGCGGCGCCATCGGCTCGCTGATCGCGCAGATGCTGCCGGTCAGCGACAATGAACGCAAGACGCTGCTGGTGGCGGGTGCGGCGGCCGGCATGACCACCGTGTTCGGAACACCGATCGCTGCCATCATGCTTGCGGTTGAATTGCTGCTCTTCGAATGGACGCCGCGCAGCTTCATTCCCGTAGCGGTCGCCGCGGTTATTGCCGAGGTCGAGCGCACCATGCTGCACCTGCCGGGGCCGATCTTCCCGTTTCAGGGCGGCATGGAGGTTTCATTTCCAGCCCTTGCCGGCTGGGTGCTGGTCGGCATGGCAGCCGGGCTGCTATCGGGGTTGCTGACCCAGATGGTGTATGCCTGCGAGGACGGTTTCCAGAAGCTGCCCATCCACTGGATGTGGTGGCCGATGCTCGGCGGCCTGGTGGTCGGCGTTGGCGGGCTGATCGAGCCGCAGGCGCTCGGCGTCGGCTATGACAATATCGCCGACATGCTGGATGGCCGCACCATAGCGACCGCTGCGCTCACCCTGTTGGTGGTGAAGGCGATCATCTGGTCGGTCGCACTCGGCTCGGGAACGTCGGGAGGTGTGCTGGCGCCGCTGCTGATCATGGGCGGGGCGATGGGCGCGGTCCTCGCCGGCTTCCTGCCGGCCGCCGATCCGGGCTTCTGGGCGCTGCTGGCGATGGCGGCGACGATGGGCGGCACCATGCGTGCGCCGCTGACCGCCACCTTCTTTGCGGTCGAACTGACCGGCAACACCCATGTCCTGGTGCCGCTGATCGCGGCAACTGCCACTGCGCATGCGGTGACGGTGCTGTTGATGAAGCGTTCGATCCTCACCGAAAAAATCGCACGGCGAGGGCATCACATGGTTCGCGAATGTGTCGGCTGGAAGGACCTGATGCGCGTCAGATCGAAGAAACAGGCCGAAGAACGCGACCGCTCGGCTTTGCTGGGCTTCCGTATCCGGCGCAGGAAACAGGATAGCGTTGCCTGAAGGCTAAAACTTGCCGCGCTTGGCCCAATCCAGCACATAGAGCCTGAGCGCCGAGGAGAGGTTCGCATCGCGCGGGCGGCTCTCGTCGATTTCGGCGACAAGCGCGGCGAGCGTCAGTTTTCGCACGGCCGCAATAGCGATCAGGTCGTCGTAAAAAGGCTTTTCGAGCGAATAGCTGGTGCGGTGGCCGCGAATCGTGACCGAGCGCTTTTCGACCGGGCTCACGCGACGATCCTATTCACATTCAAGCATCGGATTTGTCCGAATCGCCCGATTTTTCGCGGCGATGGCCGGCGACGAATTTATCGGCCTTGTCGGCGATCAGGCGGTCGCGATCCCGGCTGGTTTTGGAACGGCCATGCAGCGCCCGGTTTTGCTCGGCCAGGCGCTCCTTCTCGGTTCGCGCCTTCTGCTTGCGTGCCTGACGGAGATTGACGATCTCGGCCATGTCACGCCGCCCGTCGGGTCATTTCTTGCGGAAGGCGTCGAGCGACACCACGTCGGCGCCCTTGGCACCGGCGTCGGCCGCGGCAGGCTTCTTTTCCACCTCAGCGTTTTTCTTCCTCGTCTCAGGCTTTTTCTCGGCGACGATGGCCAGCGGCTCGGGAGCAGGCTTGGCCTTTGTCTCCTGTTCCGCCGGGGTATCGGTCTTGACGTCGAATTCGAGCTCGAAGTTGACGGATGGATCGTAAAAGCCGCGCACTGCCGAGAACGGGATTTCCAGTTTCTCCGGCACGTCGGAAAACGACAACCCGACTTCGAAGCCGGTGTCGCTCACCTTCAGGTCCCAATACTGGAACTGGATGACGATGGTCATCTGTTCGGGATAGCGCTCGCGCAGCCGCGACGATACGCGCACACCCGGCGCGCCGGTGAGAAAGGTGATGAAGAAGTGATGGTTGCCCGGGAGACCGGTGCGCGCGACCTCGGCCAGGACTTTGCGCATGACGCCGCGCAACGCCTCCTGGGCCAGAATGTCGTAGCGGATGTGGTCGTCGGCCATGTGGCTGTCGGGTTCCGTTGAATCGTCCTGATAGCTGTAATCAAGCTTGAGCGCGGCGTAAACCGGATATAGATCGCCTGCGTGCGGAAGCGAAGCCCATCGGCGACGATTTGATCGTCAAACGGCTTTGATCGTCAAGCGCTGGCGAGCGCGCCCTGTTTACCAGCCACAGGCCGCCGCTTGCCGAAGGCGCGCAGGAAGGTGCGCACGCCATTTGTCGCCGACTGCACCACCTCGTCCTCGGTCGGTGTGCCGCCGAGCATGAACGTCGTCTGCAACTCGGCATTGGCAAGCGCCATGAACTGGCGCGCTGCGACGTCGGGATCATCGATATCAAGGAAGCCGGCATGAGCGAGGCGGGCGAAGCGGGCGGCGATCGCCGGCCATGTCCTGCCCGGTCCTTCTTCGCGCCATTCGGCGAACAACTCGGGATAGCGCCCGCCCTCGGTCTGGATCAGCTTGCGCAGGAATTTGCCGTCGCGGTTGCAGATGCAGTTGTGATTCATCCGCACAGCAAAAGCGATGAGGTCGGCCTCGAGATCCTTCGGCTGATCGGGAAAAGTGGAAATCGTGGAAAAGATGCCGGCGTTGCAACGTTCGGTGAGGTCGCGGACGATGGCAACGAAGAGTTTTTCCTTGTCGCCGTGATGATTGTAGATGGTCTGGCGGGAGACGCCGGCTTCGGCCGCAATCATGTCGATATTGGCACCGGCGAAGCTTTCGCGGCAGAAGACCGAGGTGGCGGCATCGACAATCGACATCCGCTTGGCCTCATGGCCCCGTGGCGGGAAAATGTCAGGAGAAACGTTGGCCTTCATGCAAAACTATATAGAGGTGGTTGACGAATTAGACAAGCCTGTCTAAATTTGTGGACTGCACGAAGGGAGTTTCGTTCCGCAGAAGAGTCGGAACTCCATGGGATGGAACGTCCTAGGGTTACGCGCCGGTCCTCGGCGGCAACCAGAATTCGAAAGAGCCTGCTATCATGAACGCCAAATTCCTCCGCATTGCGGTCGTGCTCGGCCTATTGTCCGCGATCGGCCCGTTTGCCATCGACATGTATCTTCCAGCCCTGCCGTCAATCGGCGAGGATCTGCATGCCGGCACTGCCGCGGTGCAGATGAGCCTGCTGATCTTCTTTCTTTCCATGGGCTTCGGCCAGATCGTCGTCGGACCGATCTCCGACATGGTCGGCCGCAAGCTGCCGCTCTACGGCGGCCTGGCGCTGTTCATGGTCGGCGGCGTCGGCTCGGCGCTGGCTCCCTCGATCGAATGGCTGATCGCCTTCCGCTTCCTGCAAGGGCTCGGCGCCAGCGCCGGCATGGCCGTACCGCGCGCGATCGTGCGCGACCTGCATACCGGCACCGAGGCCGCCAAGTTGATGTCGCTGCTGATGCTGGTGTTTTCGGTCTCGCCGATCCTGGCGCCGCTGACCGGTAGCCAGATCATCGAGAACTTCGGCTGGCGGGCCGTGTTCTGGACGGTGACGGGCGCGGCCGTGCTGGCCACCATCCTGCTGGCGACCTCTCTCAAGGAGACGCGGCCGGTCGAAGAGCGCGCCGGTTCGTCCTTCGGGACGGCACTTTCCGGCTATCGCTTCCTGATGGGCGACCGCAACTTCCTTGGCCTGACGGCCATCGCCGGCTTCGGCATTGCGAGCTTTTTTGTCTATCTGTCGAGCTCGTCCTTCATCCTGATCGACCATTATGGCCTGTCCCCTTCGGTTTACAGCGTGTTCTTCTCGATCAATGCGGTTGCCTTCATCGGCATGTCGCAGCTGACCGGGTTGCTGTCGGAGCGGTTCGGGCTGCAGCGCGTGGTGCGCGTCGCGGTGACCGGCTATGCGACGACGATGGTGGTGCTGTTCGCGGTGATGGCATCGGGTGTCGACCGGCTCGACGTAATGGCGGCGCTGCTGTTCATCGGCTACGGCTTTCTCGGCCTGGTCATCCCGACGACTTCGGTGCTGGCCATGGAAGAGCATGGCGAGATCGCCGGCACCGCTTCGGCGCTGATGGGCACGCTGCACTTCGCCATCGGCGCGGTCGCCATGGGCGTCGCCGGCGTGTTTTTCGACGGCACGCCGCTGCCGATGGTGGCGGGCATCACGCTGTGCGCGGCGATCTCCTTCACACTGGCCAAGATAACGCTCGGCCGCAGCCGGGACGTTGCGGAAGCGCCGGCGGAGTAAGCTTCACCTGTCGAGACAAAAAGGCCGGGCGATGTTCCCGGCCTTTTCACGTTTGCGGTCCCGGTTCAAAGCAGCCTATGCCTATATGACGGGTTCAAGACATGCAGCTTCGACATCTCAAGACCTTCGTGGCGGTCGCCACCACCTTGAACATCACGCGCGCCTCCGAGCGGGTTCATCTTGCCCAATCGAGCGTGACCGAACAGATCCAGGCGCTGGAAGCCGATCTGGGCACGTCGCTGTTCGACAGGTCACGGCGTGGCTTGAAGCTGACGGCGGCAGGACAGCGCCTGCTGGACTACGCAAACGATCTCCTCGACCTTGCGGACGAAGCCCGTTCCGCTGTCGCCGACGCGAGCGGTACGGTTGCCGGTCGTCTGACGGTCGGCGGCCTGGAGACGCTTTGCTCGACACGCTTGCCGGCTTTGCTGGGGGAATTCCATCGGCGTCATCCCGATGTGGAACTGGACCTCAGGGCGAACGATAGCAGTGGGTTGCGTGCCGGCGTGACAAGCGGGGCGCTGGACGTATCGTTCCATTTCGGAGCCGTCCCGGCGGCGGCGCCGGAGCTGCGAAGCGAACAGATAGCCGAGGAAGAGCTCGTCGTCATAATGCCGGCAAATCACCGGTTGGCCGGATATTCTGCCATAACGTCCGACGAGCTGGCTGACGAGGCCTTCCTCGTCACCCAGCCCGGTTGCGTCTATAGGCGGATGTTCGACGAAACGTTTGCCGCAACATTGCCTGACCGTCCAAAACTCGTCGGCGAGTTCGCCAGCATGGGTGCGATACGGGGCCTTGTTGCAGCCGGTCTTGGATGCGCGCTGGTTCCTCGTCTCGTGGCTTCCGCGGCCGACGCCAGTATCGTCGTGCTGCCTTGGGTCGGAAGCAGCCCGGTGACGCCGGTCACCATGGTATGGCGCCACCGGCGCATTCAAGCGCCGGTGCTGCGGCTGTTCCTCGCAATGGTTCGCGAAATTTGGCCATCGCTAGACCAGCCGCTGGCCACCATCGACATGAAGCACAGTTCCGGTGATGAAGCCGTTATGCATGAGGGACGTGATGGCCTGGGCAATGTCGGCTGCCTGCCCGATCCTGCCGACGAGCAGGCGCTTTGCCATGCCGTCCAGCGCAGCCGTCTTTCCGCTGCCGGCGACGGCATCCCAAATCGGCGTGTCGACCCAGCCCGGCGAGACGACGTTGACGCGGATCGGCGCCAGTTCGACGGCAAGTGCGTAGGCGAGTGAGCCAAGGGCCCCATTAACGGCTGCCACCACCGAGCCTTTCGCCGCCGGACGATAGGCGGCGATTCCCGAGGTCAGCGTGATCGATCCCCTGGGCGTCAGACGAGGCGCGCCATGCTTGGCAAGAAGAAGCGGTCCGACGACCTTGGAATCCATCACTTTCCGCGCCAACGAGATGTCCATCTCGGGAAGCAATACATAGACGCCGGTGACGTCGGCGGCGGTCGAGACGATGTGGTCGAGCGTACCGACATCCTGGAACAGGCGTCGGACCTCGTCCTCACTTGTGACGTCGGCTGCGATCGTCCTCAGCCTTTCCGGGTGAGGCAAGCGCTGCCGTGCGGCCGACAACCGGTCCTGGGAGCGGCCGACGATCGTAACCTTAGCGCCGGCGGCAAGCCGCTGTTCGGCCAGCGAAAGCCCCATGCCGGAACTGCCGCCAACGATCAGGATGCGTTCGTGTTTTGGTGTGGTTTCCTGGTTCATCTTGTCTCCATCAGTAGCTCGCCGGGCATGACCACACGCGGCGAGAAATTGAGGCCTTGTCCCGCAAAGGCATGAGAGAAGGGAAACGGGAAGATACGAATGCTGCCATCGGAGGTTCCGATGATGGGAAGCCCTTGGGCTTTCGCCTCAGCCTGAGACGCCTCAGCCTGAGACGTTGACGATCCACGATTTTCTGTGTAGCAGCGATCATCATGAAAATCGCAACGGTTCTTGCAGTGGTAGGAAAGCGCACGGGCAGGATGGTGTAACCATCCGGCGACAGCCACCCGTGCGCGACAAACAGGCTCCTGACGGGGCCTTTTTTTATGCCCGAAATTCCTCTTGCGCCCGAATTCGGCGACGCCCCGTCAACCCATCCTCATCACGCTACGGGACAGAACCATGACAGGCGATAATTCCATTCGGCATACGAGCAACCGCATGACAGGAGCGGAGATCGTTCTCCGCGCACTCAAAGACAATGGTGTGGAGCATATTTTCGGCTATCCCGGCGCGGCCATATTGCCGATCTATGACGAGATATTCCAGCAGGACGACATCAAGCATATCCTTGTGCGCCACGAACAGGGCGCCGGCCATGCCGCCGAGGGTTATGCCCGGTCCACAGGCAAGGTCGGCGTGATGCTGGTCACGTCAGGCCCAGGCACGACAAATGCCGTGACGCCCCTGCAGGACGCACTGATGGATTCAGTGCCGATCGTCTGTCTGTCCGGACAAGTGCCGACAACATTGATCGGCTCCGATGCGTTTCAGGAATGTGACACGATTGGCATCACGCGATCCTGCACCAAGCACAACTCTTTGGTCAAAGACGTCAATGACCTGGCGTCAGCGATCCATGGGGCATTCCACATCGCCCGGTCGGGGCGGCCGGGGCCTGTTCTCGTCGACATGCCGAAGGACGTTCTGTTTGCGTCCGGAATGTACACGCCGCCTTCGGACGTTGTCGCGCTGAAGAACTATCAACCGAAGCTGCAGGGCGATATCGGCAAGATCGGCCAGGCGATAGAATTGATGGCCAATGCCAGCCGTCCCGTTATTTATGCCGGCGGCGGCATCGTCAATTCCGGCCCGGAAGCATCGAGGTTGCTCCGGGAGCTGGTTCAACTGACCGACTTTCCGGTCACCTCGACGCTGATGGGCCTTGGAGCTTACCCCGCCTCCGGCAAGAACTGGCTCAAGATGGTCGGTCTGCATGGTTCCTATGAGGCCAACATGGCGATGCACGATTGCGACGTCATGATCTGTGTTGGCGCGCGCTTCGATGACCGCGTGACCTCGCGTGTGGACGCTTTTTCGCCGAACTCCAGCAAGATCCATATCGACATAGATCCGTCCTCGATCAACAAGAACGTCCACGTCGATATCGGCATACAAGGCGATGTCGGCAATGTTCTGGATGACATGGTTCGTCTATGGCGCGCATTGCCTCAGAAACCGGATGGAGGCCGCCTCCAGGACTGGTGGAGAAGGATCGCCGGCTGGCGCGCACGCAATTCATTCTCCTATGAGATGAACAAGGATGTGATCATGCCGCAATATGCGGTGGAGCGTCTCTACGCGCTGACGAAGGATCGCGACACATACATCACCACTGAAGTGGGCCAGCATCAGATGTGGGCGGCCCAATTCTACGGCTTGGAAAAGCCGAACCGCTGGATGAGTTCGGGCGGCCTCGGGACGATGGGCTACGGCCTGCCGGCGGCGCTGGGCGTGCAGATCGCACATCCAGACAGCCTTGTCATCGATATTGCCGGCGACGCATCGGTTCAGATGACCATGAAAGAGATGTCGACGGCAGTCCAGTACGACGCGCCGATCAAGATCTTCATTCTGAACAACGGATATATGGGCATGGTTCGCCAGTGGCAGCAAATTCTTCACGGCAACCGCCTCGCGCATTCCTATTCCGAGGCCTTGCCCGATTTTGTCAAATTGGCCGAGGCGTTCGGAGCGGTCGGCCTGCGCTGCGACAAACCAGCCGACCTTGACGATGCGATACAGGAGATGATCGATGTGGGCGGGCCGGTGCTCCTTGACTGTCGTGTTGCCAAGCTCGCCAATTGTTTTCCGATGATCCGGACTGGCAGGGGGCACAATGAAATGCTGTTGCCCGACGACGCGGCCACAGGTGAAACATTCGCCGGTGCGATCGATGCGGTCAGCCAGGGATTGGTATAAACGCTGCGGCGCCTTGGGTCTGTCAGGGCGCATAAAAAAAGCCGCCGACGAGCCTGCAGCTGCACATAATCAAAAAGGGAGAATGGAGGTTTCTGTTGCCAGGTACCTCCGAACCCCGCCTAGAAGTGCGAACCACTAGGGCTTGAATTGAAGCTATCGCACCGCTTACGCGGCGAGACGTGCTTCCGCATAGTTGTCGTTGGCAACTATAAGTTTAGCCCGATAACGGTGGTACAATGCCGGGCAAAAGTACGATCTTTACACCTTCGTCGATCCTATTTCGCCCCCAGCAAAAGCCGCTCCTGAGCAGCGGTTTTTGGTGGAGGCGCCGGGTACCGCCCCCGGGTCCGAACGGCTTATTTCATCGCCTGTTTATCGCCATAGTCGGTCGCGCCGACGAAGCGAATATAGGGACTGGCGGTGGAAAATGAAAGGCCGGAATGCCACTTTCGTCGGTGCCAACGTGGATCATGAAGGGTTGACTTGTAGCCGGTCTCAACCGAAGCTTTGTGGCGGTGAGGAGACCTAGCGCATACTTGCGGCAGCGCGCCACAATCCTCATCAACCGGATCCCGTGGCGCCGACGAGGGGAAATTCGATGGCCGATTATCTTGCAGACGTAAAGAAATATGATGCGGCGGCGGATGCCGACGCGGTCGCCAAGATCGTCAAACATCTGGGCATCGCGCTCAGGAACCGCGATTCCTCGCTGGTGTCCTGCACCGACCCGGAGGAACTGAAGCGCGTCAGGAACAGCTGGGTCGCCGGCAAGCTCGGCGTCACCGACGGCGCCAAGGCAGATGCGGCTATCGAAAAGGCCTGCAAGGCGATGGCGGCCGACAACAGCAAGAGCCGGGTGACGTTCTATTACCTTGTCGCCAGGGATCTGGGCATGCTCGGCTCGCTCTGAGCAACCTCGCCGCTGATGCTGGTGAGGCTTCTGCTGGAATCGTCTCGCTTTGCTGTGTTCGGCCGACGGTCATTCGGCTATGATGGCTGACAACCCGAATCGGACCGGAGCAGATGCGCCAGTATCTCGATCTTCTGAAGCATGTGCTGGAAAACGGCACTGATCGCGGCGACCGTACCGGCACCGGAACGCGCTCGGTATTCGGCTACCAGATGCGCTTCGACCTGGCCCGCGGCTTTCCGGTCACCACCACCAAGAAGCTGCACCTGAAGTCGATTGTCCACGAGCTTTTGTGGTTCCTGGCCGGCGACACCAACATCAAATATCTCAACGATCACGGCGTCTCGATCTGGGATGAGTGGGCCGACGAGAACGGCGATCTTGGTCCGGTCTATGGCAAACAGTGGCGGTCGTGGCCGGACGGCCATGGCGGCGTGATCGACCAGATTGCGAATCTTCTGAAGGAGATACGCAAAAATCCTACTTCGCGGCGGCTGATCGTTTCGGCGTGGAACCCGGCCGAGGTGGAGGCCATGGCGTTGCCGCCCTGCCACTGCCTGTTCCAGTTCTATGTTTCGGAAGGCAAGCTTTCCTGCCAGCTCTACCAGCGTTCGGGCGATATCTTTCTCGGTGTGCCGTTCAACATCGCTTCCTATGCGTTGCTGACGCTGATGGTGGCGCAGGTGACCGGATTGAAACCCGGCGATTTCATCCACACGCTCGGCGATGCGCATCTTTACTCGAACCATTTCGAGCAGGCGTTCGAGCAATTGCGGCGCACGCCCAAGGCGTTGCCGACGCTATGGATAAACCCCGAGGTGAACGATCTCTTTGCCTTCCGCTTCGAGGATTTCCGGCTCGACAACTATTTCGCCGACGCGACGATCAAGGCGCCGATCGCGGTCTAGCACCATAGCTGACCGTCCATATCGAAATTGCCTACTGCGGCTACGCCCTTGGGCTTTGTCAGCATTCTACTTGATCGGCCGACGTCGACCTGACGCAATCCCTGGTCGCTGTTTTTATGCAATATTTCCTTCGGCCTCGATACCGCTGTATCCAACGAAGATTATCGCAGGCTACGAAAACCTCAGCCCAGAAGACCGTGGGCGGTAAAGAAGCTTTCCTTGTTATGTTCACATGGATATATCGATAGACGGCTTCGGGCGATCCGGGACGAGGAGAGTTTCATGCTGACGCGCAAGGGTTCGACGACGATTGCCAAAGTCGGTCTCGCCGCCATGCTGATGGTCGTGGTGCCGGCGGCCTATGCCGATGACAAGGTGGTCGTGTTTGCTGCGGCGAGCCTCAAGGAAGGGCTCGACGCCGTCAACAAAGCCTGCGAGGCCGACGTCGGCGAGGTGGCAACCATTTCCTACGCGGCGAGCTCGGCGCTGGCCAGGCAGATCGAAAGCGGCGCGCCGGCAGACGTGTTCATCTCGGCCGATCTCGACTGGATGAAATATCTTTCCGACAGGAAGCTGACCAAGCCCGAAACCGAAGTGAAACTGCTCGGTAACCAGATCGTGCTGGTCGCGCCGCGGGATTCCAAGGTCGAGACCAGGATTGAAAAGGGGTTCGCTCTTGCCGGGCTCGTCGGTGACGGCAAACTTGCCATGGGCGATGTCAAGGCGGTGCCGGCCGGCAAATACGGCAAGGCAGCCCTCGAATCGCTCGGTGTCTGGTCTTCCGTCGAAGGCAAGGTGGCGCAGGCCGAGAATGTCCGCGCCGCTCTAAAGCTGGTATCGACCGGCGAGGCAGCACTCGGCATCGTCTACGCGACGGATGCGCATGCCGAGCCCGGCGTGAAGGTGATCGGCACTTTCCCCGCGGGTACCCATCCGCCAATCATCTATCCAGTCGCCCAGCTTGCGGATTCTAAGAGCAAGGATACCCCGGCATTCCTAAAATGCCTGCAATCCGCCAAGGCTGGCGAACTCTTTAAGGCGCAAGGTTTTACCGTGCTCGCGCCGAGCAATTAGGGCAACGCGCTGACGCATGAACTGGCTGCTGGATCTTACTCCCGACGAATGGAACGCGGTCCGGCTGTCGATCAAGGTGGCGACCGTGGCGATGATCGCCAGCCTGCCGCCGGGCGTAGCAATCGCCCTTGTGCTCGCCCGCGGCCAGTTCTGGGGCAAGACGCTGCTCAATGGTCTGGTGCATCTGCCGCTGATCCTGCCGCCGGTGGTGACTGGCTATTTGCTGCTTTTGACTTTCGGCAAGCGCGGTCCGGCCGGGGCTTTCCTGGCCGAGCATTTCGGCATCGTTTTTTCCTTTCGATGGACGGGCGCCGCGCTCGCCTGCGGCGTAATGGGTTTTCCGCTGATGGTGCGGGCGATCCGGCTGTCTATCGAGGCCGTCGACCGCAAAATCGAGGCGGCCGCCGGCACGCTCGGCGCCAATCCGCTATGGGTATTCGGCACGATCACCCTGCCGCTTATCCTGCCCGGCCTGATCGCCGGTGCGATCCTCTCCTTCGCCAAGGCGATGGGCGAATTCGGCGCGACGATCACCTTCGTCTCCAACATCCCGAACGAGACGCAGACGCTGCCGTCGGCTATCTACACTTTCACGCAGGTTCCCGGCGGCGACGCCGGAGCGCTCAGGCTGACGCTGATCTCGATCGTCATATCGATGGCGGCACTCGTGGCCTCGGAAGTGCTGGCGCGGCGTGTCGGCCGGCGGATGGACATCGAATGACGGTTCAGGTCGACATCAGCCACCGGCTTGGCGGTTTCGCCGTCAATGCCCGCTTCGAGAGCGCCGGGCGGCTGACTGCGCTGTTCGGGCCTTCCGGCTCCGGAAAGACGACGCTTATAAATTTGATTGCCGGGCTGATCCGCCCCGACAAAGGCCGTATCGCGGCCGAGGGCCGCGTGCTGGTCGATAGCGACGCCGGCCTGTTCGTGCCGAAACACAAGCGGCGGATCGGCATGGTGTTCCAGGATGCGCGGCTGTTTCCGCATATGAGCGTGGCGAGCAATCTGCGCTACGGCCGTTGGTTCACGCCGGCTGCCGAGCGCTACGCTGATATCGATGGCGTGGTCGAATTGCTCGGCATCGGTCATCTGCTCGACCGGCGGCCGGCAAAACTCTCCGGTGGCGAGAAGCAGCGCGTGGCAATCGGCCGGGCGCTGCTTGCCAGTCCGAAATTGCTGCTGATGGACGAGCCGCTGGCGTCGCTCGACGAGGCGCGCAAGGCCGAGATCTTGCCTTATATCGAGCGGCTACGCGACGAGACAAAAATTCCGATCGTCTATGTCAGCCACTCGATCGCCGAAGTGGCGCGGCTGGCGAGTGACGTCGTGGTGCTGATGCAAGGCAAGGTCGCCGCTACCGGTCCGACCGGAGCGATCATGCAGCGTCTGGATCTATTGCCGGCCGAAGAGCGGGGCGAGGGCGGTGCCGTGCTGGATACCGCGGTTCTGCGCCACGACGAGGCGTTTGGCATGACCGTGCTTGGCTCGGCGGCAGGCGAGATCCGGGTGCCGCTTCTGGCAATGCCAGTCGGTGCGCCGGTGCGCGTCCGCATCCGTGCCCGCGACGTGATGATCGCCACCGAGCAGCCGGTTGGCCTCAGCGCGCTCAACATATTGCCGGGCACGATCGTGGCGATAGAGCCGGGCGAAGGGCCTACGGTCGAGATCGGCCTCGACTGCAATGGCGCAACCGTGCTTGCCCGCATCACCGAACAGTCGCGGCAGACGCTGGGGCTTCGGCTTGGTCGACAGGTCTTCGCCGTGGTCAAGACGGTGAGCTTCGACCGGGCGAATACCGGCGCCGGCATGCCGGCCGAGGCGGATGGGTGAACGGCCGATGATTCGCTATATCGTTTGGGAATAGCGGTATCGCTGCAGAACTTGTAGAATAGCGTGACCGCAGAGGAGCAAATGCCGTCGCTGAGTTTGCGGATAAATCTCGATCCGGATGGCCGCATCGGGCCGGGCAAGATCGAGCTTCTGGAACAGATCGCCGCCTTCGGCTCGATTTCCGCCGCGGCGCGCGGCATGGAGATGTCCTACAAGCACGCATGGGATCTGGTCGAAGACATGAACCGGGTGTTCGGTAAGCCGCTGGTTGCGGCACAGACGGGCGGCAAAAAAGGCGGTGGCGCCCAGTTGACGTCGGTCGGGCTTGCTGTGGTCAGCCGCTTCCGCGCCATCGAGCGGGCTGCGTCTTCAGCAGCGGCGGCGCATATGGAGGCGCTGCAGGCCGAGATCGACGCAGCGTGAGCTCGGCGGAATTCATGCCGCGCTCGATCCCTGCTACTCCTCCGGCTCGCCCGGCTTGCGCAGCAGATAGGTGTCCATGATCCAGCCTTTTTTCCGGCGGGCCTCCTCACGGGTGCTCACGATCTTGTCGCCGACGTCGCCAATCCGGCCCGAGATGACGATCTCGTCGGGGGTGCCGAGGTAGGCGCCCCAGTGGACGGTGACGTCCTTGTCGTCCAGCGTGTTGAAGGCGCATTTGCCGTCCAGCATGACGATGGTGCTGCCGGCGTTTTCGGGCAGACCTTCCTCGGTGAGCCGGCGGCCGGTGGTGATCAAAATGGCGTCGCCGATTCGGTTCAATGCCATTTTGTGACTGGCGGCGAGTGCCTGGATGGCGGTGATGCCAGGGATGACCTCCAGCTCGAACGCGATATTGCCTCTGAGGCGCACGCGATCCAGGATGCGCAGCGCGCTGTCGTAGAGCGATGGATCGCCCCAGATCAGGAAGGCGCCGCAGCCATCTTCGGGGAGTTCGTCGCGGATCAGGCCTTCGTAGATCACGGCGATCGCTTCGTGCCAGTCGTCGACGGTCGAGCGGTAGGAAGGCGCCGGTTCGGCGCGCACCGGCAACTCGAATTCGACACGGCGGGAGTTCGGATTAGTGACGAAGCGGTCGCAGATCTGGTGGCGCAATTCGGCGAGGTCGCTCTTCTTGGCGCCCTTGTCGGGAATGAACAGCACGTCGGCCCGATTGAGGCCGTTGATGGCCTGGACCGTCATGTGCTCCGGATTGCCGGCGCCGATGCCGATGACGAGAAGCTTGCGCATGGGCGAACTCCTGCCCGATCGGAACCGGCGTGTCTAGACCGACACGACATGCCGGCAGGCGCCGGCGCATTTGCCGAAAGGCTTTGAAACGCCACATTGAACAGCTAGAGTCCTGTTGGCATTCTCGCCGGGGGAGTTTCCATGTTCCGTTACGTCTTGACCGCAGCCTTGGCGCTCTCGGCTACGCCTGCGCTCGCCAATGATTCGGTCGCCGAACTCGGCACTGGTGGGCTGATCCTTTCGCGCAGCGATGCGGTGGCGATGGAAAGCGAGGATCTCTACATCTCGCCGGAAAAGGTGACGGTCGACTACGTCTTCCGCAACAACACCGACAAGGATGTCAATGCGATCGTCGCCTTTCCGATGCCCGACATCGAAGGCGACCCCGAAGAAATACCGGCAATTCCGGAGGCGCAGAGCGACAATTTCCTCGGCTTCGAAGTGACGATCGACGGGGTGCCGGCAAAGCCGCAGCTCGAGCAGAAGGTGTTCGCGCTCGGCATCGACATCGGCGCTGACCTGAAGGCGCAGGGCGTGCCGTTCTATCCGTTCGGCGATGCGGCCAAGGCAGCGCTGGCAAAGCTGCCGCAAGCGGTCACCGACGACTGGGTCAATCGTGGCATCATCATCGAGGACACCGCCGACGACGGTTCGGGCATGAAGACCGTCTATACGCCGTTCTGGCAATTGCGCTCGACCTATTGGTGGCGCTCGACCTTTCCGGCCAACAAGACGGTCCATGTCTCGCATCGCTACAAGCCGAGCGTCGGCGGCACCTCCTCGGTCAGCTTCTTCTATGACGGCCAGTTCCAGGGCCAGTATGCCGCCTACAAAACACGCTACTGCATGGACGATGCCTTCGAGAATGCCGTGCGCAAGGCAGCCAAGGACGATCCCGACGGCTATCCCAAATATTTCGAGAACCGCATCGCCTATATCCTGACCACGGGCGGCAACTGGGCCTCGGGAAACATCGGTACGTTCAAGCTGACCGTCGACAAGGGCGATCCGAAGAACCTGGTCTCGTTTTGCGGCGAAAACGTCAGGAAGATCGGACCGACGACGTTCGAGATGAAGGCGCAGAACTTCTACCCCGAGCACGACGTCGACATATTGCTGCTGGAGCCATCCGATGGCGGGAACGGCGGCTGATGGATCTCGCGATTTATGTCGCCATCGCCGAGAACGGCGTGATCGGGCGCGAGGGTGGGTTGCCGTGGCGGCTTTCCACCGATCTCAAGCGGTTCAAGGCCGATACGATGGGCAAGCCCATCATCATGGGCCGCAAGACCTATGAAGGCATCGGCCGGCCATTGCCGGGCAGGCTCAACATCGTGGTGACACGAGACAGGGCATGGCGCGCCGAGGGCGTCGAAGTCGCGCACTCAATCGAGGACGCGATCGCGCTGGCGACGGTGCGCGGGCGCTGCATGGCCGGCGCCGACGAGGTCTGCGTCATCGGCGGCGGGGAGATCTACGCTCAGGCGCTGCCGTTGGCCGATAGGCTGCACGTGACCCATGTTCTAGCCAGGGTCGAAGGCGATGCCCATTTCCCGCCGATCGATCCGGCGCTGTGGCGGATCGTCCGCTCGCAAGACCTGGCGGCTGGCGAAAAGGACAGCCATGCGACACGCTATTCGGTTTACGAGCGGCGCCGCGACGTGCATTGAAGACGACAAAGGGTCGCGACAGGTCTAAATGGACCCAAAAGGCGGACAGTGGCGGCAGCCGATCGCGTTGAAAGCGTGCCGTTGCATCCCTATAGAAGAATAATATTGGATTTTGCGCCGGTGAGCCGGCGCTTGAGGGAATTCCAAGCGAAAGGACACCCATGCCCTGGAACGACAAGAGCGGCGGCGGCGGCCCGTGGGGCGGCGGCAACAATCAGGGGCCTTGGGGTCAGGGACCCAAGGGACCCAGCGGCCCACAAGGCTCGCCTCCCGATCTCGAGGATATCATTCGGCGCGGGCAGGACAGGTTGCGGCGCGCGCTGCCGGGCGGCGGTGGCGCGAGCCCGGCCGTGTTCGGGCTGATTGCCGCGGCGCTGGTGGTGCTATGGGCGTTCAAGGCGGTCTACACCGTGCAGCCCGACGAAGTTGCGGTCGAGCTCAGGTTCGGCAAGCCGAAGGCGGAGCTCTCGCAGCCTGGCCTGCATTTCCATTGGTGGCCCATTGAAACGGTCGAGACCGCCAACATCGCCGAGCAGCTTGTCAGCATCGGCGGCGGCAGTTCCAGCGGCAATGGCCTGATGCTTTCCGGCGACCAGAACATCGTCAATGTGCAGTTCTCTGTGGCCTATCAGGTCTCCGACCCTAAGGCCTATCTGTTCGACGTGTCCGACCCGGACGGCATGCTGCAGCAGGTCGCCGAAAGCGCGATGCGCGAAGCGGTCGGCCGGCGCCCGGCGCAGGACATTTTCCGCGACGACCGGCAAGGCATTGCGGCGTCGGTGCGTGAGATCATCCAGACGACGCTGGACGGCTACAAGGCCGGCCTCAACGTCAACGCAATTTCGATCGAGGACGCCGCGCCGCCGCGCGAGGTGGCAGACGCGTTCGACGAGGTGCAGCGGGCCGAACAGGACGAGGACAAGTTCGTCGAGCAGGCCAATCAGTATTCCAATCAGAAGCTCGGGCAGGCGCGCGGTGCGGCCGCGCAGATCCGGGAAGACGCGGCCGCCTACAAGAACCGGGTCGTGCAGGAGGCCGAAGGCGAGGCGCAGCGCTTCATCTCGGTCTATGACGAATATGCAAAGGCGCCGGAAGTGACGCGCAAGCGGCTCTACCTGGAGACGATGGAGAGGGTGCTGAAGGATTCGAGCAAGGTCATCGTCGAGCAGGGCAATGGGCAAGGGGTGGTTCCCTACCTGCCGCTGCCGGCATTGCAGCAGAAGGCGCCGGCACCGGCCACCGGAGGAAACCAGTGATGGCCAACCGTCTTCCCGTCATTGCGGTCATCGCCGCGGTCATCCTGTTCCTGCTCTATTCGTCGGTCTTCGTCGTCAATGCGCGCCAGCAGGCGCTGGTGCTCAGGTTCGGCGAAATCGTCGACGTCAAGAACCAGCCGGGCATCTATTTCAAGGCGCCATTCTCCTTCTTCGATGCCGACACCGTGCAGCTGATCGAAAACAGGGTGCTGCGCTTCGACCTCGACAACATCCGTGTCCAGGTTTCGGGCGGCAAGTTCTATGAGGTCGATGCCTTTATCGCCTATCGTATCTCGGACCCGCGTGTGTTCCGCGCCGCGGTCTCCGGCCAGATCGAACTGGCCGAGGCCCGGCTGAGGACGCGTCTCGACGCCGCCTTGCGCCGCGTCTATGGCCTGCGAGACTTCGAGGCGGCGCTCTCGGAAGAGCGCGCCGTGATGATGCGCGAGGTGCGCGATCAGCTGAGGCCCGATGCCACCTCGCTTGGCCTGCAGATCGAGGATGTCCGCATCCGCCGCACCGATCTCACGGCCGAAGTTTCGCAGCAGACCTTCGACCGCATGAAGGCCGAACGTCTCGCTGAAGCCGAGCGGCTGAGAGCGCGCGGCAACGAGGCAGCGCAGCGGATCAGGGCTCGCGCCGACCGCGAAGTGGTGGAAATCGTCGCCGAAGCGCAAAAAGAGTCTGAAATCCTGCGTGGTGAAGGTGAAGCCCAGCGCAGTGCCACGTTTGCCGGTGCCTATCAGCGCGATCCGGCCTTCTTCGATTTCTATCGGTCGATGAATGCCTATGGCACGGCGCTGAACAGTACCGGAACGACGATGGTGCTGTCGCCGAATTCCGAGTTCTTCCGCTTTTTCCGCGACCCGAACAGCAAGGAAACGCCTGCGGCACCGGCGGCACCACCGCCTGCCGCTCCCGCCGCACCGGCGGCACAGCCAAGCACCGGCCAGTAGGGCCGGTGCAGGGGCGGCGGCGTAACGGAGGATTTATCCTCTGGCCGTAGCCATAGCCGCAAACGTGCCTTATTTCTTGCCAACATGACGCGGACCGGCATTTTTGCCGAAGCGGTTTTTTCAGAACACCCGGAGGCCTTTCGATGACATCCACCACCCTTCTGCGTGCAGCGAGGCGGACGTTCATCGCCGGGGCCGCCGCGCTTCTGGTCGGCGCCGTTGCCGTTCCCTCGTTCGTGGCGCCGACGATGGCAGCCGACGGGCCGCCCTCGGTTGCCGATCTCGCCGCCGGCCTGCTTGGCGCCGTGGTCAACATCTCGACGTCGCAGACTGTTAAAGGCACTGAGGGGCCGGGCGCAGTGCCGATGCCGCAGCTGCCGGAAGGCTCGCCCTTCCAGGACTTCTTCGACGATTTCTTCAAGAACCGTGGCGGCGACAAGGGCGGCGGCGGGCAAAAGGTGCAGTCGCTGGGCTCCGGCTTCGTGGTCGACGCCGAGCAGGGCATCGTGGTGACCAACAACCACGTCATTGCCGATGCCGACGACATCGAGGTGAATTTCTCCGATGGGGTGACGCTCAAGGCGACGCTGGTCGGCACCGACACCAAGACCGACGTCGCGGTGCTGAAGGTCGATCCGAAAGGGCACAAGCTGACGGCTGTGAAGTTTGGCGATTCCAACAAGATGCGTGTCGGCGACTGGGTAATGGCGATCGGCAATCCGTTCGGTCTCGGCGGCACGGTGACGGTCGGCATCGTCTCGGCGCGCAATCGCGACATCAATTCGGGCCCGTATGACGACTTCATCCAGACCGATGCCGCGATCAACCGCGGCAATTCAGGTGGACCGCTGTTCAACAGCAGCGGCGAGGTCATCGGCATCAACACGGCAATCATCTCGCCGTCGGGCGGCTCGATCGGCATCGGCTTCTCGATCCCGTCGCAGCTTGCCTCGGGCGTCGTCGACCAGCTTCGCCAGTTCGGCGAGACGCGGCGCGGCTGGCTTGGCGTGCGCATCCAGCCGGTGACCGACGACATTGCCGAGAGCCTGGGCATGGCGACCGCCAAGGGCGCGCTGGTCGCCGGCGTCATCAAGGGCGGGCCGGTCGACAACGGCACCATCCAGGCCGGCGACGTCATCATCAAGTTCGACGGCAAGGACATCCATGAAATGCGCGACCTGCCTCGCGTCGTGGCGGAGAGCCCGGTCGGCAAGGCCGTCGACGTGATCATCGTGCGCAAGGGTGTCGAGCAGACCGTCAAGGTGACGCTCGGCCGGCTCGAGGATGGCGAGAAGCTTGCCAGCGGCGGTGAAAACGGCAACACCGACCAGGACGACGCCGACAAGGCGCCTGCGGTTTCGACGGCTTCCGTGCTCGGCATGACGATCGGCGAGCTCAATGACGAGACGCGCACGAAGTTCGGCATCGCCGCCGACGTCTCCGGCGTCGTCGTGACCGACGTCTCCAAGGATTCGGCGGCGGCCGAACGCGGCATCCAGCCGGGCGAGGTGATCACCGAGATCGCGCAGGAATCGGTCGCAACGCCCAAGGACGTCATGGACCGGATCGGTGCGCTGAAGGAGCAGGGGCGCAAGAACGCGCTTTTGATGCTGGCGTCGAAGACCGGCGAGCTGAGGTTTGTGACAATCCGGATGGATTGAGTCCGGAAGAGCCTGAAACACTCTGATGTTGAAAGAAAAAGGGCGGCTAGCGGGTCGCTCTTTTTCTTGCCTGCCAGTCTGTGCGTGACAGCCTGTAGAAGACATGTCGCCTGAGTGCGGTGTGGTTGTCCGGAACACCTGGATGGTCGAAGTCGGAGGCGGGGTCGGCGATCATGCCCAGGCGCTCCATGACGGCAGTGGACCGGCTGTTATCCTTGACTGCGAAGGACACGATTTCGTCGAGGCCAAGTCTTTCAAAGCCATAGGTGAGCCAGGCTTCGGCTGCTTCCGTGGCATAGAAGCGGCCCCAGAATTCGGGTGCCAGCCGCCAGCCGATCTCGATCGTGCCGGGCGGCAGGAATGGCAAATGATCGGTTCGGGTTATGCCGACGAAGCCGATGCATTCACCTGTGGCTGCGATCTCAGCAGCCGCGAAGCCGAAGCCGTCGCGATTGATAGCCGCGCGCAACTCCTCCATCTTGGCGTCAGCCTGGGCGCGGTCGCGGCGAAACGGAAAGAATTCCATGACCAACTCGTCGGAATTGATGCGATGGAAGAGCTCGCGGTCACGATCTTCCCAGTTGCGCAGGATCAGGCGCTCGGTGCGGATCGGCGTCATTCGACAAATTCCTCCCGGTGATAACCCTGCAGATAAAGCAAGGCGGTGAGGTCGCCGTAGTCGATGCGGATCTTTGCCGCGGCTGCCACGGCCGGCTTGGCATGCATGGCGACGCCGATGCCAGCAAGACGGATCATGTCGAGATCGTTGGCGCCATCGCCGACGGCAATGGCATCGGCAGGTGTCAGGCCGAGGCGGCCGGAAATCTCGATAAGGGCTTCGGCCTTGGCGGCGCGGCCGAGGATCGGTTCGGCGACCAAACCGGTGAAGCGGCGATCCTGCTCGATCAGGCGGTTGGCGCGATTTTCGTGAAAGCCGAGCAATGCTGCGATGCGGGTGGTGAAGATGTCGAAACCACCGGAGATCAGCGCCGTCCAGGCGCCGCTGGCCGCCATCGTCTGGACGAGCGTGCGGCCGCCGGAGGCAAGCGTCAGGCGATTGTCGATGATGCGGTCGATGATCGCGGCATCGAGACCCTTGAGCAGCGCCACGCGCTCGCGCAAGGCCGGCTCGAATGCAATCTCGCCGTTCATCGATCGCGCGGTGATGGCGGCGACACGATCCTTGACGCCGATCTCGTCGGCAAGCTCGTCGATGCATTCCTGGTCGATCATCGTCGAATCCATGTCGGCGATCAGGATCTTCTTGCGCCTGTTCTCAGCCGGCTGGACGGCCACGTCGATCGGTTCGGAAGCAAGCGCGGCATGCAGGCGCGCCGTTATTTCGGAAGCGTCGGCGGTCTCCGGCAAGTCGAGCTCGCAGGCGATGCCTTCGGCCAGCCAGCGAACAGCGCTTGCGCCGACCGACCGCGAGGCCATATTCGCTAGCGTCGACGTCAATGCGCGGCCGGCGGGATGGGATAGAAGCGTGGCGATCAGCGGCATCGAAAATTCCAGCGGACAGGCGGGCGAAGGCCGCGTGAAGAACGCGATCCTGATAGCCGGGCCGACCGCCAGCGGCAAGTCGGCGCTCGCACTCGACCTCGCCGAGCGCAATGGCGGTGTCATCGTCAACACCGATTCCATGCAAGGCTATTCGGTGCTCGACGTGCTGACGGCGCGGCCTGGTCCTGCCGAACTCGCCCGCGTCCGTCACTTTCTTTATGGACACGTCGATCCGTCCACTGCCTATTCCACCGGCGCCTGGTTGCGTGATGTCACGAAGCTGATCGACGACGGCATGCTCTCGGAGCGGCCAGTGATTTTCGTCGGCGGTACCGGGCTTTATTTCCGGGCGCTCACGGAAGGTATGTCGGAGATGCCCGACATTCCGAAGTCGATCCGCGATCGCTGGCGCTACGAACTCCAGGAACAGGGCGCAGTGAGATTGCACCGCATCCTGTTGCGCGAGGATTCTGCGGCCGGCATGATGCTGAAGCCGACGGATGGTCAGCGCATCGTGCGGGCGCTGGAGGTGCTCGACGCATCGGGCCGTTCCATCCTGGAATGGCAGGCCGCGCGTGGCCGGCCGTTGATCGACAGGAGCAGCGCGCGCTTTTTCGTCATCGAGCCGGAGCGAGCGGCGCTGGTGGAGCGGATCGATGTCCGCTTCGACCGCATGCTGGACAAGGGGGCACTGGACGAGGTGAAGCAGCTTTCGGCGCTCGGCCTCGATCCCGACCTGCCGGCGATGAAGGCGATCGGTGTTCGCGAGCTCCAGGCCGCGCTGGCCGGCGCCATCAGTTTTCCCGCGGCCATCGAGCGCGCGAAGATCGCGACGCGGCAATATGCCAAACGGCAGACGACCTGGTTCAGGCACCAATTGGGCCCGGAATGGCAGAGATTGCGTCCGGGTGAGGGGATCGACTCGATGCCCTCACCTCCTCCTTCGAGCGCAACCTGAAAAGTCGACACCGAGGGGCCATTTCGCGTTGAAGTTGTCCAGGTTAACTGTCCGTAAGTTCCCGCATGCCATAAGATCGATAGGAACTTTCCCACGGGGAGCAGATGCGTTTCCATAAGGCGGAATCAGCCTTTTTTGTCTTTATTTTTGTGATCCTGGCCGCCGGCCTGGTGACGCTTTACGCCTATGGGCTCCTGCAAACCCTGGCCGCCGACATTAGCAATACGCCTTCGGAACTCGATGAAATCATCTATCTCAACAAGCTGCTGTTTGCGACCGGCGTGCTGCTGGCGACTGCGCTGTTCTTCGGCATTTTCTTCATCTACCCGCTGATCCGAAAGCAGGCGACGGAAGAAGGCAAGCTGCGTGCCATGACCGTTTCGCTCAGCGCGCGTTCAGAGACGCTGGAGCATGCGGCGCTCACCGACAGCCTCACCGGCATGCAGAACCGCCGCTACTTCGACGATGCGCTGAAGGAATATCTCGAAGAGTTCCGCCGCATCGAGAAACCAGTCGGGCTGATGATCCTCGACCTCGACCATTTCAAGCAGGTCAACGACAGCCACGGCCACGATGTCGGCGACGAGGTGTTGCGGGCGGTCGCAAACTGTCTCAAGGACATGACACGCTATCACGACGTGGTGGCGCGCCTCGGCGGCGAGGAGTTCGCGGTGGTCACGCCCAATATGGATGCCGAGCTGCTATCCAAATTCGCCGAGCGCATCCGCAAGGCGATCGCCAACATGTCGGTGCTGACAGGCAATGTCCGACTGAAAATCACCACCAGCGTCGGGCTTGCTGTCTGGGATCGCAAGGAAACCGCCGAGGAGTTCTATCGCCGCGCCGATCGCCAGCTCTATGAGGCGAAGAGGCAAGGGCGCAACCGCGTCTGCGCCTGAAATTCCGTCGTTAAATTCGTGATGTGGAAATTCGTGATGCTGGCCGTCTGGTATCGTTTTTTGCGTTTCCGGTGCACGCAGACCGACGTCACCCAGTCAAGCTGAGATGCTGCCTTTGTGGGGCTTGCCGGAAATAGAGGTGTTGCCGTGACTAAATCCGACCTCTCAGATCGTTATCGGGGCTATATTGCATGTCTAAACAAGCAGGATTGGCCAAACCTGGGGCGGTTTGTCCATGATGAAGTGACCCACAACGGTCGCAAGCTCGGATTGTCCGGCTATCTCGAAATGTTGGTGAGAGACTTCGACGAAATTCCGGACCTTTACTTCGACATTCAGCTATTGATTGCCGATCCGCCTTATGTAGCGAGCCGGCTAAGCTTCGACTGCACGCCAAGGGGAATGTTCCTTGGGCTCGATGTGAGCGGGAAGAGAATTTCGTTTGCCGAGAACGTATTCTATGAGTTTCAGAGAGGGAAAATTCGCCAGGTGTGGTCAATTATAGACAAGACAGCCATCGAAGCTCAGCTGTGATATCTGCGAGCGCTGCCTAAAAGTCGCTCGGCTCGATCATTCTGGCGGACGCAGCCCGAAGGTCGCCGGCTTGAGGCCGTATCGCAAGTCGAAATCGTCGTTCCGCTGGATGCGTGCGGCCGACGGCTTGCGATAGTCCGAATCGCCGGCCTGCCGGCCCGGATCGACGACTTCCGCGAAAGGCATTGCCTGCTGTGATTTCGGCAGGTTGCGCAGCCGTTCGACGATCGCCACTAGGTCGACCTCGTCGCCGGTTTCGGACGGCAAGGCATTCTCGCGTTTGGCGGTGCCTGGGATCAAATCCTCGGAGAGTTTTTCGAACTTCATCCGCATCGTCGTCGCCACGCCTTCTCCGAAGGCGATGGCCTCGCGCTGGCCCATGGAAGACAGGAACGCCAGCGTCGAGGCCGAGGAATCGGCGATTGCCGAGCGGATGATCGCCTGGTCCTGCTCGTTGGCGAGCCGCATGGCAAAGAACGTCGAGCACTGCGACAGGATGGTCGGGTCGAGTTCGCCCGGGCGCTGGGTGACGACGCCCAGATAACAGCCATATTTGCGGCCTTCCTTGGCGATGCGCGACAGCGCGTGCCGCGTAGGCGCGAAACCGAGGCGCGGATCGGCCGGCATGTAGCGATGCGCTTCCTCGCACAGGAAGAGCAGCCGCAAGCGGCCTTCGCTCCACAATGCCAGGTCGAAGGCCAGCCGCGCCAGCACCGAGCAAACGGAATTGACCACCTCGGATGGCATGCCGGCCATTTCGAAGCAGGTCACCGGGCGGCCGTGATGCGCCACGCGGAAAATGTTGCCGATCGTCTCGTGGATGGTGTCCTCGATCAGGCGCGAGTTGAACATGAAACGGTAGCGCGGATCGGATGCCGCCGATTCGATACGTGCCTTCAGTGACCTGAGGGTCGGGCGATCGTTCTTGCTTTCCAGCAATCCCATGCGCTCGTCGACCAGCTTGATGAGGTCGGCAATGCGATAGGGCACCGGCGCGTCGGCGGTCAGTGCGTCGGTGCTGCGCCGTAGATAGTTGCCGGAGTTCGGATTGCGGTAGAGGTTCTTGGCCGCGGGAATAAGATCGCGCAAGGCGTCGACCTCTTCCGGGACCGTCTCGCGGCCGCGAAACAGCACCTCGGCAAATTCCTCGAGCTTGAACATCCAGAAGGGCAGGTCGAGCGTCGTCGAATCGACCCTAACGCAATGTTCGGGCAACGACGCGGCGAACTCGTTGTGTGGATCGAGGATGAGCACGCGCAGGTCGGGCCGGGCGGCGATCGACTTGCGCAAGAGCAGCGACACGGCGGTCGATTTGCCGACTCCAGTGGTGCCGACAATGGCGAAATGGCGCGCCAGCGTATCATCGATTGCGATATTGGCGTCGATGGCCTCGTCCTGCGACAGCGTGCCGATGGTGATCGAATGACGACCGGCGAGATCGTAGACGGCCTGCAGGTCGCGGCTGCGGATACGATGGGCAATGGCGCCGATATGCGGGTAGGTTGTGATGCCACGGTCGAAGATCGGCTTCGCGCCGGGTTCGGCACCGTCGCGCACCTCGCCGATCAATTCGATGCTGACCTCGATCGGATTCTGGCCCTCGCTGCTCCAGGCACGATCCGACTTGCCGATTTCGTAGACCAGGCCGACGGTTCGTGATGTGCCGAGATTGATCGAGATCATCTTGCCGACGCTCCACAGGCCGGTGACCGTGCCTTCGACGTCGTCGGCATAGGCGCTGATGGTGGCGCGCGCGCCGTCGCATTGCACGACATTGCCCAGAATCCGCTTGTCGTTCTGCTCCGCCCTGCGGCGCTCCAGCAAAGTCGGTTCCCCAATGGAGGCTTCGCGTTCAACGAGCATGGACAGGCCGGTCCCCTTTTCCCAAGCGATGAGCCTAGGCGAACGGGGTTAAGGTGGGATGAGGCCGGATGGTTTAGCGGACATTAAGGAGTTTGCGAAAAGTGGACGAAACGGTCGTTGCCTCGCAGAAAAATTTCGATATATTGGATTAATGGATGATATAGCGAACGACATATCCTCGACTATCGGCAGAAGGATACACACCGAAAGGGTGGCTCGCAGCTGGTCCCTGGCTGAATTGGCGGAGCGGTCCGATGTCTCGAAAGCCATGCTGAGCACGATCGAGCGCGGCATGACCAGCCCGACGGCGGCACTCCTCGTGCGCATCGCGGCCGCCTTCGGCATGACGCTGTCCACATTGATCGCAAGGGCGGAATTGCAGGGCGGTGGCCTGCTTCGCGAAGGTGACCAGCCGCTGTGGCGCGATCCGGCTACGGGTTATGTGCGGCGGCATCTTTCGCCGGTCTCCGACATGCCGCTCGAACTGATCCGGGTCCAGTTGCCGGCCGGCGCCAAGGTAAGTTTCCCGGCGGCGTCCTATGCCTTCATCAGGCAACAGATCTGGCTGATCTCCGGGCGCCTCGAATTCACCGAGGGCGACATCGTTCACAAGCTCGAAACCGGCGACTGCCTGGCGCTCGGCGCGCCATCAGATTGCGTCTTCCACGCTCCGGGGCCGGACGCCGCCGACTATCTGGTTGCGTTGGCCAGGCGCTGAGGTGAAGGCACGCCGTCCGAAACGCTCCGACAATGGTGGGCCGCCGCTCGACGACTATGACGGTCCGCCCTGGGGCAAGGGCGATCCCTATGTCTTTCTTGCCTGGCGGACCGCCCATGCCCAGGCATGGAAAGCGCCGAGCCGCGAGATCATGCTGATGCGGCTGGACAAGGCCGAGCGGCTGGGCCTGACCTATGAGGAATACACGCTCGAACTGCTGGAACGCGGGCGACATCTGCAAGAGGAAGACGCCGATCGCATCGCGGAAATCCGCCGGGCCAGGAAGCGGAAGCGGACCAGTCATTTCGACTGACGGGCGGCGAAGGGAAACCACATGAGTTCGATCGAAATCAGGCCACTCAGCAATACTGACGGAACGCAAAAAATGCTGGCGGATCTGCTGATCGGGACAGTCGCTGCCGGCGGCTCGGTCAGCTTCATGCATCCGCTGGCGCCGGAGATGGCCGCGGCCTTCTGGAACAAGTCGCTTGATGCGGCCGCCAGAGGCGAAAGGGCGGTGCTTGGGGCCTGGAACGGCGAGGCTCTGGTCGGCACAGTCACCTTGCTGCTCGACTGCCCTCCCAACCAGCCGCACCGGGCCGAGATCGCCAAGCTGATGACCCGCCTCGATTGCCGCGGCAAGGGCATAGCAACCCGCCTGATGGAGGCGGCGGAAGCCGTTGCCGTGGAGAAAGGCCGCACGTTGTTGGTCCTTGACACGGCAAAAGAGGAGGGGGCTTCCGGCCTCTATGAAAAGCTCGGCTTCACGCTGGCCGGCGAAATACCGGATTATGCGCTGAAGCCGCATGGCGGGCTCACAGCCACCCTCATCTACTGGAAACGCATTGGTTCAGCCTGATCCGACCCGTGCACATTCGCCGTTGACAGCGGCGTCAAACCAATTCTATTGTCCGCCACCATGAAAAAGGCACTCATTCTCGTAGGAAAGCGCGTGGGCGAGGCGGTGTAACCGCCGGGCGATGACCTCCCATGCGCAAGACACAGGCTCCCTCGGGGGCCTTTTTTATTGCCCGAAACACGACTAAACGACGAGCAATCGCCAGATGGCGAACAGTACGGGACCAGACCGATGAGCAGTGGACAGAATGAGCGGCGCGACATGCCAAGAACTGAAATGCCAAGAACTGAAATGACTGGCGCCGAAATGGTGGTGCAGGCGCTGAAGGACAATGGCGTCAAGCATGTTTTCGGCTATCCGGGCGGCGCGGTTCTGCCAATCTACGATGAAATCTTCCAGCAGGACGAGGTCGAGCACATCCTCGTCCGCCACGAGCAGGGCGCGGGCCATGCGGCGGAAGGCTATGCGCGCTCGACCGGCAAGGCCGGCGTCATGCTGGTGACCTCGGGGCCGGGCGCCACCAATGCGGTGACGCCATTGCAGGACGCGCTGATGGACTCGATCCCGCTGGTCTGCCTGACCGGCCAGGTGCCGACTTCGCTGATCGGCTCGGATGCGTTCCAGGAGTGCGACACGGTCGGCATCACGCGACCCTGCACCAAGCACAACTGGCTGGTAAAGGACGTCAACGAGCTCGCGGCAACGATCCACGAGGCCTTCCATGTGGCAACGACAGGGCGCCCCGGTCCGGTCGTCGTCGACATTCCGAAGGACGTTCAGTTCGCCAAGGGTACCTATGTCCCGCCGCAGACGGCGCCGCGCACCAGCTACCAGCCGAAGGTCCAGGGCGACCTGGAAAAGATCAAGGCGGCGGTCGAGCTGATGGCCGGCGCCAGGAAGCCGATCATCTATTCGGGCGGCGGCGTCATCAATTCCGGCCCGGAGGCGAGCCATCTGCTGCGCAAGCTGGTCGACCTGACCGGCTTTCCCATCACCTCCACGCTGATGGGCCTCGGCGCCTATCCGGCGTCGGGCAAGAACTGGATGGGCATGCTCGGCATGCACGGCACGTATGAGGCGAACATGGCGATGCACGATTGCGACGTCATGCTCTGCATCGGCGCGCGCTTCGACGACCGCATCACCGGGCGGCTGACGGCGTTTTCGCCGAATTCGAAGAAGATCCACATCGACATCGACCCGTCGTCGATCAACAAGAACGTCCACACCGACGTGCCGATCATCGGCGATGTCGGGCGTGTGCTGGAGGATCTGGTGCGGCTGTGGCGGGCAACCGCCAAGACCGACAAGAAAGCGCTTCACCCGTGGTGGGAGCAGATTGCCAAATGGCGCGCCCGCGATTCGCTCGCCTACAAGATGAACCACGAGGTGATCATGCCGCAATATGCCGTCCAGCGGCTCTATGCGCTGACCAAGGACCTCGACACCTACATCACCACCGAGGTCGGCCAGCACCAGATGTGGGCGGCGCAGCACTATCATTTCGAGAAACCGAACCGCTGGATGACCTCCGGCGGACTGGGCACGATGGGCTACGGCCTGCCGGCGGCACTCGGCGTGCAGATCGCGCACCCGGATGCGCTGGTCATTGATATCGCCGGCGACGCCTCGGTGCAGATGACGATGCAGGAGATGAGCGCGGCGGTGCAGCACGAGGCGCCGATCAAGATCTTCATCCTCAACAACCAGTATATGGGCATGGTGCGGCAATGGCAGCAGCTGCTGCACGGCAACCGGCTGTCGCACTCCTACACCGAGGCGATGCCGGATTTCGTCAAGCTCGCCGAAGCCTATGGCGGCCACGGCATTCGCTGCGACAAGCCGGACGAGCTCGATGACGCCATCAAGGAGATGATCGCGGTCAAGAAGCCCGTCCTCTTCGACTGTCGCGTGGCGACGCTCGCCAACTGCTTCCCGATGATTCCGTCCGGCAAGGCGCATAACGAGATGCTGTTGCCTGACGAGGCGACCGACGAAGCTGTGGCCAACGCGATCGACGCCAAGGGCAGGGAACTGGTGTAGCCCGCAACTGCTGAAAGCAGGTTCACAACAATGACGAAGTCAGCAAGGGCATTTTGGTTAATGTTGCACAACACATTTGGTGTGCTGTGCGCATTTGCGATCGTTCTTGCCGTCAATAATAAGGCGATAGCCCAGGATGTCCTTAGGGTGCGAGGAACGACTGTATCGTTAGCTCCCCCGAAAGGTTTCGAGCCCGCAGGAGATTTTGCCGGTTTTGTGAATAACGACATAAAGGGAACGATCGCAGTTACCGAATTACCCAAAGAGGCGTTCGGTCAAATGTCATCGCTTTTTTCAGATGTCGGCAAAATAAATGAAAAATTCTCCAGCGGGGGCATCAAAGCGAATACTCTCGAGTGGCTGAAGATAAATACAGGGGGATCCGTCCCGCTTATACATGGCACGCAGAGTACTTTGGACGGCCATTTTGATAAGTGGATGGCTCTGTATGGCGGAAACAAAACATCCTTAGTGACCCTGCAAGTCATGGAACCAAATTCCCTTGAACCTTCAATCGTCAAGGCTGTCTTTGCTTCGGTGAAGACCGGAATTGCGGCATCGGAAGAGGAGCAGCTTTCGGTCTTGCCATTTGAACTCAAGGTGGTCGAACCCTTTCGGTTCATAGGGACACCGGCAGGCGCGGGAGTGCTGCTCACCGTTGGTCCAAACGATTTGAACTCCGGCAATCTGCAACCGATCTTGCTTGTGATTCATCAAGCAGGGCCAGTGGCACCCGACAGCCTGGAGAAAATGGCTGAAACCCAGCTTAGGACTACGTCAAGCTTCAGGGCTGCGGAGATCCGGTCAACCCGGCCAATAAAGTTTGCCGGAGTGGAGGGTATTTTGCTTGAGGGCACAGTCACCTTGGATGGGAGCGTCAAGCAGTTCTCCCAGCGCTTTAGCATTGGAAAAGACGGCCTCTTTTTGCGTTTGGTTGTGATGGGCAATGAAGCGCAAATGCAAGAATTGCGGGATGTGGTCGAACATATTGCGTCTTCAGTCGCCTTCAAAAGCTAACGGGAGCCCTCTGCTTAGGAAGCTTGCTCTTGGAACAATTATGGAAAAGCCGCCGTAGGCAAACGCCGCAAAAGTATCTCAGTCCCTGTTGGACAACCAAACATCGAGGATAGAAAAGTCACCCCCATGAACGCACAGTTGCAACCGACCGGCTCGGCCTATTTCATCGCCAAGGAGACGGAAAAGCCAGAGAACCACACGCTTTCGGTCCTGGTCGACAATGAGCCGGGCGTGCTTGCCCGGGTCATCGGCCTGTTTTCCGGACGTGGCTACAACATCGAGAGCCTGACGGTCTCGGAAACCGAGCACGAAAAGCACCTGTCGCGCATCACCATCGTGACGCGCGGCACGCCGCACGTGCTGGAGCAGATCAAGCACCAGCTCGAGCGCATCGTGCCGGTGCACCGCGTCGTCGATCTCACCGTGCGGTCGCAGGAATTTGGACAGGAGCGGCCACTGGAGCGGGAACTCGCGCTGGTCAAGGTCGCCGGCACCGGCGAAGCCCGCGTCGAGGCGCTCCGGCTCGCCGATGCATTCCGCGCCAGCGTCATCGATGCCAACACCGAGCATTTCATCTTCGAGATCACCGGCAAGGGGTCCAAGCTCGATCAGTTCATCGCCATCATGAAACCGCTCGGGCTCGTCGAGATCTGCCGCACCGGGGTGGCGGCGATGAACCGCGGCCCGCAAGGGATGTAGTCATCCAGCTTGGCTCTGTCTCATCGCTTTGCCACCGATCGCATTGATTTAGGGAAACGGCATGACCTTCGATGCATTCCTTGCTCTGCTGGTTTATGCCTTCGTGACCTCGGTCACGCCGGGTCCGAACAATTTCATGCTTCTGGCCTCGGGTGTGAATTTCGGCTTGGTCAAGACTGTGCCACACATGCTCGGCATCGGCTTCGGCTTCCTCGTGCTGTTGCTTGCCGTAGGCTTCGGGCTTGGCGCCGTGTTGACGGCCTTTCCGGTGCTGCATACCGGGTTGAAGATCGCCGGCGGCCTTTACCTGCTTTATCTCGCCTGGAAGATCGCCATGTCGCGGTCGCTCGGCGGCGAAGGCGAGGCGAAGGGCCAGCCGATGCGCTTCATCGAGGCTGCGGCTTTCCAGTGGGTCAATCCCAAGGCCTGGGTGATGGCGATTACGGCCATGGCCGTCTATACGAACCCGGAGCGCCCGTTTGTGTCCGTGGTGCTGATCGCGGCTGCGTTCGCCGTCGTCATGCTGCCGAGCATTTCGACCTGGGCCGGTTTCGGCATGGCGCTGCGCGGTTTTCTGGCAGATGCGGTGCGGCTCAAATGGTTCAACATCGCCATGGGCGTGATGCTGGCGGCGACGCTGTGGCCGATGCTGCGTTAGCTGCCGTTTTATTGTGCACTGCACATTAAATCTTCGTAATGACGGGTTTTGGCCCTTTTTCGCCTTCGGCATCCTCTATTATCTGGCAAAAGCGCGGCAATCGGCTGCGAGTTGAGCTAGACTACGGCCACCGGATAGCGGCGTGTCGGATCGAGAGGCCTTTTGTCGATGCGCGGAAAGATCGTATTTGCGGTGATCGCTGCAGCCTGCGTTGCCGCGGCGTGGCTCTATCTTTCGCCCAGCGCAATGAGCGATCTTCAGCATCTGCTGTCGGCGAAGCAGACGGCGGCGGACAAACCCGCTGCAGCGGCAAGTGCCGCGCGTTCGACTTCGGTGGTTGCCGGCACCGCCTCGACGGCCGATTTTCCGGTCCGGCGCTATGCCATCGGCTTCGTGTCCTCTCCTGCCGTGGTCAGCATCAACGCACGGGTCTCGAGCCAGATCGTCGCAATCGCGGTCAAGGACGGACAGATGGTGAAGGCAGGCGACCTTCTGTTCTCGCTGGACGATCGCTCGTTGAAGGCGCAATTGGCACGCGATCAGGCGACGCTCGCAAAAGATCAGGCGCTGCTTGCCAGCGCTACGGCCGATCTTCTGCGGGCCAAAAATCTTGTCGCCAGGCAAGCCGGCACACAGCAGACCTACGATCAGGCTGTCGCGGCGCAGAAATCCGCAGCGGCCACCGTCGACGCCGACAAGGCAACGATCGATGCCGACCAAATCCAGCTTGGCTTCGCCACGATCAGGGCGCCTATCTCCGGCAGGCTTGGCGCGGTCAGCGTCGCCGTCGGCGATCTCGTCACCACCAGCAACAGCAGCAGCACGTCGATCCCGCTGGTGACGATCACGCAGGTCGACCCGTTGCAGGTGAATTTCAATCTCCCCGAAAGCGATCTTGCGTTACTGCACAAAGCGCTGGCGGCGCCGCAGCAAGGCGCGGTGACGCTGACCAAGGATGGTGACCCGAAGCCGATCGGCAGGGGAACCCTGGATTTCGTCGATTCCTCCGTCGATACCGCGTCCGGCACGATCGCAACGCGGGCCAGCGTGCCCAACGCCGATCTTTCGCTGTGGCCGGGCCAATATGTCAATGTCGTGCTCGATGCCGGCATTATGCCGCAAATGACGTCGGTTCCGACGGTTGCCGTCCAGCCCAGCCAGAAGGGACCGTTCGTCTATGTGATCAAGCCGGACAACACCGTTGAAATGCGGCCGGTGCAGGTCGCGCTGACAGAAGGCGCCAACACCGCGATCAGCCAAGGATTGAAAAGCGGCGAGCGTGTCGTCGTCGAAGGCCAGACCAAGCTGAAGAACGGTGCGGCGGTGCGCGAAGGCAAGGCTTCGACCGGCACCGGCGACCAGGCGGCTCCGAAGGTCGCCGAGGCTGACCGGACGGGCGGAACACAGCCATGATTTCCGAATTCTGCATCCGCAGGCCGGTCGCCACGCTGCTCATGTCGTTCGCTCTGGTTCTGGGCGGGCTATTTGCTTACAAATTCCTGCCGGTGGCGGCACTGCCAAGCGCGGAATTTCCGGTGGTCAACGTCTCGGCCTCGCTGCCCGGGGCCTCGCCGGAAACCATGGCGACCTCGGTGGCAACGCCGCTCATCAAGCAGTTTGCCACCATCGCCGGCATCGATTCGATTTCGACGACCAACTCGCTCGGCTCGACCTCGATCGCCATTCAGTTCGTGCTCAACCGCGACATAGACGCCGCCGCCGCCGACGTGCAGGCGGCGATCGCACGCACGCAACGACAATTGCCGCCGGAGATGACCAGCCCGCCGAGCTATCGCAAGGTCAATCCAGCCGACGCGCCGATCCTGCTGATGTCGCTGGTCAGCGACACCATTCCGCTGACCGATCTCGATGCCTTTGCCGAGAATGTGATTTCGCCATCGCTGTCGACGATCGATGGGGTTGCGCAGGTTTCGATCTACGGCCAGCAAAAATATGCCGTACGCGTCCAGATCGATCCGACGGCGCTCGCCGCTCGCGGGATCTCGATCGACCAGCTGCAGACGGCCATTGCCTCGGCAAACAGCAACACGCCGCTCGGCGTGCTCAAGAACAACAAACAGCAGCTGACGATCACCGCGAACACGCAGCTGACCAACGCGGCGGGATTCTCCAACATCATCATCGCAACCAAGAATGGCCATCCGGTGCGGCTCGGCGAGGTGACCCGCGTCATCGATTCGGTCGAGACCACGACGACGGCAAGCTGGTATGACGGCACCCGCGCCATCATCATGGCGGTGCAGCGTCAGCCGGATGCTAATACCGTCGACGTCGTCGACCGCGTCAAGGCGATGCTGCCTTCCTTCGAGGGTCAGATGCCGGCGGCGGCGAGCATCCAGTTGCTCAACGACCGCTCGACGTCGATCCGCGAGGCGGTGGACGACGTGCAATTCACGCTGCTGCTCACCATCGCGCTGGTGGTGATGGTGATCTTCCTGTTCCTGCGCCGGGTGACGGCGACGGTCATCCCGGCAGTGGCGGTGCCGATTTCGCTCATCGCCACGCTGGGTGTGATGTACCTGTTCGGCTTTTCCATCGACAACGTCTCATTGATGGGGCTGACGCTGGCGGTCGGCCTTGTCGTCGACGATGCCATCGTCATGCTGGAAAATATTTTCCGCCATATGGAGGAGGACGGGCTCTCGGCCCTCGAGGCGTCGCTCAAGGGCGCGCGCGAGATCGGCTTCACCATCATCTCGATCTCGATCTCGCTGGTCGCCGTGTTCATTCCAGTGCTTTTGATGGGCGGCGTGATCGGGCGCATCTTCAACGAATTCGCGGTAGTGGTGACGGTCGCCATCCTGGCGTCGATGTTCGTCTCGCTGACGCTGACGCCGATGCTGTGCTCGCGGCTGTTGTCATTATCGAAAGCCGAGCAGAAAGCAGCGCATGGCGGGGACCACCGACAAAACGTCTTCATGCGGGGCTATGACAGGCTGCTGACATTCTGCCTGCGCCACAATTTCCTTGTCTTCCTTGTCTTCCTCGTGACCGCCGGGCTGTCGGTATGGCTGATCCAGATCTCGCCGAAGGGCTTTTTCCCGCAGGAGGATATCGGCCAGGTCTCGGTGACGACCATTGCGCGCCAGGATATTTCGTTTGACGCCATGGTGAAGCTGCAGGGGCAAGTGGCGGATGTCTTCACCCATTCGCCCTACGTCGCGCATGTCGGCTGGTCGGCGGGCAGTGGAAGCAATGCGCTCAACCAGGGCCAGCTGTTTGTCCAGCTGAAAGACAAGGACCAGCGACCGAACATCGACAAGGTGCTTTCGGACCTGCGGCGCCAACTTGCCAACGTGCCCGGCATCGAAACCTACATGCAGCCGGTGCAGAACCTGCGGCTCGGCGCGCGTTCTTCGGCGAGTGCCTACCAGCTTGCCGTGCAGGGCCTCGATACCCGCCTGACGAACGTCTGGGCGCAGAAGCTGACGGACGCGATGGCTGCCGACCATGCCGCCTTCACCGACGTCACCAATGACCTGCAGAACAATGCGCTTCAGGCGACGCTGGTGATCGACCGCGACAAGGCAGCGACGCTCGGCGTCGATACCGATACGTTGCGCTCCAGTCTCTATGGCGGTTTCGGCACCCAGCAGGTGTCGACCATCTTCGGCTCGGCTGACAGCTACGACGTGATCATGGAGCTCGATCCGAAGATCGAGTGGTCGCCCGAGCGGATGCTCGCCATCAAGGTGAGAACGGCGAGCGGCAGCCTGGTGCCGCTCGGCGCGTTCGCCCGCGTCGATCGGACCGCCGGTGCTTTGACCGTCAACCAGCTCGGCCAGCTCCCGGCAGTGACCATCTCCTACAATCTGCCGCAGGGCGTGGCCCTCGGCGACAGCGTGAGCCACATCAATGCGCTGAAGGAAAAGATCGGCATGCCGCCGACGATCTCGACCACTTTCTCGGGCACGGCGAAGACCTTCCAGGATTCGCTTTCCAACCAGGGACTGCTGATCGGTGGCGCGATCCTCACCATCTATATCGTTCTCGGCATGCTCTATGAGAGCTTCATCCATCCGCTTACCATCCTGACCGGGCTTCCGTCGGCGGTGCTTGGCGCGCTGGTGGCACTGCGGCTGGCGGGGATGGACCTGTCGGTGATCGCGGTGATCGGCATCCTGATGCTGATCGGCATCGTCAAGAAGAACGGCATCATGATGATCGACGTGGCGCTCGAGCTTAGGCGCGAGGGGATGTCGCCTGTCGAATCCATCCACAAGGCCTGCCTGATGCGCTTCCGACCGATCATGATGACCACGCTTGCCGCGCTGATGGGTACCATCCCGATCGCGCTCGGCACCGGCGCCAGTGCGGAACTGCGCCAGCCTCTCGGCGTGGCGGTGGTCGGCGGTCTGGTCGCCTCGCAGGCACTGACGCTGTTCGTCACGCCCGTCATCTACGTCTACATGGAGCATTTTTCCGGCTGGCTGGTCAGGCTGTGGGCGCGGCGCCGGGGCGAGCCGAGGCCGGTCGAAGCGGTCGACCAGCCATCACTGTTCGACGAGGAGGAAGAACCAGTGCCGCAAAAGGCGGCAGCCGAATAGCGCTGGCCCAAGCCGTGGTGCTTGCGGCCGGGGGTCCGCGATCGTAATTTGACGCCATGCCGCATAATCACCACCATGACAACGAGCTTGATCCTTTTGCGGCGCGCGTGCGCGCGCTGGAGACGATTCTCACCCGCAAAGGCCTGATCGATCCGGCGGCGATCGATGTCATTGTCGACACCTACGAGACCAAGATCGGGCCGCGCAACGGCGCAAAGGTGGTGGCGAAAGCCTGGGTTGATCCCGCGTTTGCCGCATGGCTGAAGTGTGACGCGACGGCAGCAATCGAATCGCTCGGCTACACCGGCCGGCAAGGCGAGCACATGCAGGCGGTCTTCAACACGGCCGACACGCACAACCTCGTCGTCTGCACGCTATGCTCCTGCTATCCGTGGTCGGTGCTCGGCCTGCCGCCGGTCTGGTACAAGGCGCCGCCCTACCGTTCGCGCGCAGTGATCGATCCGCGCGGCGTGCTCGAGGAATTCGGGCTGATCTTGCCGGCGACGACAACAATCCGGGTGTGGGATTCGACCGCCGAGCTGCGCTATCTGGTGGTGCCTATGCAGCCAAGGGGCACCGAGGGCTGGGAGGAGGCACGGCTCGCCGATCTGGTGACGCGCGATGCCATGATCGGCACAGCGTTGGCGCGGGAGCCGGCATGAACGGACCGCAGGACCTCGGCGGCCAGATGGGTTTCGGGCCGATCGCGCCCGAACCGGACGAACCCTATTTCCATGCCGATTGGGAAAGGCGGGCGCTGGGCGTGACGTTGTGCGCCGGCGCCATGGGCGCTTGGAGCATCGACGAGAGCCGGCACGCGCGGGAATCGCTGCATCCAGCGGATTATTATGCCTCCAGCTACTACCAGATATGGATCAAGGCGCTGGAGGTGCTGCTCAAACGCCATGGTTTCGTCGGCGACCGCGACCTGGCCACGGGCGACGCAGTCGACCCGGCAGCGACACCCAAACGGGTGCTGAAGGCTAAAGATGTTCCGGCGGTGCTGGCCAAGGGCGGGCCTTGCGACCGGACGGTCGCTACGCCGGCGCGGTTCAAGGCGGGCGACACTGTGCGTACGAAGAATTTCCATCCGACGGGCCACACCAGGCTCCCGCGCTATGCACGCGGCAAGCAAGGTGTCGTCGAGGCTGTGCGCGGCGGCTTTGTTTTTCCCGACACAAACGCGCACGGCCAGGGTGAAAACCCGCAATGGGTCTATACGGTGGCCTTCACCGGCAGCGAAATCTGGGGCGAGGGCGCCGACCCGACACTTGTCGTTTCGATCGATGCCTGGGAGGGCTACCTTGAGCCGGCGTGAGACGAGCTCAATCGCCGATATGCCGCCAGCCGGTGTCGAGGCGCCTGTGTTTGCCGAGCCGTGGCAGGCAGAGGCCTTTGCCATGACGGTAGCACTGCACGATAACGGGTTGTTTTCGTGGAGCGAATGGGCGGATGCTTTGTCGGCAGAGGTGAAGCGGCCGGGCGCCGCGCGCGACGGTCGCGATTACTACGAGCACTGGCTGGCGGCGCTGGAAAAGCTGCTGTCGGCCAAAGGCATTGCCGGCAAGAAAGACGTCGACACCATTGCCGCTGCCTGGGAACGCGCCGCGCATGCAACGCCGCACGGCAAGCCGATCCTGCTGGAGAACGATCCACAGCGGGCTGGGTAAGCTGCGGTCGCCTGGTTTGTTCTCTTTACGTTCCGGTTCGTCACTGATAATCCTGTCGCAGCGGCGCAGTTGCCGGCAGTGATATTGATGGTGATGACACTCACCTTGTCTTTCCCTCGCGAATCCGGTCTGTCGCGCTGATGGAATTCTCTCCTCAACAGGACGAGGCGCTGAAGGCAGTGGCCGGCTGGCTGAAAGCCGGCAAGCCGCAGCTGTTCCGGCTGTTCGGCTATGCCGGCACCGGCAAGACGACGCTGGCGCGCTATTTCGCCGAGCATGTCGACGGCCAGGTGCAGTTCGCCGCGTTTACCGGCAAGGCGGCGCAGGTGCTGCGTTCCAAGGGCGCGGTCAATGCCCGTACCATCCATTCGCTGATCTACCGGCCGAAAGGCGAGGAATCGGTAGCGGACGAGGTGACCGGCAAAACCTCGATGTCCCCGACCTTTTCGCTCAACCGGCAGAGCCCGATCTCGCGAGCCAAGCTCGTCGTCATCGACGAATGCTCGATGGTCGACGAGCAGCTTGGCCGTGACCTGATGAGCTTCGGCACGCCGATCCTGGTGCTTGGCGATCCCGGCCAGTTGCCGCCGATCTCCGGCGGCGGCTTCTTCACCGACCACGAGCCGGACATTCTGCTCACCGAAATCCACCGCCAGGCGCGCGACAACCCGATCATCAGGCTGGCGCTCGACGTGCGCGAGGGCCGCGAGTTCATGCGCGGCGACTATGGCGCGGCGCAAGTGATCGGCAAGGAAGACGTCACCCAGGAACTGGTGCTGAAGGCGGACCAGGTGCTGGTCGGTACCAACCGCACGCGCCGCCGCTATAACCAGCGGCTGCGCGAGCTGAAGGGGTTCAACGCCGATTATCCGCAAGCCGGCGACAAGCTGGTCTGCCTGCGCAACGATCCGGCCAAGGGACTGCTCAACGGCTCGCTGTGGAAGGTGATGACCTCGTCGCGCGAGACGGTCAAGCCCGGCATCAATCTTCTGGTTTCGCCGGAGGAAGACGACCCGGATCGCGGCGTCGCCAAGATCAAGCTGCTCAAGGCGGCGTTCGAAGATCCGGACGCCGACATTCCCTGGCAGCAGAAGAAGCGTTTCGACGATTTCGACTATGGCTACGCGCTGACCGTGCACAAGGCGCAGGGGTCGCAGTGGAACGAGATCGTGCTTTTCGACGAAAGCTGGGCGTTCAAGGAAACCCGGCAGCGTTGGCTCTACACCGCTATCACGCGCGCGGCCGAACGGCTGACGATCGTCCGATAGGCCGCATCAGCGCTGGGCGATCGGGTTGGCGCCAAGCCATTCCCAAGCGGCGGCCTCGTCCTTGGCCTCGAAATGCCGGAGTTCGACAGGCACAGAGGCAGGCAGAAAGGCTCTTGCCTCGGCTATCCAGTTCGGCTCACCGACCGCGGCGCAGCGGCTGATATGCTCCACTGCATGAGCTATGCCCTGTTCGATCGTGTCGTCCGACACGTCGGTCCAGTCGACACCCTCATGATCGATCAGGCGCACCAGCACGTCGATTTTCGAGTGCAGCGCGTAGGCCGCTTCCAGCAATCCAAACAGGTTTTCGGCGTCGGCCGCTGCGACATGGCCGACGACATCGATGGCGAGGAGGTCTTCGCGATCGGTATCGATGCGGCGGATCGCAGGCACGACATCGAGAAAATTCAACAGGCAACTCCTTGCGCTCGATTTTCTTCGTTCACCTTGGAACACCTGAAACCCTCTGTCTGTTCCGCTTAAAGGCGGTATAGATGCGCGCCGAGATCAGCCTGGAACCGTGCAAATGCCTGCAAAGCTTTCCGTCAACCTCAACGCCATCGCCATGCTGCGCAACCGGCGGGACCTGCCGTGGCCAAGCGTGACCGGGCTCGGACGCATTGCCCTTGCCGCCGGCGCGCATGGGCTGACGGTGCACCCGCGACCCGACGAGCGGCACACCAGGCATTCCGATCTGCCGCAGATCAGGGCGCTGATCGACGACGAGTTCCCGAATGCCGAATTCAACATCGAGGGCTATCCGACCGAGGAGTTCCTGGCGCTTGTCGAAAAGCATCAGCCCGAGCAGGTGACCCTGGTGCCCGACGACCCGGCGCAGGCGACTTCCGATCATGGCTGGAACTTCGCCGCCGAGGCTGCGTTCCTGACACCGGTTGTCAAGCGCCTGAAGAAGGGAGGCTTTCGCGTGTCGCTGTTTTCCGATCCTGACCCCGATGGCGTGAAAGCCGCTCGCGACACCGGCGCCGACCGGATCGAACTCTATACGGGTCCATACGGCAGCTATCATTCCGATTCGGCAAAAGCGGCGAAGGAATTGGAGAAATTGGGAAAGACGGCGGATGCCGCACTGGCCGCAGGGCTCCAGGTCAATGCCGGGCACGACCTTGTGGTGAGCAATTTGCCGGCACTGGCCAGGCGCATCCCGGCATTGGCCGAAGTGTCGACCGGGCATGGGTTGACAGCCGATGCGTTGGAGTATGGCATGGCTGGAACGGTCAGGCGGTTTCTGAAGGCTTGTGGCTGGTAGAGAGAGGCGAGCCGATAGCCCTGGGTCCCCGGCATGGCAGCGCGCCCTTTCCATCCCCGCGGCATAGAGCACCGAACGTCTATGGGAGTGTCGTCCATGGCCCTTGCCAACGCTGGTAGCGAGGCAGAACCCATCGAGCAATCCAGCCACTCCACCGTCGAGCAGCACAGCACCAAGGTGCTGATGCTGGGCGCGCTGGGCGTGGTTTACGGCGATATCGGCACCAGCCCAATTTACGCATTTCGGGAAGCGCTGCACGCGTCGTCGGGACCGGTAGCGCGCAACGACGTCCTCGGCGTGCTGTCGCTTATCGTCTGGGCGCTGACGATCATCGTCACGATAAAATACGTCGCTTTCGTGCTCAGAGCCGACAACAAGGGCGAGGGCGGCACGCTGTCGCTGATGTCGCTTGCGCGTAGTGCTTATCCAAAGGGAGCCCGGTTCATTCTGGGGATCGGACTTTGCGGCGCGGCGCTTTTTTTCGGCGACGCGATAATAACGCCCGCCATCTCCGTGCTTTCGGCTGTCGAGGGCCTGGAAGTGATGGCTCCGACGCTCGAAACCTTTGTCGTTCCGATCACTCTTGTCATCCTGGCAATGCTCTTTGCCGTGCAACGGTTCGGCACCGGCAGGGTGGCGGCCGTGTTCGGGCCGGTGACGGCAGCGTGGTTCCTGGCCATCGGTGCCGCCGGGGTCTACCATCTGCTTGACGATCCGTCGGTCCTGCTGGCGGTCAATCCCTATTACGCGGTCGCTTATCTGGCCAATACGCCCACCGGCGCTTTCGTCACAGTCGGGGCGGTGTTCCTGGCGGTCACCGGGGCCGAAGCCCTCTATGTCGATCTCGGCCATTTCGGGCGCAGGCCGATCGTGCTGGCATGGTTTGCTGTCGTGTTTCCTTGTTTGCTCCTCAACTATTTCGGACAAGGCGCGTTCGTTCTTGCCAACGGCGGCAAACCCACCAATCCATTCTTCCAGATGCTGCCGGATTGGGCGCTAATGCCCATGGTTGGGCTGGCCACGGCAGCGACGGTGATCGCCAGTCAGGCGGTGATCTCCGGCGCTTTCTCACTGACCCGTCAGGCGGTGCAGCTCAATCTGCTGCCACGTATCGAGGTGCAGCATACTTCCGAGATGCAGTCCGGCCAGATCTACATGCCGCGGGTCAATCTGGTGGTCGCGCTGGGCGTGATGTTGCTGGTGGTCGGCTTTGGCAGTTCGAGTTCGCTGGCTTCCGCCTATGGCATTTCGGTGACTGGCGAAATGCTTATGACGACCATCCTGCTGTTCGTGGTGATGCGGTTCCGGTGGAAATGGCAGCTTGCACTGGCGGCCGTGCTCACACTGCTGTTCGGCACGATCGATACCGGATTTTTCCTCGCAAACGTCGTCAAGATCCTCGAAGGTGGGTGGGTGTCGATCACGGTCGCCTGCGGCATGGGGCTGATCATGTCCACATGGATCCGCGGCACCCGCTATTTGTTCGACAAGACCCGCCGGAACGAGATCCCGCTGGATTTCCTTGCCGGCAATCTGCTGAAGAAGAAGCCACATCTGGTGTCGGGCACCGCGGTGTTCCTGACCAGCGATCCGCTGAGCGCGCCGACGGCGCTGATGCACAGCCTCAAGCACTACAAGGTGCTGCATGAGCAGAACGTCATCCTTTCGGTGGTGACGGCGCCGCAGCCTGTCGTGCCCGACAGCGAGCGGGTCAAGATGGAGACCGTCAACGAGCTGTTCATGCGGGTGACGCTGACCTTCGGCTACATGGAGCAGCCCAACATTCCGCGCGCGCTGGCGATCTGCCGCAAGCAAGGCTGGAAGTTCGACATCATGACGACCTCCTTCTTCCTGTCGCGGCGCTCGCTCAAGGCCTCGCCCAATTCCGGCATGCCGGTCTGGCAGGACAAGCTGTTCATCGGGCTGGCGCGCTCGGCGGCCGATGCAACGGAATATTTCCAGATCCCGACCGGACGCGTCGTCGAGATCGGGACGCAGGTGGCTATTTAAAAACGTTTCCGTTGCGACATTCCAGGTAGTCTGCCGATGGGACTGGGTCTGCCAGGTCGTGGAGGACTCGCAATATCGGGACGGAGCCATTACGTGACGGCACTTGATATTGCAGCGCAGCAAGCGTAGAGCACCGCGCGCTTATCGGAGTGTCGTCTATGGCCCTTACCAGTACTGGTAACGAGGCAGAACCGGTCGAACAATCGAGCCATTCTGAGGTCGAGCAGCACAGCACCAAGGTGCTGATGCTGGGCGCACTCGGCGTGGTTTACGGCGATATCGGCACCAGCCCGATCTATGCTTTCCGCGAGGCCTTGGTGGCATCGTCGGGGGGCGAAGTCGCCAACCGTGGCGACATCCTCGGCGTGTTGTCGCTGATCATCTGGTCACTGACGATCATCGTCACCATCAAATATATCATGTTCGTGCTCAGGGCCGACAATCGCGGCGAGGGCGGTGTGCTGTCGCTGATGGCGCTGGCGCGCAACAGTTTCCCGACCCGCTCGGCGGTGATCCTCGGCATCGGCATCGTCGGTGCCTCGCTTTTTTTTGGTGACGCAGTCATCACGCCGGCGATCTCGGTGCTGTCGGCGGTCGAAGGCATGAACGTCGTCACGCCGACCTTCCAGCCCTATGTGGTGCCGCTGACGCTGGTCATCCTGGCGATTCTGTTTTCGGCACAGCGGTTTGGAACCGGCGGCGTCGCCCTGATCTTCGGCCCGATCACGGCAGTCTGGTTCCTGGCCATCGGCCTTTCCGGTCTCAACCACATCATCGCCGATCCGGAAATCCTGCTGGCAGTCAGCCCGCATTACATCGTCGCGTTCCTGATCAATTCACCAGACGTCGCCTTCGTGACGATCGGCGCCATCTTCCTCGCCGTCACCGGCGCCGAGGCGCTTTATGCCGATCTCGGCCACTTCGGCCGTAGGCCCATCGTGCTCGCCTGGCTGGCCATCGTGTTCCCTTGCCTGCTGCTGAACTATGCCGGGCAGGGCGCATTCGTGCTGGCGAAAAACGGAGTGGTCGGTCATCCCTTCTTCGAGATGAACGAAGGCTGGACGCTTATTCCGATGGTCGTTCTCGCCACCGCTGCGACCGTCATCGCCAGCCAGGCGGTGATCTCCGGCGCTTTCTCGCTGACCAGGCAAGCGGTGCAGCTCAACATGCTGCCGCGCCTGGAAATCCTCCATACGTCGGAAAGACAGTCCGGCCAGATCTACATGCCGCGCGTCAACATGCTGCTGGCGCTGGTGGTGATGCTGCTGGTGGTCGGCTTTGGCGAATCCAGCAAGCTTGCGTCAGCCTACGGCATTTCGGTGACCGGCAATATGCTGGTGACGACGGTGCTGCTGTACGTGATCATGAGCCGCATCTGGAAATGGCAGCTCTGGCTGGCCATCTCCCTGACAGTGGTATTCGCGTTCATCGACATTGGCTTCTTTGCCTCGAACATCGTCAAAGTGTTCGAAGGTGGCTGGGCTTCGCTGGCGGTGGCCTTCACCATCGTGCTGGCGATGTGGACCTGGATCCGCGGTAGCCGCTATTTGTTCGACAAGACCCGCCGGAACGAGATCCCGCTGGATTTCCTTGCCGGCAATCTGCTGAAGAAGAAGCCGCATTTGGTGTCGGGCACCGCGGTGTTCCTGACCAGCGATCCGCTGAGCGCACCGACGGCGCTGATGCACAGCCTGAAGCACTATAAGGTGCTGCACGAGCAGAACGTCATCCTTTCGGTGGTAACGGCGCCGCAGCCTGTCGTGCCCGACAGCGAGCGCGTCAAGATGGAGACCGTCAACGAGCTGTTCATGCGGGTGACGCTGACCTTCGGCTACATGGAGCAGCCCAACATCCCGCGTGCGCTGGCGATCTGCCGCAAGCAGGGCTGGAAGTTCGACATCATGACGACCTCCTTCTTCCTGTCGCGGCGCTCGCTCAAGGCCTCGCCCAATTCCGGCATGCCGGTCTGGCAGGACAAGCTGTTCATCGGGCTGGCGCGCTCGGCGGCCGATGCAACGGAATATTTCCAGATCCCGACCGGACGCGTGGTCGAGATCGGGACGCAGGTGGCTATCTGAACAAATGGTCGTGCCCTTCCAAGGGCACGGCCATTTGTCAGGCTCAGCTCACCAGAGCCGCCTTGTTTGCCTCAAGAAATTGCTTCAGCGGCCGCGGCTTCCTGCCGGACAGCGTCTCGATCGCGTCCGTCACCATGCTGATGCGGCCGGAGCGGGTGTTGGTGTCGAAGGAAACGGTGACCGGGGCGAAACCTTCGGGAACGCCGGCAGCCTTCAATCCCCCGGTGAGCGCTTCGTCCGAAAGCTGGACGACCTCGATCGGCCTGCCGGTAACTTCGGTGACGAGGGCCGCGATTTCAGCGACCGTATAGGCCTGCGGACCCGTCAGCGTGTATGTCGTGCTTTCGGTTGCCCCCGATGCGAGACCGGCGGCGATTGCCGCGGCCATATCGTCGCGCGCGCCATGGGCAATACGGCCGTCTCCGGCGGATGTGTACCACTGCCCCGAGGCGATGGCGTGCGGCAGCGCCATGAACAGGTTCTCCTGGTACCAGCCGTTGCGGAAGATGGTGTAGGGAATGCCGCTCGCCTTGATCGCCTGCTCGGTGCCGTGGTGATCGGGCGCAAACAGCACCGGCGATCCTGGCTCCGGATTGGGCATCGATGTGTAGAGCAGATGCGAAACGCCGGCGCTTTTTGCGGCCACGACCGCGGTCTCATGTTGCTTCAGGCGCTTGCCCGGAAGGGCAAGCTCGTTTGTCGAAATGATCAGAACTCTGTCCGCGCCGGTAAATGCACTGGCCAACGATGCGGTGTCGTCGAAGTCGGCCGCCCTGAGAGTGACGCCGCGCGCTGCCAGATCGGCCAGATTTTCCGGATTGCGGGTGGCGGCGATGATGCGCTGAGGGGAGATCTTGAGCGTGTCAAGCAGATGATTGATGACGCCGCGGCCAAGCTGGCCGGAGGCGCCGGTGACAAGAAGGGTGTCGGTCATGAAGGGTCCTGACGTTGCGCCGGAGCGGCGGGTGCGTATGTTAGTCTCAAAAAGAGACCAGCACTAAAATAGGAATTGACCCATCCTCGTAAAGAAGGCAGTTTTGCGGGAGGTAGGCACACCCAGGGAACCAGCCATGGACGGCAAGATCGTCAATCTGAGATCGAAACTCGAGATCTACAAAGCAGGCAGCGGTGGCGGAAACCTTGCGGATTGTCCGGTTCGCGACGTGATCCAGGGGATCAGCAACAAATGGAGTTCGCTGCTGATGGAGGCCTTGGCCGAGAAGCCGTACCGCTTCGGCGAGTTGCGGCGCCTCGTGCCCGATATTTCACAGCGCATGCTCACCCAGACGTTGCACGATCTGCAGCGCGACGGCTATGTCCATCGCCAGGTCTTCCCGACCAAGCCGCCGAGCGTCGAATATAGCCTCACCGATCTCGGGCGCTCGATGTTTGGACCCTTGCATCAGCTGATCCAATGGGCCGAGCTCAATCACGGCGCTGTACGCGAGGCGCGGAAGGTTTTCGATGCTGCCGAAGGCTGAGCCTCCAGGCCGAGACGGCGCCTTGATTTAGCGACAGCGCTGAAGGATTGTCCGGCCTGGGTTGGGCGGGCAGATGGGCAATTCTCTGGACATCGCGATTGCCGGCGCCGGGCCGGCTGGACTTGCCGCCGCGCTCTATCTCAAGCGCGCCGGACATAGGGTCACGATCTTCGAGCGCTTCGACCAGCCAAAACCGGTCGGGTCCGGGCTGATCCTGCAGCCGACCGGGCTGACGGTGCTTGCCGATCTCGGCCTGCTCGAAGACATTCTGGCGCTGGGCTGCCGCATAGACCGCCTGCATGGTGCAGATGCCAAGACCGGCCGCACAGTGCTCGACGTCCGCTACGATGCCTGGCATGGCGGCCGTTTCGGGCTGGCGGTACATCGCGCGGCTCTGTTCGGCGTGCTTTTCCGCGCCGCCCGGCGCCAAGCGATCCACATCGAGACAGGTATCGAGCTTGAGACGCTGGAAACCGGCGAACGGGCAACATTGATCTGCGGCAACGGACGACGGATGGGGTCGTTCGACCTAGTAGTGGATGCCAGCGGTTCACGCTCCAAACTGCGGCGGTGCGTGAACAATCCGGGCGAACCGCGATCGCTCGCCTATGGCGCTTTCTGGGCATCGCTTGGCTGGCGCGGCGAGGGTTTCGACGAGCACGCGCTGCTGCAGCGCTACGACAGGGCAAGCGTGATGATCGGCGTGCTGCCAATCGGCCGGCCCGAGCCGGATGCCCAGAAGATGGCGGCATTCTTCTGGAGCCTCAAGCCGGCGGATGCCGAGTACGTCTGGGCGGCAGGTCTCGAGGCATGGAAGGCGAGATTGGTCGGGCTGTGGCCTGAATGCACGGCCTTCATCGAGCAGATCGACAGTTTCGAGCAGCTTTCGCTGGCGCGTTATGGCCATCACACGATGAGGACCCCAGCCGGACGGCGATTGGCTGTTATCGGCGATGCGGCCCATTCAGCGAGCCCGCAGCTCGGCCAGGGCGCGAACATGGCGCTGCTCGATGCAGCCGCGCTCAACTACGCACTCATAGGAACGGACCGTATCGATACTGCACTGGAGGCCTATGTCCGGACGCGGCGATGGCATGTGCGGGTCTTCCAGGCGCTGTCGCTGGTGCTGACGCCGTTTTATCAGTCGGATTCGATTGTGATGCCGTTCGTCCGCGACAGGCTGGTGGCGACGCTGGCAAAAGTCCCGCCGGCGCCGCAGTTTCTTGCTTCCATGGTTACAGGAACGGTGATCAATCCATTCAAGCCGATAGGGCTTGCGGAAGCGCTATGGCCGGATCGCCTTGGCGGATGATTTCCGCAAGGTGCGAACCCTTAGCCTGCAAGAATGCATGGAGGCGTTGCGGATAATCGGGAGCGACCGCGCCCTTCACGGATGGGCGTTTGCGCAACGCCTCGCGCCACACCTGGACATGCGGCTTTCCGTCCAGGATGCCGAAATCGCCGATCCGGTCGAAGACGTCGAAATAGCGGAAAATCGGGCCGTAGACCGCGTCGACCAGTGAAAAGCGCTCGCCGTCGAAGCATGGCCCAGCCGCGCCATTCGCCCGTTCCACTTCCAGGCGATCGAACATTGCCGATAGCGTCTCGCTTTCAGCGAGCAGCGCGGCTTCCGTAGGCGCTGAATAGAAGCGGGCGACGGCATTGAGGATTGCCGAGCCGAACTCGATCCAGGCGCGATGCCGGGCACGGACATAGGGGTCGGTGGGATGCAGTGGATTTGGCTGGGTTTCCTCGAGGAATTCGAGGATGACCGCCGATTCGAAGATCACCGTTTCCTGGCCGTCATGCTCAACGCGAAGCAGCGGCACCTTGCCGAGCGGTGATATCGCCTTGAACCAGGCAGGCTTGTTGGCGAGATCGACCGTGATGCGTTCGAACGGCACGCCCTTTTCGCGAAGTGAAATCGCCGCGCGCTGCACATAGGGACAAAGATGGTGGCTGACGAGGATGAGCTTACCGGTCATCTCACTCTCCCCAGACATAGTTCAAGGCGCCGTCCTCGATGCGGGTGGAGAGGAACATCAGGCGGGAGCCCTTCGGCGCCGGGCCTTCGAGGCGATCACCGTTCGCCATGTCGAACGAGGCGCCGTGCCACTGGCAGACGAGCTTGCCGTCCTTGCAGTCGAGCGGACCACCGAAATGCAGGCAGACGTTGGCGGCAGCGCGGATACGCTCGCCGCTGCGGTAGACATGGACCTCGCGGCCGAAGAACGGAGCGATCAGGCTGCCTGTTTCCGGAACGTCGGCGATCCTGCAGATTTCATACTTCATCGGAATTTGCCTCTCGTGATTGATGCGACTGCATCTATATAGATGCATTTGCATCGATCGTCAAGCTTGATGCAGTTGCATCTATCCCCTACGATGCAATCATGACCGGGATTCCTACACCTCCAGCAATCAAAGCCTGGGCCCGCCTGATGCGGGTTTCGCGCCAGTTGTTGGAAAGAGCCGAGGACGCGCTGAAGGACAGTGGCCTGCCGCCGCTTGCGTGGTACGACGTCCTGCATGAGCTTGCCGAGGCGGGCGAGGGCGGATTGCGGCCGTTCCAACTCACCGAGCGCACCCTGTTTGCGCAGTACAACATCTCCCGGCTGCTGGCGCGGCTGGAAGCCGACGGGCTGGTCGAGAAGCTTCCCGTTGCCGATGACGGCCGCGGGCAAACCGTCCGCGTCACCGACAAGGGGCGCGAGACGCGTCGCCGCATGTGGGCCGTCTACGGCCGCTCGATCGCGGAGTTGGTCGGCTCCCGGCTTTCCAATGATGAGCTCGATGCGCTGTCAGCTCTGCTTGGGCGCCTGCGAGTTCCGCCCGCCCTGGAGTGACACGCCTTCATGGCGAAGATGCGCCGATTTGCGAGGTCAGGCACTGCCCCAGAGGAATGCCAATGTCGCCAGAACGCCAAGCCCGACGCGGACCATATGCAAATTGCCCCATTTGACGATCAATGTCCGAGCTTCAGGATTGATGGTGTTCGCGTCCATCGCCTCCAGCAACCTATTTGCCGGCATCATCACCAGCAGCGTCCATGGCCAAGGCAGGATGATCAGCACGGCGCCGGCCAGATAAGCGAAATTGGCTGTCAGCCACCACGCGACGAGGCCTAGAATACAGGCGATGACGGCGATCGAGGCCTGCATGGCTGCGCCGCGCTTGTAGGAAGGCTGCCATTCCTGCAGCAATGCTTTGTCCTCGAGGCGAAGCCGCGCCGGCTGTTCGGCTACGCTGACGTAGATAGCCGCGCCTGCGAACACTGCGGTAACGGTCAAGGCAAGCAATCCGGCGAGCATGATCCGTGTCTCCCGTGATGCCCCGCATGGAGCAAGCTACAGAAATAAAGACTTGCGCCGGGTCGGGCAATACGCCATAAAGCCGAACCGTAACGTACGGTACGCTATCGAGCTCCCATATGAACTGCGGGCGAGTTCGCCTCCTGAGGAAAGACTGTGTTGCACGCTGTGACCGACATCGACACCAGCGAGACGCTGACGGAGCGGCAGAAAGCCGTGCTCGACGCTGCCCTTCGCCTGCTGGTCGAAGAGGGCGATCAGTTGACCATGACCGCGGTGGCGCGGCGGGCGAGCTGCTCTAAGGAGACGCTCTACAAATGGTTCGGCGATCGCGACGGGCTGTTGACGGCAACGGTGCAATGGCAGGCGTCCAAGGTGCGGGTAGTGCCGGTTGATCGCAAGGGGCTCGACCTTGCTTCGCTGACGGCGAGCCTCGAACGCTTCGCTTCGGACTGGCTCAAGGTAATTTCGAGCGACACCTCGATCGCGCTGAACCGGGTGGCGGTCGGCCATGCTAGTTCGGGGAAAGACGATCTCGGCGCCATCGTGCTGGAGAACGGCCGCTTCGCACTGGCCAGGCGCCTTAAGCCGGTGCTCGAGGCAGGCAAGGAAGCTGGTTTCCTCGAGTTTTCCGATGCTGAGACGGCGTTCCGCACCTTTTTCGGGCTGGTCGCCCGTGACGTGCAGATCCGCCTGCTGCTTGGCGATCGGCTGGAATTGACTGATGCGGCGATCGGCGGCGATGCCGTCCGGGCGACGCAGCAGTTTCTAGCTCTTTACGGGGCAAAAACCGGGCCGCAAGGCCTCTGAATTCAAAACGGGAAGGAAGAAAAATGCGTGTCTATTACGATCGCGATGCCGATCTCAACCTGATCAAGGGCAAGAAGGTCGCCATCATCGGCTATGGCAGCCAGGGCAGGGCGCATGCGCTCAACCTCAAGGATTCCGGCGTCAAGGACATCGCCATCGGCCTCAAGGCCGGCTCGGCGACCGCCAAGAAGGTCGAGGCCGACGGGCTCAAGGTGATGAGCGTGGCCGATGCCGCCAAGTGGGCCGACCTGATGATGATGGCGACGCCCGACGAGCTGCAGGCCGACATCTACAAATCCGAGATCGCGCCGAACATCCGCGATGGCGCAGCGATCGCCTTTGCCCACGGCCTCAACGTGCATTTTGGCCTGATCGAGCCTAAAGCCTCGGTCGACGTCGTGATGATCGCGCCGAAGGGGCCTGGCCATACTGTGCGCGGCGAATACCAGAAGGGCGGCGGCGTGCCGTGCCTGGTCGCGGTCAACCAGGACGCTTCGGGCAATGCGCTCGACCTGGCGCTCTCCTACGCCTGCGGCGTTGGCGGCGGCCGCTCGGGCATTATCGAGACCAATTTCCGCGAGGAGTGCGAGACCGACCTGTTCGGCGAGCAGGTTGTGCTGTGCGGCGGTCTGGTCGAATTGATCCGCGCCGGTTTCGAGACACTTGTGGAAGCCGGCTACGCGCCGGAAATGGCCTATTTCGAGTGCCTGCACGAGGTCAAATTGATCGTCGACCTGATCTATGAAGGCGGCATCGCCAACATGAACTACTCGATCTCGAACACCGCCGAATGGGGCGAATACGTCTCCGGCCCGCGCATCATCACCGCCGAGACCAAGGCCGAGATGAAGCGCGTGCTGAAGGATATCCAGACCGGCAAGTTCACCTCGGAATGGATGCAGGAATACCGCGCCGGCATGTCGCGCTTCAAGGGCATCCGCCGCAACAATGACAGCCACCAGATCGAGGAAGTCGGCGCCAAGCTGCGCGCAATGATGCCGTGGATTTCCAAGAACAAGCTGGTCGACAAGGCCAAGAACTGAAGGAACTCCACATTCGTTTCGTTGCGCGTCCTCAGGCTTCGCCCTGCGGGCGCGCGGGGGATTTCCAAGAACAAGCTGGTCGACAAGGCCAAGAACTGAAGGAGATCCACATTCGTTTCGTTGCGCGTCCTCAGGCTTCGCCCTGCTGGCGCGCGGGGGATTCCAAGAACAAGCTGGTCGACAAGGCCAAGAACTGAAGGAAATCCACATTCGTTTCGTTGCGCGTCCTCAGGCTTCGCCCTGCTGGCGCGCGGGGGATTTCCAAGAACAAGCTGGTCGATAAGGCCAAGAACTATCGCAATTTCATTGCCGATCAAGAAAGGCCGGCGGAGCGATCCGCCGGCTTTTTCGCATCAATATTGTGTGGTTCCCAGGCTTGTGGACAGGCGTATTATCCTCATCACCGTGGTATGCCTGTGCGGGGCATGGCACAAAAGTGCCAAAGGGGGTGAGCGTTGGAACTCAAATTTCTGTTGATCGGGTTTGCCTGCGCGGTTGCCGGCATGCTCTCCCTCGTCACGTTCCTGAAGTGGTGGGAGGTGAGGGCGGTCAGCCGCTGGTCTCCGACGCCGGGAAAGATCGTCTCGTCGCGTGTCGAGGCTCGCGAGGTGACCAGTTCGGGATCCGGTTCGGACAGCAGAGGGTCGACCGAGATGCGCAACTTCCCGGCGATCACCTTCGAATACAAGGTGAACGGCAAGAAGTTTCGCAGTTCGCACTACAGCGTGCAGGAGAACCTTGGAAACTTTGCCGTGGCGGAAACCCTTGCGAAATTTCCAAACGGGGCTGGCGTAACCGTCTTCTACAACCCGGCCGATCCAGCCAAGGCCGTAATCGAACGCACCATGCCCGAAGGTTCCTTCAAATTCATGGTCCAGCTTTCGGCCGGGCTGGTGGTTGGCGCGCTGGTATTGGTCTTCTCCGTCGGCGGCGTCCTGGAAGCGATCCGGCCGTTTTTGCCCAAGCCGCAGAACCTCGGCGCCGCGGCCCTGCTGCTGTTCATGGGATTGTTTGTCCTGCGCATGGGCTTCGCCCAGAAGTCACTAGCGGAACAGGCGGCGAAATGGCCCATCACGGCAGGACACATCGATGCTTCGGGCTTGCAGAAATTTGAGACCCGCGACAGGTCCGGAAGCGGCTATCGGCCCTGGCGAACAGTCTTCAAATCCCGCATCGTCTACAGCTATAGCGTCGCCGGCCAGCGCTACGCCGCCGATCGCATCGCTTTCGGCGCAAACGTGACGGCTTCGCTGCCGAGCCTCGTCAGCGGTCAATCACGGCGCTACCTCCAGGGCGACAAGGTCGAGGTCCACTACGATCCCGCCAATCCGGCTGCCGCGGTTCTCGAATGCAGGGTGAGTGGGCTTTGGCTCCTGTGGGTCTGCGCAGTTGGCTTCATAGGTGGAGCCGCGCTGCTTGTCGGGGTGATCTAAGGCTGAAGCTGCCGTCCTCGACGCTGTAGATCCAGAGGAAGGGCACTTGTCTTCAGCATCTGACAAGAACTCCGCTGTCGAAGCCCGGCCATGTCAGTCTCAACGTCGCCCCGTCGACGACAACATGGATGACACGGGAGAACGGCTCTTCGGCCGACGGGTCGGATCCGTAGCATTGGCTGGCCCGCGCCACCCAACCCGTGGGTGTCTTGAGAAACATTGCGTGGTCACAGCCGAGAGCAGGGACCGACAGCGCATCGCGGTACAATGTGTAGACAGTCTGGCGTTGAACATCCGCAACGGCGGTGCAGTTCGATCTGTCCCGGGACCATGTGCCGACATAGGGTTCCGTGGCAAAGGCGCTGCCGCACGAAAATGTTAAGATCGAAATGAGCATCAAGAGATTTCGCATCATCGATTCTTTCTTTCGACCATGACATCGGGCCATGCTAAGGCATCGATGCTTAGACTTCACAATGATGCTGCTCCAGGGACTTAAATGATCATCCGCAAGGCAGCAGCTATTTTTCTGAGCATGCTGAGCCTGTCGCAAGCGGCGAACGCAACAGAATGTTCGCTCAGCCATGCGACCTATCGCGAGCCGCGTTCGGGAGCGACGATACAGTTCCGGCCCACAGACAACGAGCCGGCTGCGCTGACGACCGAGGTCTTTTCGCTGATCGTGCCCAACACCAACCTTCGTCTGCCGTCGGACATCACCTGGACCAATGGCAAGTACTCGTTTCCGGTGGGTACGATCCGGCACACCTGCACCGACGACGATCGCGAGGCGGGTCTCGAGGACGGCACCGGACTGTGCAGAGTGTGGGATGGGCAGGTCTATGCGTTCAGTGCAGGCGGTGCCGAGCAGCTGAGTTCCCGCGAAACTTCGCCGGCACCGGCAGGGTTGCTGTTGCCTGACTTTGGCGCGATTTTTACCGAATGGCCCGATTTCGCCAAAGCCAATCCCGACGGTTCAGCCTGGGACGCCTTTAGCTTGACGGGTTGCAGCGATGAATAACAAGAGACTGCCGGCCTGTATCTGCATCCTGTCGGTCCTTGTGGCCATGGCCACGGACGCTGGTGCCGACCAAAGCACGCCGTCGCGTCCACCTATCAACAAATGCAGCTGGGAACGCTTGGCGGACAGGGATGTCGGGCTGGCTGCCTGGGTACAGCGCTGCGATTTCGGCTTTCGCCGGATTCATTTCGAGCTTGGCGGCAATGCTCTTGCCATCAAATACAGCGACGGTGGGCCGGCCGATCCCGTCGTCGAAGTCTTCGATATGCTGCCTGGCGAGGCCGCCGATGCTGCGTTGCGGCGCATTTTTCCGCAGAAGACCGAGAAAGCCATCAGCACACGTTGCGTGCTCATGCCTTACACCGAAGGGGCGACGCCCGCGCGCATCCTCCGGTATGTTTTCAGTCCCGATGCCGCCTATCGTGAGGAATTGAAGACCGTCGCCAACCCTGACGAGGTCGGCGAACCGCCTTGCGGCGAATGGGGCGAAGCCCCGGACGGCATTCAGTATTTCGAGGTGCAATCACCCGAACTGCGAAAGCTTCTATTCGTTCGCGTCGGCCAGGATGAGCCGCTGTTTGACGAGCAGACGCTGCAAGTCCTGCCACCCGGATAGCGCCGGTAGATATCAGCCGTAGTGCCAACTGGGCTTTGGTTCGGTGCCGATGAACATCACGCCGATGCGATCCTCGCGGCGCCAGCGGACCACGGCCTTGTAGGCGATGCCGTCGGTCGGAACATAGAGCAGGAACTCGTCGGGCACGCGCGCGTCGATCGAGACCTTCAATTCGGCGCCGCCGGCATGCATGTTGCGCAGCGTGCATGTGACCTCGGAATTGGTCATGCCGGTCAGGATCGTCGCGCCCTTGAAGACGCGCTGCCGGCGTTTGTCCCTCTGTTCGTCCTCGGCCATCGCACGCAATCCAGCCATTTTTCGCGTCTCGGGCGTTCTGATCGGGAGGATTATTAGACCTGCCTGATAAAAATAGCGTTATCAGCAGTCGGGACTGGGAGATGTTCGCGGTTCCTGGCTGGAAGAAAAAGGCGCCGCGAAGCACGGCGCCGAACGATGCTTGTTGTCGGCCTGCTTACCTATAGGGCGAGTAGCATTGCTGGCGCGGCCCGTAATAGGGCTGGAAGGTGTTGTCCCAGGCGCGGTACGACCGGTAGCGATTGTAACACCATTGGACATGTGCACTGGAAAGCCGCCCTGCGCGATAATAGCGGCGCGGTGGCGGCGCGTCGTAGTAGTTGTAGCTGTTGTACAGGCTGCCAAGGCCGAGCCCCAGGCCCAAGCCAAGAATCGCGGCACCCGCACCATCATCATAGTAGCCGCCGCGGTAATGGCGGCGATGGTGGCGCCAGCGCCAGCTGTCGTCCCAGCCGCCATTATCCCAGTGTCTCGAAAAATGACGGCCGCGGAAATTGTGGGACCGCCATCTCCAATCGTCGCCGCCGTGCCATTGCCGAAAGCCGCGATTGCGCCAACGCCAGATCTGCCTGTCATTGCCGCCTGCCCAATCTTCACGAATTTGCACGATGTCGGCAGCATTGCCCGCCACCGGCAGCAGAGGTTTGGGTATTGGCCCGGCAAGCGAGGGGGCCGAGAGGCCGGTGATCAGACCGAGGGCCATCAGCCCGGATCTGACAGAAGATAAAAAGAGCGGTTTCATCGCACTCTCCGAAGATTCAGGCCCCACGCCCAGAATACCCCGGGGAAGGGCCTATTGATGGAACTTTCCATCTGAACGGAAGATGAACAAAAAGGTTCCGTCAGCCATAGCGAGCGCGCGATCAAGCAGAGCCGCCTGATTTCTGCGCCCTTGTTTTCGGGCGCGCTTGCGGGCAAAGGTCAAAGCCATGTCGCTGCGCCTTGCCACTTTCAACGTCGAAAACCTGATGAACAGGTTTGATTATTCCGGATACCGCAATCAGCTCAACGAAGATCGCACGCTGGCGCTTTTCGACATCCAGAGCGAGGCCGAATACAAGATGCTCGAGCAGGCGCGGGCCATCGCGCAATCCGACGACACGCGGCAGTTGACGGCGCTGGCGATCGCGGCCACCCGCGCCGACATCATCTGCATGCAGGAGGTCGACAATATCGAGGCGCTGAAGGCCTTCGAATATGGTTATCTGTTCAAGATGGTGGGGCAAGGCTACCGGCAGAAATACACCACCGCCGGCAATGATTCGCGCGGCATCGACGTCGCCGTGATGATGCGCAACGAGACCGCGCAGGGCCAGCCGATCGAATTCGTGCGCATGACCAGCTACGCCTATGTCACGTTCGAGCAATTCGGGCTGCACACGGCGGAATTGGCGGCGCTTGGTCACCAGGCCAATGAACGCATCTTCCGGCGCGACTGCCTGGAAATCGATCTGACCGTGGCTGGCGCGCCGTTGACGCTCTATCTCGTGCATTTCAAGTCGATGGGCTCGCCCCGTAACGGCCTCGACGGCCGCGAGGCGACAATGCCGCTGCGTATCGCCGAGGCGCAGGCGGTGCGCCGGATCATCGAGGAGCGCTTCGGCAAGGACCATGCCGCCGACAAGCGCTGGGCAATCTGCGGCGACATGAACGACTACCGGCAGCGCGTGAAGATCACTGGCGATGTTTTCGACGGCTATCGCTTCGAGGTGATCGACGAGACCCGGTCCTGCATCGACGTGCTCACTGCCGGCGGTTTTTGCGAAAACGCGGTCGAGCGGCGGCCGGAAATGGACCGTTGGACTTTCTATCACACGCGCGGACCGGAAGAGCGGCATCTCTGCCAACTCGACTACATCCTTTTGTCGAGGGCGCTGGCCAGGCAGAACGCCACCGCCGTTCCCGATATCATCCGTAACGGACAGCCTTGGCGCACCATATTTCCGGCCGGCCAGGAGGTCGAGCGCTTCCCACGCGCAGGGTGGGACCGGCCGAAGGCATCCGACCATTGCCCGGTAGCAATTGGCCTCGACATGGCGTGAGACAGGCGTGAGTTTCGACCTGCCGCGCAACGTCATCCTGCCGGTCGATGCCATCGACGTCAGGCTCGATCCTGGCCCGCATCCATTCGAGCGCGATAATGCCGAGGCGATCGCGGCGAACTGGCGGCGTGAGACCGCATCCAAGCCGGCGCTTTTCGACGGCACTGTGGTGCTGCTTTCCGCACTCAGCTACCGCGACAATCGCCTCGTCGGCCGCTGCCATGCGGTGCGGTATTCGACCTTCATGCTTTGGCGCAGCAATAGACAGGTGCCTGGCGCCGAACATGCCTACGCGCACGCCTTGCTGGTCGCTGGCGACAATGCGCTGGTGGCGATCCGCATGGCGCCGCATACGGTCAATGCCGGGCGCATCTACTTCGCCGCCGGCTCGTTCGAGCCAACCGATTTCCGCGACGGCCTTGTCGACGTCGACTTCAACATGATCCGCGAGGTACGGGAGGAAACCGGCCTCGACCTATCAGGCGCGACACGCGGCAGGCGCCACTACGCCCTGTCGACGGCAAGCGGCACGGTGATCTTTCGCCGCTACCGCGAGACGGCCTCCGCCGACGACCTGGCACAGCGGATCCGCGCTTTCGTCGCGGCCGAGTCAGAGCCTGAAATCGAAGGTCCTGTGATCATCCGTAATGCAGCCGATCTGCCGGACGGGTTGATGCCACATATGAGACCGCTGATCGAATGGCACTTTGCGCAAGGATTCCGACTCTAACGTCGCGACCTGCCTTCAATAGCCTTGCGGTCGCTGCGGGCAGCGACAAAATACAGCAGCACGCCGAGACCCAGGAGTGCCCCCATCGCCGTTCCCATCGTCTGCCCAATTACCTGCTGGAAGTCAGCTGTGACGCGATCGGGATTATCCATTCCATAACGGATCAAATTCCACCAAAGCCCTGCCAATGCGGCTTCGACGATCACCATCGCCAGAGCCAGTCGCCCTTTCTTGCTCATCCATTGTTCCCCCTTAGTCCCCAACAGCATTGTTATCATTGCAGATTGTGCTGCGACAAGGGCAGGTTGCTTATAAAATTGGCAGCGTCGCGAGGCGACATTTGCTGCAACGCTCTATTCATGCCTCAGCGCGTCGATGGGGTTGAGCCGTGCGCCGCGCAGCGCCGGGAAGAAGCCGAACACCATGCCGATCAGCGCGGAAAAGCCGACCGCAAGCAGGATGACCGCCGGGCTTGGCGCAAACGGGATCGTCAGCGTCAGCGAGGCGAGGCCGGCCAATGCCAGGCCGATCAGGATGCCGATGATGCCGCCAAGCAGCGACAGCACCGTCGCCTCGACCAGGAACTGGATGAGGATGTGCTTTTCGTGGGCGCCGATGGCGAGCCTGATGCCGATCTCGCGCGTGCGCTCGGTTACCGACACCAGCATGATATTCATAATGCCGATGCCGCCGACGAGCAGGCTGACGCCGGCGACGGCGCCGAGCATGCCAGTCATGGTGGTGGTGGCGCTGGCCATGGCATCGGCGATCTGGGTCATGTCGCGGATCGAGAAATCATCGTCTCGGTCGGGCGTGATGCGGCGTGTGTCGCGCAAGATGTCCTCGACGCGCTGCTGCAGCACCGTGGTTGGCGTACGGTCGTCGGCGGCGACATAGATCGATTCGATGTCGCGATTGCCGGCAATGCGACGCTGATAGGCGGCGAGCGGCATCAGCACGACATTGTCCTGGTCCTGGCCGAAGCCGGTATAGCCCTTCGGTTCGAGCAAGCCGATGATCTTGCAGGAGGTGCGGTTAACGCGGATGATCTCGCCTTCGGGGTCACCGGCGCCGAAGAACTGCTGGCGCACCGTCTCTCCGATGAGCAGACGTCGGTCCCCGAGCGGGTTTCCGAATCGCTGAACGGGCGGCCCGAAACCAGCTTCCAGTCGCGGGCATCGAGATAGGCGCTGTCGGTGCCGGTGACGCCCGAGGTCAGGCTTTCGGTGCCGAAAATGACGCGCACCTGCTTTTGCGACGCCGGCGCGATAGCGCGCGCGCCGTCCAGATGCGCGACAAGCGCTGCGAGATCCTTGTAGGCAAGAGGCCGGACCACCTGGTCGAGCCCTCCAGGGCCGCCAGGCCCCGCCGGACGGCCGGAACGGATGACAAGCAGATTGCTGCCGAGCTTGGAAATATCGGACTTGACCTTCTCGGTGGTGCCCGAGCCGATGGTCAGCATGGCGATGACGGCGGCAACGCCGATGACGATGCCGAGCAGCGTCAAGAACGAGCGCAGCACGTTGCGGCGGATGGAGCGGAGCGAGAGGCGGACGGTTTCCCAGATCATGGCTAGGCCATCTCGAGATTGGCGATATCCGAGGCAACATGGCCATCGAGGAAACGGATCGTGCGCTGGGCATAGCCGGCTACATCGGCTTCGTGCGTGACCATGGCGATGGTCAGGCCGAGCTCGCTGTTCAGCTGCGTCAGGAGCTCCATGGTCTCGTGCGTGCGGGCGGTGTCGAGATTGCCGGTCGGCTCGTCGGCAACGAGCAGCGTCGGCCTGGTGACGATGGCGCGGGCGATCGCCACGCGCTGCTGCTGGCCGCCGGACAGCTCGGCTGGCGTATGATGCTCGCGGCCGACAAGGCCGACCTCGGCAAGTGCCTGCATGGCAAGGCCGCGGCGCTCGCGGGCACCTACGCCGCGGTAGATCAGCGGCAGTTCGACATTCTCCGCCGCCGTAGTGCGCGGCAAGAGATTATAGCCCTGGAAGACGAAGCCCACATAGAGATTGCGCAGCTGAGCACGGCGGTTGCGGTCGAGACGGCCGGCGTCGATGCCTTCGAAGCTGTAAGTCCCAGCGGTCGGCGTGTCGAGGCAGCCAATGATGTTCATGGCCGTCGATTTGCCGGAACCGGACGGGCCCATGATGGCGACGAATTCGCCGCGCCTGATGGCGAGGTCGACGCCGGCCAGCGCGTGCACCCGGGCTTCCCCCTGCCCATAGCTTTTCCAGACCTTGTCGAAGCCTATGAGGGTGATCGCGCCCGATCACGATCAGCTCCGCTGCTGCGAGGCGGTAATGACTTGTGCGCCTTCCTCCAGGCCGGAGACGATCTCGGTCAGTTCTCCGTCTGTCGAGCCGACCCTGACGTTGACCGGATGCGGCCGCCCATTCTCCAGCACGTAGAGCGTGCGCGAGCCGTCGGTGGGCTTCGTCGCCGCCTGGTGCTGGCGGTTGCCGCCGGGGCGTCCCATGCGGCCTGTGAACAGGTCGGTGAGGCTCCAGCCGCGCTCCGCCGTCTGGGCCGGCCGGTAGCGGAAGGCGATCGACGGCACGGTGAGCACGTTCCTGGCCTGCTTGGTGACGACCGAGACGGTGGCTGTCATGCCGGGCCGCAACAGAAGTTCGCTGTTGTCGACATCCAGCCTTGCATCGTAAGTGACGACGCCGTCGGTGGTGACTGAGGCATAGGAGATGTCGCGGATTTCGGCGTCGAACGGCCGTTCCGGGAAGGCATCGACGGTGAAGCGCGCATGCTGGCCTGGTTTGACGGCGCCGATATCGGCCTCGTCGACCGCCGCCTTCAACTCCATGTTCTTCAGATCGGCGGCGATGACGAACAGGACCGGCGCCTGCAGCGAAGAGGCGACCGTCTGGCCGGGATCGACCGAGCGCGTCAGTATGATGCCGTCGATCGGAGCGTAGATGGTGCTCTTGGCAAGATCCGTCTGCTGCGCCTTGAGATCGGCACTGGCCATGGCGAGGTTGGCTTTGGCAATATCGAGCGCCGCCTTCGAGCGGTCGCGCGTGGCGGTTGCCGCTTCGAGCGACTGGTCCGTCGCCATGCCGCGCTTGGTCAGTTGTGCCGCGCGCACCAGCGCCTTTTCGTTTTCGGCCAGGGTCACAGTGGCGTCCTCGACGCTCGCCGCCGCTGCCTTGGCGGAGGCCTGGGCGCGCTCGATCTGCACCTCCAACTTTGCGGTGTCGAGCGCAGCCAGCACATCGCCCTTCTTCACCAGCTGGTTTTCGTTGACCGAAACCGAGCGGACGACGCCGGAGAGTTCGCTGGAAATATCGACCTGGGTGAGGGGCTGCAGCGTGCCGGTAGCCGAAACCGCGACGGTAAGGTCGGCCATGGCGGCCAGTGTCGTGGTATACTCGATCTTGGCGGGCGAGCCCGCATACCACGGGTAGCCGATGGCACCGGCGGCGACGGCAAGCAGCGCGAACAATGCGTAAAGCCAACCGCGACGGCGTTTTGTCTTCAGGCCCTGGTGGTCAAGTCCGAGCGCCGTCTCGATGGCGGAAGCGGATTCCGTCTTTGGCAGATTGACAATCTGGTCCACGCCGGACCCCTATGTTCAGTGATATCCCATCAGTGCACAAATCAGGCCTTATGGTTCAAAATTCAAATTAAATTTCGCTCATGTTAGGAATGAGGCAGAGGACTTACTGAGATGCAGCCGCGGAATTACTTGCTTTACGACGTATTCACCACCAACCGGCTGGCCGGCAATCCGCTGGCCGTGGTGCTCGACTGTGACGGGCTGGACCTTGCGGCGATGCAGGCGGTGGCGCGCGAGTTCAACCTGTCCGAAACCGTCTTCGTGCTGCCGCTTGATAATCCCAAGCATCGGGCCCGCATCCGTATCTTCACACCCGACTATGAAATGCCGTTCGCCGGCCACCCGACCGTCGGCTCGGCGATAGCGCTCGCCGAAATGGCGGGAGAGGCCGCCGGCATCTTCGTCCTCGAGGAGAATATCGGCCCGGTGCGCTGCGCTGTCAGCAAGCACGATGGTTCGACCTTTGCCGAGTTCGATTTGGCGAAACTGCCTGCGCAGCTGGAATTGTCGGCCGATCCCGAGGCGATCGGCGCGGCCCTTGGCCTTGGGCCGCACGAGATCGGCTTCGAGAACCACCGCGTTTCGTTCTGGTCGGCTGGCGTGCCTTACGTGACCATCCCCGTCGCCAATCTGGAGGCGGCCGCCCGGATCAGGCTGGACAACCAGGCGTGGTCGGAGTTGGCACCACGCAAGAGCGAATGGGCCTTCGCCAGCCCCTATGTGTATTGCCGCGAGACGGTGCACCATGACAGTGCCTTCCATGTCCGCATGATGGTGCCCGGTAATCCGTCCTACGAAGACCCGGCGACCGGCTCAGCGGCGGCCGCGTTCGCCGGCGCGATCATGCATTTCGACGGCCCAACGGACGGCGTTTCACAACTGTGGATCGAGCAGGGGCTGGAGATGGGCCGGCCGTCGCGCATCCGCCTCGAATTGAATGTCGAAGGCGGCGAACTGGCGGCCGCCCGCATCGGCGGCCATGCGGTGAAGGTGGCTGAAGGCAGGCTTTTTGTTTGACGACCTCGGCACTTCGGCGATTTGTCGGGAAATGAATCCCACGGGGCTGGACATGGCGGATGGCGGCGGCTATATGCCCGCCAACGCTGGGTTTACCGGCCGTGTGGGTGTGTAGCTCAGTTGGTAGAGCAGCTGACTCTTAATCAGCGGGTCCACAGTTCGATCCTGTGCACACCCACCAAAAATCTCCAGGATTTGGTGGAAAGACCTTAGAACGAGCCGGTTTCATTCACCGCGCTCGTTTCATCAACTTTGGGCTGCCTTTGGAGTCCGATAGTCTTTGGCGAGGCGTGTGCTCTTAGCTCGCAGCCGACTGGATCAAACGCTGCGATTGCCGCGCCCGAAAACGCGGCTCAGAAGCTTGCCGAACCGAAAAGCGATGCCATTGTCAGCACTCTGACGTTTGTCAGCATCAACATCGGCTTTTCCCCCTGAAAAGTCGCTGATAAGCCACCAGAAGAAGATCAAGAAAAGGACGAGAATCGCAGTGTCGATCGGACCGTAGCTGGAATATCTGCCGCGCGAAATTAGCGCACCGCTACCGACAATGAGAAACGCAGCAGAGTAGGCGGGCTGAAACTTTTTCATCCCCACCAGATTTATCTGAGAAACATTGCGAACGGAAGCTGCTGCCTTAGTGGATCGAGTTCATAGGCCGTATCCGATTACTTCTCCGAAACACCAGCCTCGGCAAAACTTGCCATGCGGGCATGACACTCCAGCGCCGAGCGGACGATGTTGACTGCGAGGCAGGCGCCGGAGCCTTCGCCGAGCCGCATGCCGAGGTCGAGCAAGGGCGGCAGGCCGAGCGCCTCCAATAGACGACGGTGGCCGGATTCGGCCGAGACATGGGCTGCCAGCGTGTGGGCGAGGCCAGCAGGGTGCAGCGCTGCCAAGGGTGCCGCTGCGGCGGTGCAGACGAAGCCGTCGAGCAATACCGGCACGCCGAGATGACGCGCAGCCAGCGTCGCACCAAGGATCGCCGCGAGCTCGCGGCCGCCGAGGGCTGCCGCTACCTTCAGCGGATCGGCCAGCGCCGGGGCGTGGCGCTTCAGGCCGGCCTCGATGGCGACGATCTTGCGCACGAGGCCGGCATCGTCGACGCCGGTGCCGCGCCCGGTCCATCGTTCGGCGCCGCCGCCGAACAGCGCGGTCGAAATGGCCGCCGCCGGGGTGGTGTTGCCGATACCCATTTCGCCGAAGCAGACAAGGTCGAGTTCCCTGCTGATCGCGCCGTAGCCGGCCGAGACGGCAGCGAGGAAGGCCTCGTGGTCCATCGACACGTCTTGCGTGAAATCGCCGGTCGGATGATCCAGATCAAGCGGGATGACGTCCAGCTCCGCGCCGGCGATGCGGGCAAGCTGGTTGATGGCGGCGCCGCCGTCGGCGAAATTCGCCACCATCTGCACGGTGATCTCCGACGGGAAGGCCGACACGCCTTGCGCGGTGACGCCGTGATTGCCGGCGAAGACGAAGACCTTGACACGGTCGAGCTTTGGCATGTCGCGGCCCTGCCAGCGCGCCAGCCAGGCGACTATTGTCTCCAGCCGGCCAAGGCTGCCTTGCGGCTTGGTCAGCGTGTCCTGGCGGCGGGCGACGGCATTGGCCGCGGCGTCGCTGCCAATGGGCAGGCCGAGGCAGGCGGCGCGCAGTTCATCGAGCGATTTGAAAGGCATGGGGGCAAAATCTCCGAAACAGAGTCAAGAAAGGGAAATGGAAGCGACGAGCAGGATTGCGATCTCGCCCAGCTGCTGAAGGGCGCCGACGGTGTCGCCGGTCTGGCCGCCGATCTGGTTGAGGCAAAGCGAGCGGAAGGCGAGAAATACCAGTCCAAGCAAGATGAGTGCTGTGAAGGCGCCGCCGAGCCCAAGCGCCAGCAGCGCGACCGCACCGAGTACGGCACCGATGCCAGCTGTTTTAGCCGAGACGGTGCCCGCTTCGGCCGAAAGGCCGTCGCTGCGGGCCGGCTGCAGCAGGTGCATGAAGGCGCCGGGCAGGCCGCGCGAGGCGGCATGCGCGGCAATCAAAGCCCAGAACACGTGGGCCGGGCCGGCGAATCCAGAGAGCACGCTCCAGCGGATCAGCAGCGAGATGCCGAGCGCGCAGGCGCCGTAGGCACCGATGCGGCTGTCACGCATGATCTCCAATTTCCTGTCGCGTGTCTTGCCGCCGCCAAAACCATCTGCAACATCCGACAGCGCGTCCTCATGCAGGCCGCCGGTGGCAAGCAAGATCGCGGCAAGGGCCAACGCTGCAGCAGAACCTCCGGCTAGGCCCAGCCTCGTGCCGACGGCGTAGACCAGCGCACCGGCCATAGCGACGGCGAGACCGGCGACCGGTGCAGCCCAGATCGCAGCGGCAAGGCTGCGGCTACGGAAGTCGGCTCGCGGCAGCGGCAGCCGGGTAAAGAAGACGAGGCAAAGCGCGATATCATCGAGAATTTGCTGTTGCGAGGCCTTCATGCGCCCCTCGCAATGGCATGGAAGAACGTGCCGCTGACATTGCCGCGCCGGCAGCCGGAGGCGCCGAGCGGGTTGCCTTGCCCGTCGGCGAGATCGGCCAGCGGCTCGTCATTGCCGGTCGCAACCATCTGCGCGTAGTGGAACTCATGGCCGCGGATCAGCGTGCCTTGGCTGCCGAGCGGACAGCCGGACCGCAGCCGCGCCTCGCGGTAGCCGAGATTCATCTTGCGCTTGGCGAAGCTGGTCGAATGGCCGAGCAGGCCAAGCATCCGATGCGTCTCGCCCGATGCGTCCTCGAGCGCCTCGCCGAGCACCATGAAGCCGCCGCACTCGCCATGCACCGGCCGCGTGGCGGCGAACCTCGCCATGCCCGCCCTGAAATTCGCAGCGGCGGCGAGGCGGCCGGCGTGGAGCTCGGGATAGCCGCCGGGCAGCCAGCAGACATCGCAATTGTCGCCGGGCGGTTCATCGGCGAGCGGCGAGAATGGGACGATCTCGGCGCCGGCCTTGCGCCAATGCGCGGCAACGTGCGGATAGAGGAAAGTAAAGGCAGCGTCCTCGGCGAGTGCAATGCGCTGGCCGGGGGGCGGCAGCGCGTCGCCGAAATTGCCCGGCGCGGGCGTGAATGGCGCCGCCAGAGCCATGATGGCGTCGAGGTCGAGCGAGCGCTCGACCATATCGGCCAGCCGGTCGAGATGCGCCATCAGATTCTCATATTCGCCGGCCTGAACGAGGCCGAGATGACGCTCGGGCAGGTTGAGCGAGGGATCGCGCAGGATAGCGCCGACGACAGGCAAGCCGAGCGCTTCGATGGCGTCGCCGCACAGTCGGCGGTGGCGTTCACTGCCCAATCGGTTGAGCACGACACCGGCCATGCGCACATCGGGGTCATAAGTAGCAAAGCCCTTGGCAACGGCCGCCGCCGTGGTCGACTGGCCGGAAACGTCGAGCACCAGCAGCACCGGCAAGCCATAAAGTCGGGCAAGGTCGGCGGCCGAGCCGGTGCGGCCCGGAGCAGCCGGAATTCCGTCGAACAGGCCCATGGCGCTTTCGAGGAAGATAAAATCGGCATCTTCGGTCGCTTCGCCGGCCAGTGCGTTAAGCAGGGCCGGCGGCATTGCCCAGCTGTCGAGGTTGATGCCGCACAAGCCTGTGGCGGCGGTGTGGAAGCCGGGATCGATATAGTCCGGGCCGGACTTGGCGCCGCGCACCTTCAGGCCGCGCCGGGCGAGCGCGCGCAGAATGCCGATGGTGACGCTGGTCTTGCCCGAGCCCGAGCGCGGCGCGCCGACGATGATGGCGCGGGTCATGGCTCGCCCGCCAGTGCCGCACGCATAGCGACTATACCGCCGACGACGATCAGCGCCGGCGACGTCAGACCGGCGGCCGCTGTCTCTTCCGCAATGGTGGCGAGCGTGGCGACGACGATCCGTTCCTGCGGTGTCGTCGCAGCGACAATCACCGCGGTGGGCGTCGAAGGCGCCAGCCCGCCCTCGAGCAGCGAGGCGGCGATCAGTGGCAGATTGGCCATGCCCATATAGATGACCACCGGCTGGCCGGTACGGGCGATGGCCGCCCAGTCGAGATCGTCATCGGTGCCGGCGGCGTGACCGGTCGCCAGGATCAGCGCCTTGTTGATGCCGCGCATGGTGCCGGGAATGCCGGTGGCGGCCAGCGCGCTGAGGCCGGACGTCAGGCCAGGCAGGATGCGGAACGGGATGGTTTTCCCCGCCAGCGCCAGCGCCTCTTCGCCGCCACGCCCGAAAATATAGGGATCGCCCCCCTTCAGCCTGACGACGCGCCGGCCCGCGCGCGCCAGCCGAACCAGCAGAGCGGTAATGTCGTCCTGCTTCATCGATGGTTTGCCACCGCGCTTGCCGGCATAGAACAGTTCCGCGCCCTCGGCGACGGCGACGACCGCGGGCGAGACCAGCGCGTCATAAACCAGCGCGTCGCACTGTCCGAGGGCGGCCAGCACTTCCAGCGTCAGGCAGCCGGGATCGCCAGGGCCGGCACCGGCCAGCCAGACATGACCGGGCTCCAGCTGGCGCGGCTTGAAGTTCAGCCGGGTGAGCGCCTGCTCGACCGTAGTGTTTCTATTGGCGCCGCTCACAACCCGCCCCGTCCGCGAAAGCGCCGCTGGTAGTGCGCGTCATACAGTGAACTTTCGCCAAAGCCTTCCGCCGCCAGCGAGCGGCCGACGAAGATGATTGCCGTGCGCTCCATCGGATCGGCGGCCAATTGCGCCTCGATGGTGGCCAGCGTGCCGCTCAGCACGCGCTCGTCCGGCCAGGAGGCACGGAAGACGACTGCGACCGGGCAGTCGGCGCCGTAATGCGGCGTCAGCTCGGCGACGACGCGGTCGATGGCGTGGATGGCAAGGTGGATGGCCAGCGTGGCGCCGGTGCGGCCGAAGCCGGCCAGCGTTTCGCCGGGCGGCATTTTCGAGGCGCGGCCGGAGATTCGGGTCAACACCAGGCTTTGCGCGACTTCTGGAATGGTCAGCTCGCGGCGCAGCGCTGCCGCCGCAGCGGCGAAGGACGGCACGCCCGGCGTCAGCGTATAAGGGATGCCGTGCTTTTCCAGCCGGCGGATCTGCTCGGCAACTGCGCTCCAGACCGACAGATCACCGGAATGCAGGCGGGCGACATCATGGCCGGCCGCGTGGGCGGCCAGATATTCGGCCTCGATCTCGTCGAGTGACATCGGTGCGGTGTCGATCAACCTCGTTCCGGGCGCGCAGTGCTGCAACAGCTCCGGCGCGACGATCGATCCGGCATAGAGGCAGACGGGACAACTGCCGAGAAGGCGGCTGCCGCGCAAGGTGATGAGATCGGCAGCACCCGGGCCGGCACCGATGAAGTGAACGGTCATGCCGCATCTCCGCTGATGGCGATGGCGCAGGTGACAGCACCGAGCACCGTGCGCGGCCCGAGCAGCTTTGCGCCTTTGCCGGCGGCGGCAAGCGCCGAGGCTTCGGAAACAGACGGCGTGCCGGCATGCTCCTGTGATAGGTCGGAGTGGCTGGTCGCAGATGCAGCTTTGAGTTCGTCCTGCTCGACAACGATCACCGGGAGGCGGAGTTCACGTCCGGCGGCGAAGATTGCCGCCTCATCCTGCTTGAGAGATGCGGTCGCGAGGGCTGAAAGCGCGGGCAGGGCAAGCCCGTGCGCCTCCAGCGCGGTTTCTACCGCAGCAAGCACGTCGCGTGTGCTGACACCTTTGCGGCTGCCGATGCCCGCGACCATCATGGCTTGGCCCAACTCCATTGGGTGACCGGCATAGCCGGCCGCCAGGCCTGCATCGAACCAACCGGCGAAGCACGGGATACAGCGATCCGGGTAAGCTCGCCTCCGAGCACAGCTTGACGGGAAAGCAGCAGTGCCTCCATCTCCAGGGTCACTGCGTTGGCGACTAGGCGGCCGCCGGCAGGTAAGGCATCGATGGCTCTTTCCAGCACGCCGGCATCGCTGCCGCCGCCGCCGATGAAGATCGCTGCCGGCGTTTCCAGCCCGGCAAGAGCTTGCGGTGCCGAACCTTCAACGACGGCGAGACCGGGAACGCCGCAGGCCGCGGCGTTGCGTCGGATGCGGGCGGCGCGGGCCGGATCGGCCTCAACGGCGATGGCACGCATGGAAGGATGGGCCAGCATCCATTCGATGCCGATGGAGCCCGATCCGGCGCCGATGTCCCACAGCAGTTCGCCGCGCCTTGGCGCGAGAGCGGACAGGGTGACGGCGCGCACTTCGCGCTTGGTGATCTGGCCGTCATGCTCGAACAAACGATCGGCACGTCCCGCTGTCAGCGGCAGGATGGGTGCTTGCGGAGTCGATTCAACTTCGATCGCGAGCACGTTGAGCGGATTGATCTTTGCGAGGTCGAAGGTGCCGGCGCTCGCCGAGCGCAGCCTTTCGTTCGGCCCGCCCAGTGCCTCCAGTACCGTCAACCGCGAAGCGCCGAAGCCGAGCTCGGTCAGGAGACGGGCAATTGCTTCCGGTGCATCGCCGTCCAAAGTCAGCGCGAGAATGCAGGTGCAAGGATGCAGCAACGGCCGGATCAGGTCGAGCGAGCGGCCATGCAGCGAGACGGTCTCGACGTCCTGCAGCGCCCAGCCCAGGCGTGAGGCGGCCAGCGAAAAGGCCGAGGGCGCGGGGATCACCCGCATATCCTCTGCCGCGACCTTGCGGGCGAGGGTGACGCCGACACCGTGGTAGAAGGGATCGCCGGAGGCCAGCACGCAGACGCGTCTGCCAGAGAGCGCCAGCACGTCGCGCATCTCGGCATCGAAAGGCGTCGGCCAGGCGCGCGCTTCACCTTTGACCAGTGATGCGACAAGGGCCAGGTGGCGCTTGCCGCCGAGGACGAACTCGGCCTCAGCGATCAACCGCTTGGCCTCGTCGCCGAGACCCGCTACACCGTCCTCGCCGATGCCGACGATCGTGAGCCACTTTGAGGTGAGCTTGGCGCCGCGCGGAGCTTCAGCAGGCATGATGACACACCGCATTCTGATCCTCGGCGGAACCACCGAAGCACGGCAACTGGCCGGCAAGCTTGCCGCGCGCGCGGATATTTCGGTCATGCTGTCGCTGGCCGGTCGCACCGAAAACCCGGCCGCGCAGGGGGTGCCGGTGCGGGTCGGCGGCTTCGGCGGTGCCGGCGGGCTGGCGGCGTATCTCCGCCAGAACAAGATCGACCTGCTGATTGACGCCACGCATCCCTATGCGGCGCGAATCTCCGCCAATGCGGCGGAAGCAGCGCGCATGACCGGCGTGCCTATCGTTGCGCTCAGGCGTCCCGGATGGGAGGCGGTCGAAGGTGATCGCTGGATGTTGGTCGACACCGTTGCCAGCGCGGTGACGGCTTTGGGATCGGTGCCGCGCCGTGTATTCCTGGCGCTCGGGCGACAGGAGGTCGCCGCCTTCGAGGCAGCTCCCCGGCATCATTATCTCATTCGCAGTGTCGACCCGGTCGAGCCCAGGCTCGCTGTGCCCGACGCGGCCTATCTGTTGGCGCGCGGGCCGTTTCATGAGGTCGATGAGCGCGCGCTGCTCGAAAGCCGTGGCATCGAAGTCGTTGTTTCCAAAAACAGCGGCGGCGAGGCGACCTACGGCAAGATCGCCGCGGCGCGGGCGCTCGGTGTCGAGGTGGTCATGATCCGCAGGCCGGCGTTGCCGGACGTTACGTCGGCGGGAACCATCGAATCGCTTGCCGCTATGGTCGATCATTTTCTGGTCGGTCATGTTCTTGGGCCCGCTGCAGAACGCGGCGTGTAGACCAGCGCGGCCTTGTCACGCCGCTTGATGATCCTGGTTTCCGGCGAGCCGATGATGATGCAGGTCGCCATGTCGGCCTTCGCGGCATCGGCGTCGGCCAGCAGAAAAACCTCGATGCGCTCGTCGGGACGGCCGGCGGCACGGCCGAAGATCACCGGCGTGGTGCCGGGCAGGATCGCCGTCAGGCACTCGAAGGCGCGGCCAAGCTGCCAGGGACGTGCCTTGCTGATCGGATTGTAGAGCGCGATCACGAAGCCGGCGCCCGCCGCGGCAAGCAGGCGCAGCTCGATCAAATCCCACGGCTTCAGATTGTCGGACAACGAGATGGCGCAGAAATCATGGCCGAGCGGCGCGCCGATGCGGGCGGCGACGGCGAGCATGGCGGTGATGCCGGGCACGATAGCGATGTCAACCGTGCGCCATTCGGGTGGGCCCGCCTCGATCGCCTCGCAGACGGCCGCCGCCATGGCGAAGACGCCGGGATCGCCGCCCGACACGACGGCGACATCGTGGCCTTCCGCAGCCTTCAGCAGCGCGTCCCTGGCGCGCGCGAGTTCCTCGCGATTGTCGGAAGCGACGCGGGTCTGCTCGGGGCGCAGATCTAGCCGGTCGAGATAAGGCTTGTAGCCATAGAAGAATTTTGCCTCGCCAACGGCGCGGCTGGCTTCCGGCGTCACCTGATCGGCATTGCCGGGCCCGAGGCCGATGACGGTGAGGCGGCCGCTCATGCTTCTGCTTTCAATGCGCTTGGCCGGCCCGACCAGCCGGCCACCAGAACGATGGCGAAATAGGGCGCCTGGTCGTCCTTTTTGTCGACCAGCCGCATCGAGACGCCGCCCGGCATGGTGCCGCGCTCGACGTAGATGGCCCGCGCCAGCTTGTCGGTTGCCTCCAGCGTGCGCCTGATCTTGGGCAGGTTGCGGCCGACCTTCATGATCACCGCAGCGTCGGTGTCGGCGAGGCGACGCGTCAGCTCGAATTCGCTCATCGTGCCCGGCAGCACCGTCAGCACGTCGTCGCCCTGGACGATCGGCAGGCCGGTCGCCGACCAGCAGCCGGACATGGCGGTGACGCCTGGGATGACTTCGGTCGGAAAACGGTGCGCCAGCCGGACATGAAGATGCATGTAGGAGCCGTAGAAAAGCGGATCGCCTTCCGAAAGCACCGCGACCATCCTGCCGGCGCTTAGGTGCGCGGCGACCTTTTCGGCCGACTCTTCGTAGAAATCCGATATCTGCGAGCGGTAATCGCTGTGATCCTTGTCGATCTCGGTCGTCACCGGATAGAGCAGCGGCAGTTCAATCAAATCGGGGCGAAAATGGGCGCCGACGATGGCCCGTGCGTTGCTGTTGTTGCCGCGCTTGGCGAAATGCGCAACGACTTCGGCCTCGGCCAACGCGCGCACTGCCTTCAGGGTCAAGAGTTCCGGGTCGCCGGGTCCGGTGCCGACGCCGACAAGCCTGCCTTTTGCAATCGCATTCATAGGCCCGGCCTCGCCAATGCATTGAGGGCGGCGGCGGTCATGGCGCTGCCGCCCAGCCGGCCGCGCACGACGGCGTAAGGCACGCCATAGGAATTTTCGGCCAGCGCATCCTTCGATTCTGCGGCACCGACAAACCCGACTGGCATGCCGATAATCGCCGCCGGCTTCGGCGCGCCGTCGCGCAGCTTTTCCAGCAGATAAAACAGGGCTGTCGGTGCATTGCCGATGGCGACGACCGAACCGGCCATGCGCTCGCCCCACAGATCGATGGCGGCGGCCGAGCGGGTGTTGCCGATCTTTTTCGCGATGTCGGCGGTCCGCGGATCGCGCAGCGTGCAGATCACCTCGTTGCCGGCAGGCAGCCGGGCGCGCGTGACGCCGTGCGAGACCATCTGCGCGTCGCAGAAGATCGGCGCGCCGGCGCCCAATACTGTGCGCGCGGCGGCGACGAAATCGGTCGAGAAAACGAAGTGCCGCGCGACCTCGACCTGGCCGCATGCATGGATCATGCGGATAGCGACGTCGGCCTCGGCTTCGGAAAAGCGCGACAGGTCGGCCTCGGCGCGGATGATGGCGAAGGAGCGCTCATAGATCGCCGTGCCATCATGGATGTAGTCGTAGGCGGTCATGTTCATTCCTGTCGGTAAGCTTTGACGACGCCCGCCGTGCCGAGCCTCACCAGGCAGGCGGCAGCGGTTTCGCCGGGATGTCGTGCGCTGCGGATCGCCGCTGCAACGCGGCCGATGCCGTGCGCGGCGTCGTAGCCCGGCCTGTATCCGGCGGGCAATGCCTTTGCCGTCCCGTCCACGACAAGTCCGGCTCCGTTTTCGCCACCGACCAGGGTCAGCTCCGCCGGACCGGGATGGGCGCAGCCCTTGGCGCAGCCGGAGATGTGCAGCGTCAGCGAGGAATCGAGGATGTCGCGGTTTTCTGCAGCGATGATCTCGGCGATGTCGCGGGTGGCGATCCGGCCGGAGGCACAGGCGGGTGCGCCGGGGCAGGCGGCGATTTTCGTGCGCGGATCGGCTGCGTCGATGACAAAGCCGAGGGTTGCGGCGGCTTGGTGCAGCTGGGGGCAGGCGGCCGGTGGCAGGCCGATGAAAAGCAGCGCGCGGCTTGGAGCGAGGCGGATTTCGGTGACGCCCAGGGCGATGGCTTCTTGCGTGAGGCCGATGAGTTTTTGCGCGGGCATGCTGCCGAAGGGCAGGCCGATGCCGAGGGCACGGCCGTTGCTCAGGTTGAAGATACCAATGGGCGGGCGAAAGCGCTCGGCGGCGACCCCCTCTGTCCTGCCGGACATCTCCCCCTCTAGGGGAGAGATTGCGCCTTGGTCTCCGCCTTCGCTAATCGCCGAAGTCGCGCCGAATACCGAGGCAGCAGAAGTACGGCCGTCGGCGGAACTGCCGATCTCCCCCCTAGAGGGGGAGATGTCCGGCAGGACAGAGGGGGGCGCGAAGGAATGCCAGCTTGCGAGAGATCTGCGCTGCCGTTCCGTCAAATCCCTTGCATGAGCTTCGCGGCCTTTTTCGGCGACCATCCTTAGAATCGCGACGGCGATATCACGGGCTGCTTCCTCCTCGGCCATGGCGAGAGGCTTGGCATTCTGCCCGTCGCCAGCAACGGCTATCAGCCAGCGGACGCCCGCGTCGGTTCTGATCGCAGCCAGTCGTATGTCGGCCGTCACCGCATCCATCGTCAGTTGCCCGCCGCCTTCGATGACGACTGAAACCTTCGGACCGAGCCTTGCCGTCAGACCAGCCTCTTCAATTGCCGCCCGAATCCGCTCCGCCATCGGGCGCGGGTCGGCTATCTCCTCCGGGTCGAGCCCGGCCAGCGCGCCGGTCTCGACCGGCACGCCGGTGCGCACCGCGATGCCGAGCGCATCGACCTCCATCGCCAGTAGCCGCGCGCTTGCCGGCGGCAGGCCGCGTATCTGCAGGCCGCCGCGGGCGGTCACTTCTATGATGCCGTTGCCATGGCGCAAGGCGGATTCGCAGAGTCCGATCAACGACTTCGGCAACAGTCCTCCAGCGACCGGATTGAGCCGCACCAGCAGCCCGTCGCCGGTCTGCATCGGCGCGGACAAGGCAGGGCAGGCGCCACGGCGCGAGAAAGCGTTCATGCCGCCACTCCCAGAGCTTGCGCTTCGGCAATCAGTGCGGCGAGATCGTCATCGATCGAGTTGCGCAGCGGATGCCAGAGCCCGCGCCGCCGTGCTGACAGCAAACGCTCGGCAATCACCTTCGCCGCCGCCGGGTTCTCGCGCAGGATGAAGGCGCGCACCACGGGGTCGCCAAGATAGGCATCGTGCACGGCCTCGATCAGCTTGCCTGATATGGCATGGGTAGTCTCGGCAAAGCCGACCAGCCGGTCGACCGTCTCGGCGAATTCCGAGGCGCCGCGCGGCCCGTGCCGCATCTGGCCGGCGATGAAGCGCGGGTTCACCGCGCGGGCGCGAACTACCCGGGATACGGCCTCACCAACCGAGCGCGGCTTGGGCTTTTGCGGGTCCGTGGTGTCGAGCACGATCACGTCGGCGTTCTTGCCGAGCGCGGCAAGCGCTGCCGAAAAGCCGCCGATAAAGGCGACGTCGGCCGAGCCTTCGAGGATGTCGCGGCCGGGGTCGTCGCCGGTATGAACCAGAAGGTCGGCCTCGGCGATGCGGCCCTCGAACGCGCCGGGCGCCGAAATGCCTTCGCCCTCGGCGCCGCCATAGGCATGCGAAGTGGCGTCGAGGTAGGTGCGGCCGATCTCTTCGCGCGCCGACCAGTCGCCGCTCGACAACATGTCCTCGACGCCGGCGCCGTAAGTGCCGGGCGAAGTGCCGAAAATGCGCGGGCTGATCTTGCCGTCGATGCGGGTCCTGGCCGCCAGCGGGTTTTCCGAATCGTCCTCGTCGCGGGTCGCCACCGCGTTGGCCGCGGCGTCGATCAGCGCGATCTGGGTCGGGAACATGTCGCGGAACAGGCCCGATATGCGCCAGGTGACATCGATGCGCGGGCGGCCGAGCGTTGCCGGCGGCAGCACCTCGATGCCGGTGATGCGGCCGGTGGCTGAATCCCATTGCGGCCGGCAGCCCATCAGCGCCAGGCCTTGCGCGATCTCCTCGCCGCCGGTGCGCAGCGAGGCCGAGCCCCACAGGTCGATGACCAGCGAGCGCGGCCAGTCGCCATGCGATTGCATGTAGTTGCGCAAGACCTCGTCGGCGGCCGCCCTGCCGAGATCGAACGATGTCGGCGTCGGCATGGTGCGCGGGTCGGCGGTAAACAAATTGCGCCCGGTCGGCAGCACATCGCTCCGGCCACGCGCCGGCGCGCCGGCCGGACCGGCAGCGACGTGGCGGCCGTCGAGGGCGGCAAGCAGCGCGGTTTTTTCAGCTGCCGCACTTTGCCGCCGTACCGGATTAGCTTCGCCTTCCGGCGAGCGGCCGTAAATGTGCAGGCCGTCCTTGATGGCGAAATCCTTGAGATCGCAGAGCCAGGCGTCGATGCGGCGCAAAGCCTCGTCGGCTGCGTCGGTCCTGGCGACACCAGCCTCTGAGGCGAGGCCGGTCTTTTCCGCCGTTTCGACGATCAGCTTGGCCAGGCGGTCGCGGCGGCGGCGGTCGAGCCCGTCGGCCTGGGCATATTCGTCGACCAGTCGTTCGAGCCTGTGCTGGTTTTCGTCCAGCCCGGCGCCGGCCAGCGGCGGCGGCAGATGGCCAAGCGTGACGGCGGCAACGCGCCGCTTGGCCTGCGCTGCCTCGCCGGGGTTGGAGACGATGAACGGATAAATGACGGGCAGGGCGCCGGTGACGATTTCGGGAAAGCAGTTTTCGCTGAGCGCAACGGTCTTGCCGGGCAGCCATTCCAGCGTGCCGTGGGCGCCGACATGGACAATTGCATGGATGCCGAGCGACTGGCGCAGCCAGAGGCCAAAGGCGACCAGCGCATGGCGCGGCGGCAATGTCGGATCGTGATAGTCGGCGCGGCGGTCGACCGAGCGCCCGCGATCGGGGGCGAGCGCCACGGTGATGTTGCCGAACGTGGCCGTGCGGAAGGGGAATTTGGCGACGGCCGGCGCTTGAACACCCCTCTCTGTCCTGCCGGACATCTCCCCCTCAAGGGGAGAGATTGCTCCGTGACTTCTGCTTTCGCCAACTACCGACGGTATTAAGGTAGAGCCGTCGGCGAAACGGCCAATCTCCTCCCTTGAGGGGGAGATGTCCGGCAGGACAGAGGGGGGCGCCTCGCGCGAACCTGTCTCATCTTCCGCCTTACCCCATGCCGCCTCCACGGCAGCGAGTGCCGCAGTCGGTAACTCTGCAGAAAGAGCGAGATAATCGTCCAGTCTCAGCCCACCATTGCCCCGTTCCAGCAAATCCAACAACTCCCTTGGCGTTTGCGGAATCCTTTCAACGGCGTAGCCCTGTTCTCTCAGGTCGTGCAGCATTGCCAGCACGCTGGACGGCACGTCGAGGCCGACGGCGTAGCCGGTGCGACCGGGGGCGCTCGGATAGTCGGGGATCAGGATGGCGAGCTTGCGTTCCGCGCGCGGCGTCCGCCGCAGGCGCACGAATGCCTCGATACGGTTCGCCACTTGCGCGACGCGGTCGGGCTCTGGCCGGTTGGCGAAGGCGCGGAAGGCCAATGCGGGATCGGTTTCGCTTTCGCCCTTGAAGGAAATGGCGCCGGCCAGGATGCGGCCGTCGAGCTCGGGCAGGACGACATGCATGGCAAGGTCGGCGGGCGCCAGGCCGCGCTGATTGGTTTGCCAGATGTCGCGGCGGGTGGTTGCGACGATGACCTGGAACACCGGCACGCCGGCGCGGTCGAACAGGGTTTCAACGCCCGGCTCGGCCCCGGAGGCGAAAGCTGTGGCGGTGATGATGGCGGCAGGCTTCAGCGTTGCAAGCGCGGTTTCAACAAAGGCGAGTGAGGCCGGGTCCTTGAGGCTGGAGACGAAGATAGGCACGGGAGCCATGCCGCGCGCGCTCAGTGCTTCGAAAAGCGCGTCGATGGGCGCGACGTCGGCGGCGAGCAGCATCGAACGGTAGAAGAGAATTGGCACGACGTCTCCCTCCCCCTCGAGGGGAGGGTGGCCCGAAGGGCCGGGTGGGGTCGTTGCGGCAGTGCTCGACATTTTTTTCTGTCGGCGCGCTTCAAAGTGTTGGCACGCTTCGGAGAGGACCCCACCCTCGGCCTTCGGCCGGACCCTCCCCTCGAGGGGGAGGGGGACGACCCCCAGCCCCGGCTCGTAAAATCCCGCCTTTGGCACGCTAACGGGTTCGGCTACCGCCGCACCAGATCCAGCGAGACTTGCCAGCCTCTGCACCAGCGCCGTCATATTTGCCGGCCCGCCCTCGCGAAAATAGCCCAGCAGGGCGTCCAACTCCTCGCGCGGCAGCGTCGAGCCTTCGATCAGTCGCAAATCCTCGTCGTGGCTCTCGCCTGGTAGCAGCGCCAGTTTTATGCCGCGCGCTCGGGCGGTCGAGGCGAGCTGGTCGCAGCCATAGCGCCACCACTCGTAGCCGCCGAGGATGCGGACCAGAATGACCTTGGCATGGCGGGCGACGCTCTCGGTCCAGAGGTCGACGGACATCGGATGGCGCAGGTCACGCAAGGCGGCGAGCCGCATCGACGGCAGGCGGTCCGCATCCGCCTTCCACGCCGCCGCCAGCCCGGCCAGGTCGCTGTCGGTGAAGGACAGGGCCACGACATCCGCAGGCGTTTGCCTGAGATCGACAGGCTCGGCGAGATCGTCGAGCGAGGCGGATGTGGTGGTGAGGATGTGCATCGCGGCTCGTACCTGGGGTCAGCCGGCGAGGATACGCTCTATCGCCGGGCGGTTCAGCCCTTTCAGGCCTATGACGACGAGGCGCGAGCGGCGGTCGTCGTCAGCCGTCCAGGCGCGGTCGTAATAATGGTTGACGCGCGGACCGACAGCCTGCAGCAGGAGCCGCATCGGCTTGCCGCCAACCTCGACGAAGCCCTTGACGCGCAACACGTTTTCTTCCTCCGCCGCCGTGGCGACGCGTTGTGCGAGCTCGTCCGGGTTGGACACCGACGCGATGTCGATGACGAACGAGTCAAAATCGTCATGTTCGTGGTCGAGCTCGTCGTCGTGATGGGTCTTGCGGTTCTCGATGTCGTCCTCGACGGCGAGGCCGAGGCCGAGCAGCACCGACGGATCGACCTTGCCTTGCGAAGTCGGCACGATCTTCACCGCCCGCGCAACATGCTTGCCGATGACGGCATTGGCACGGGCCGAGCCGGCTGCGTCCATCAGGTCGCTCTTCGACAGGATGATCAGGTCGGCGCAAGCGAGCTGGTCCTCGAATACTTCCTCGACCGGATCGTCGTGTTCGAGCGTCTCGTCTTGCGCGCGCTGCGCCTGCAGGGCGTCCATGTCGTTGGCGACGCGGCCATCAGCCAGCGCCGGTCCGTCGACGACGGCGATGACGCCGTCGACGGTCACCCGGCTCTTGACCGACGGCCACTGGAAGGCCTGGACCAGCGGCTTGGGCAGGGCCAGCCCGGACGTCTCGATCAGGACATGGTCGACCCTCGGCATCAGCGACAGGATCTGGTCGAGCGCCGGGACGAAATCGTCGGCGACAGTGCAGCAGATGCAGCCATTGGCCAGCTCGACGATGTTTTCCTCGGGGCAGGTGTCGATGCCGCAGCCCTTCAGGATCTCGCCGTCGATGCCGATGTCGCCGAACTCGTTGACGATGATGGCCAGCCGCTTGCCTTTGGCGTTCTCGAGCAAATGGCGGATCAATGTCGTCTTGCCGGCGCCGAGAAATCCGGTAACGACGGTGCAGGGGACGCGCGAAAGGGAGGCAGCGGTCATATCAAGTCCTTCAAAAGGTCGAGGGGAGGGATGCGGGCAACCAGACCGCGCTTCAGGCAATCGGGACGGCCGCGCCACGGAATGAGCCCATCCGTCGAGGTGGCGAAGAGCTTTGCGCCGGTCACGAGATCGGCGCCGCTGGTCGCGGTCAGGTCGCCGAAGACGTAACTCCAGCAGCCGTCGCGCAGCATGGCGGCGCTGAGCCGGCGCTTGCAATTGCCGAGGCATTCGACGGTGCGGATTTTGATGTTTTCGCCGGAAGCGGCGCGGCGCGTGTCCTCGGCGAGCAGTTCGCCGGCGCGGGGATGAGCGTCCGAACCGGTCTCGTCACGGCAGGAAGAGCAGACGATGACGGTAACGCCGGCCAGGGAATCGTCAGGGCCGGACAATAAATCCGCTGTCTCAGCCGAAAAACTGCTGTCGCGTTCCAAATCAGGCTCCTTGCCCGGAAAACCCGCCAGGCGATCGGATTCTTATGTCCTAGACGGCAGGTCTCCTGGCTCGCGGGTCATCGCCTTGGTGCCGCCTTCCCGGGAATATCCCAGTGGTTTTCGGCCTTGGCTCGTCGCTTACAGTTGCGGGGACAGCCGCGGATTTGAAATCGAGATTTCGCACCGCATTCCCTCTTGGCCCCTGCCGTTGCGGGCAGGGGACCGTCTGAAACGGATTTAGGCTTGTGGAGGCAGTCGTGTCAACGCACGTCTACGACGCGGCAATGTCGGCCAGCGCCGGCCCAAGATCACCGGCAACTGTCACCTCGATGCGCTCAAGCCCGAGCCAGCCCTGCATCTGCTTCAATTCTTCGAAAAGCTCGGCGGCGGTTTGCGGCGGGGCGCCGGGCTCCGCATAGGCGGCATGGACGCGCAATACGCCGGCCGGACGGTCGGCCCTGAGGTCGACGCGCCCGACGATGCTGTCGCCGAGCAGGAACGGCAGCACATAATAGCCATAGCGGCGCTTTTCGGCCGGCGTGTAGATCTCGATGCGGTAGTGGAAGTCGAACAACCGCTCGGTGCGCGACCGCTCGAAGACCACGGGATCGAACGGCGCAAGCAAGGCGCGCGCCTCGGTCCGGCGCGGCAAACGGGCGTTCTTGTGGAGATAGGCTGTTTTGCTCCAGCCGTCGACGCTCACCGGCAACAGCTCGCCAGCCTCGACCAGCTCCTCGATGCGACCCTTGATATCGGCGGGCGAGAGGCGGAAATAGTCGCGCAGATCGCCTGCCGTGGCGACGCCATGGGCGCGGGCGGAGATACGCAGCAATTCGCGGTGCGCATCCTCGGGGCAAGGAACCGGCAGAGCGAGTACCGCCGGCGGCAGTACGCGCTCCGGCAGATCGTAGAACCGCTCGAAGCCGCGGCGATGCGCTGTGGTGATGCGGCCGGCCCAGAACAGCCATTCGAAGGCGTGCTTGGCATGGCTCCAGCCCCACCAGCCACCATTGCCCTTTTGGCCTTCGAGGGCTGAAGCGGCGATCGGGCCGTGATCGACGACCTGGCGATAGATCTCCTCGATATAGGCGGCGTGCTCGCGGCCCCATTTGGCCAGTCCGCTGTACATTTCCTCGCCGCGCTCGGCCCGCTGCATGCGCCAGCGCATCAGCGGATAGGTCTCGACCGGCAGGAAGGAGGCTTCGTGCGCCCAATATTCAAAGACCATCCGCTTGCGCGTTATGGCGGCGTCGTCGAGCAGCGCCAGCTTGTAGGGGCCAAGCCGCGAATAGAGCGGCATGTAGTGGGCGCGCACCACGGCGCTGACGGAATCGATCTGCAGCAGGCCGGTACGGGCAAGCACGCGGGCCAGATGTCGGCGGTCGGGTGTACCGGCGGGTCGGGGGTCATTGAATCCCTGTGCCGCCAGCGCGATGCGGCGGGCCATGCGAAGCGAGATTTTTTCCTTCATCAATGCGGGTATCCTGATGATGCCGGACAGAGCAGAGAATCTGCGATTCCGCGCCATGCTAGCAGGGTTTTGTCGGTATCCATGTCAGGAGAGAAAAGTGGAGTGAAAAGTGAAAGAAATCAAACAGGAGCGGATCTGACCAGTTTTCCCGGATATGCCGCCCAGTACCGCGATTTGAACAAGGTTTGACTTGCTTCGCCGAAAGCGCTGCGCTAACCCTCGCCGCGTTGCAGCATAGAGCCCCCTTAAAACGGTTCAGTGGTTAAACTGTCACGCTTCCGCAAGTGGGTCCGGTGCTGTAATCAGAGTGGATTGGCCGCCAACGGAAACTGCAGCATGAACGCACTTTTAGGTTCGTACCTGCCCATCGTCCTGTTCATCGGCGTGGCGCTGGTGGTCGGGCTGGCGCTGCTTGCCGCACCCTTCCTGGTGGCCTACCGCAACCCCGATCCGGAAAAGCTTTCGGCCTATGAATGCGGCTTCAACTCGTTCGACGATGCGCGCATGAAGTTCGACATCCGCTTCTACCTGGTGTCGATCCTGTTCATCATCTTCGATCTGGAGGTGGCCTTCCTGTTTCCTTGGGCGGTGTCGTTCAGCCAGATCGGCATGCTCGGTTTTTGGTCGATGATGGTGTTTTTGGCGGTGCTGACCATCGGCTTTGCCTATGAATGGAAAAAAGGAGCGCTGGAATGGGATTGAACGACAGTTCCGGCACGCTCGTCGCGCCGAAGCCCAAGGGCCTCATCGACCCCAACACCGGCAGGCCGGTGGGGGAGGATGATCCGTTCTTCCTGGAGATCAACAACGAGCTCGCCGACAAGGGCTTTCTCGTCACCTCGACCGAGGCGCTGATCACCTGGGCGCGCAGCGGCTCGCTGATGTTCATGACCTTCGGTCTCGCCTGCTGCGCGGTCGAGATGATCCATACCTCGATGCCGCGCTATGACTCGGAAAGGTTCGGTGTTGCGCCGCGCGCGTCTCCGCGTCAGTCCGACATCATGATCGTTGCCGGCACGCTGACCAACAAGATGGCGCCGGCGCTGCGCAAGGTCTACGATCAGATGCCGGAGCCGCGCTACGTCATCTCGATGGGCTCCTGCGCCAATGGCGGCGGCTATTATCATTATTCCTATTCGGTGGTGCGCGGCTGCGACCGCATCGTGCCGGTCGACATCTACGTGCCCGGCTGCCCGCCGAGCGCCGAAGCGCTGCTCTACGGCATCCTTCTCCTGCAGAAGAAGATCCGCCGCACCGGCACGATCGAGCGGTGAGCGGCATGACCCAGGCGTTGAATGACCTCTCGACCTATCTCGGCGAGAAGCTGACCGGCCGGATCGGCGAGGTGGTGTTTGCCTATGGCGAACTCACCATCTCGGTCGAACCGCGCGACCTGATCGAGGTAGTGACCTTCCTGCGCGACGACCCGAAATGCCAGTTCATCTCGATCATCGATGTCTGCGGCGCGGATTATCCGTCGCGGGCAAAGCGCTTCGACGTCGTCTATCATTTGCTGTCGCCGAGGCAGAATATCCGCATCCGCATCAAGGTCCAGGCCGACGAAGAGACGCTGGTGCCGTCAATCACCGGCATATATCCCGGCGCCGACTGGTTCGAACGCGAAACCTACGATCTCTATGGCGTGCTGTTTTCGGGTCATCCCGATCTGCGGCGGATTCTGACCGACTACGGCTTCGAAGGCCATCCGCTGCGCAAGGACTTTCCGCTGACCGGCTTCGTCGAGGTGCGCTACGACGACGAAGCCAAGCGCGTCATCTACGAGCCGGTGGAGCTCAAGCAGGAATTCCGCAATTTCGATTTTCTGTCCCCATGGGAAGGCACGGATTATGTTCTGCCGGGGGACGAGAAGGCAAAACAGTGAATGGCTGAAACCTCCGTCCGCAACTTCAACATCAATTTCGGCCCGCAGCATCCGGCTGCGCACGGCGTTTTGCGCCTCGTGCTGGAGCTCGACGGCGAGGTCGTCGACCGCGTCGATCCGCATATCGGACTGTTGCATCGCGGCACGGAAAAGCTGATCGAGCACAAGACTTATCTGCAGGCGGTGCCTTATCTCGACCGGCTCGACTATTGCGCGCCGATGAACCAGGAGCATGCCTTTGCGCTTGCAGCCGAGCGGCTGCTCGGCATCGAGGTGCCGAAGCGCGGGCAGCTTATTCGAGTTCTCTACTCTGAGATCGGCCGCATCATGTCGCACATCCTCAATGTGACGACGCAGGCGATGGATGTCGGCGCGCTGACGCCGCCGCTGTGGGGCTTCGTCGAGCGCGAAAAGCTGATGGTGTTCTATGAGCGTGCCAGCGGCTCGCGCATGCATGCAGCCTATTTCCGGCCGGGCGGCGTGCATCAGGACCTGCCGCAGAAGCTGATCGAGGACATCGGCAAGTGGATTGACCCGTTCCTGAAGTCGATCGACGACCTCGACGCGCTCTTGACCGGTAACCGTATTTTCAAGCAGCGCAATGTCGACATTGCCACTGTCTCCCTGGCGGACGCCTGGGCCTGGGGGTTTTCCGGCGTCATGGTGCGCGGCTCGGGTGCGCCGTGGGACCTGCGCAAATCGCAACCCTACGAATGCTATGCCGAGCTGGACTTCGACATTCCGGTCGGCAAGAACGGCGACTGTTTCGACCGTTATCTGGTGCGCATGGAAGAGATGCGGCAGTCGGCGAAAATCATGCGCCAGTGCGTCGACCTGTTGCTCGGCAAGGAAGGCGGCGGGCCGGTGTCGAACCTCGACGGCAAGGTGGTGCCGCCGAAGCGCGCGGCGATGAAGCGCTCGATGGAAGCGCTGATCCATCACTTCAAGCTCTACACCGAAGGCTACCGCGTGCCGGCCGGCGAGGTCTATGCCGCGGTCGAGGCTCCGAAGGGCGAGTTCGGCGTCTATCTCGTCTCCGACGGCACCAACAAGCCCTACCGCTGCAAGCTGCGCGCGCCGGGCTTTGCGCATCTGCAAGCCATGGACTTTTTGTGCCGCGGCCACATGCTGGCCGACGTCACCGCCGTTCTCGGCTCCCTCGACATCGTGTTTGGTGAGGTCGATCGCTAAATGTCAGTCCGCCGTCTCGCAGAAGCCAGCCTCCAGCCAGCCTCCTTCGCCTTCAACCGGGCGAATGCGGCAGCGGCGAAGCAGTGGATCAAGAAATATCCGAAGGGGCGCGAGCAATCCGCGATCATCCCCTTGCTGATGCTGGCGCAGGAGCAGGAAGGCTGGGTGACCAAGGCGGCGATCGAGGCGATCTCCGACATGCTCGGCATGCCCTATATCAGAGGGCTGGAAGTCGCCACCTTCTATACGCAATACCAACTCAATCCGGTCGGCAGCCGCGCCCATATCCAGGTCTGCGGCACCACGCCCTGCATGCTGCGCGGCTCGGAAGCGCTGATGGATGTGTGCCGCTCGAAGATCCATCACGACCAGTTCCACACCAACGACAAAGGCACGCTGTCGTGGGAGGAGGTCGAGTGTCTCGGCGCCTGCGTCAACGCGCCGATGGTGATGATATTCAAGGACACCTATGAGGATTTGACGCCGGAGCGGCTTGCCGAGATCATCGACCTTTATGACGCCGGTAAGGGCGCCACGGTGGAACCGGGACCGCAAAACGGCCGCGTCACTTCCGAGCCGGCCAGCGGCCTGACGACCCTTAAGAGTGAAAAGGCGATCCTCAAGGCGACCCGCGACCGGGAAACCAGGGCCGCGACCAAGGCCGCCAAGGAAGCGGCGCCGGCGGCCGCTGCCGCAGCGCCGGTTCCGCCTGCTGCCGCGCCTGCACCGGCGCCAGTTGCGCCCTCGAATGCCAGCAAGCCGAAGACCGATGCGGTCGAGACCAGCCCGGCGCTGAAATCGCCGTCGGCGACAAAAGTCGCGCCCGCGGCGGAGAAGGCGGCGAGCGTTGCAGCGCCTCTGCATTCGGCCGCCAATGCCAACAAGGCCGAGCCGCAGGTCGAGGACGTCTCGAAACAGCGCAAAGGCTCCAAGAACAAGGCCGAGCCGGCGTCTGCTTTCAAAGCGCCGGAGGCCAAGGTTAAACCGGCGAAGGCTGCCGCCGAAGCGGCCAAGCCGTCGCCCGGAAACAAGCGCCGGCCGACCGGCAAGAAGCCGGTCTGAGGAACGAGCAATGCTTCAGGACAGAGACCGCATCTTCAACAATATCTACGGCCGCTTCGACAAGTCGCTGGCCGGCGCCATGGCGCGCGGCGCCTGGGACAACACGCCCGGCATCATCGCCAAGGGGCGCGAGTGGATCGTCAACGAGATGAAGGCATCGGGCCTGCGCGGCCGCGGCGGCGCCGGCTTCCCGACCGGGCTGAAATGGTCGTTCATGCCCAAGCAGAGCGACGGCCGGCCGAGTTATCTCGTTGTCAATGCCGACGAATCCGAACCCGGCACCTGCAAGGACCGCGATATATTGCGCCACGATCCGCATACGCTGGTCGAGGGCTGCCTGATCGCGGGCTTCGCCATGGGCGCGGTCGCCGCCTACATCTATGTGCGCGGCGAGTTCATCCGCGAGCGCGAGGCGCTGCAACTCGCCATCGACGAGGCCTATGCGGCCAAGCTGATCGGCAAGAACAACACCTCCGGCTACGATTTCGACATCTACATGCACCATGGTGCCGGCGCCTATATCTGTGGCGAGGAAACGGCGCTGCTCGAAAGCCTCGAAGGCAAGAAAGGCCAGCCGCGGCTGAAGCCGCCGTTTCCGGCCAATGTCGGCCTCTATGGCTGCCCGACGACGGTCAACAATGTCGAGTCCATCGCCGTGGCGCCAACCATCCTGCGCCGCGGTGCGGCCTGGTTCTCGTCCTTCGGCCGGCCCAACAATGCCGGCACCAAGCTGTTCTGCATCTCCGGCCACGTCAACAATCCGTGTACCGTCGAAGAGGCGATGTCGATCCCGTTCCGCGAACTGATCGAGACGCATTGCGGCGGCATCCGCGGCGGCTGGGACAATCTGCTGGCGGTCATTCCGGGCGGCGCCTCGGTGCCGTTGGTGCCGGCCGAGCAGATCATCGACGCGCCCATGGATTTCGATGCGCTGCGCGACCTAAAATCGGGCCTCGGCACCGCGGCTGTCATCGTCATGGACAAATCGACCGATATCGTGAAAGCGATCGCGCGGTTGTCCTATTTCTACAAGCACGAGAGCTGCGGCCAGTGCACGCCCTGCCGTGAGGGCACGGGCTGGATGTGGCGGGTGATGGAACGGCTGGTGCGCGGCGAGGCGCAGAAGCGCGAGATCGACATGCTGCTCGACGTGACCAAGCAGGTCGAGGGCCACACGATCTGCGCTCTGGGCGATGCGGCGGCATGGCCGATCCAGGGCCTGATGCGGCATTTCCGTGGCGAGGTGGAGCGGCGCATCGACGAGTTTTCGCGCAACGCACACCGAGCCGAACCGGTGCTGGCGGCGGCGGAATAGAAGAATTCAAAAAAATGCGGGCGAATGCCCGAAACGAGGAAACGAGCGCGGGGCAGACGGAAACGACCAGGAGACCACCTATGTCGCTGTTTTCGATACCCGACGATTTGACGCCCGATGGGGACCCGTTCTTGAAGATGAACCAGGACCTGACCAGGACAATGCCGAAGGAGATGGCCAGCGCCGTCAATCTCCTGGCGCATCCTGTCGCCGGCGCGGCGGCGATGACGGCACTCGGCATCGGGCTTGCCAACCACGCCTTTGGCGTCTGGATGGGCGTGCTTTCAGGCGTGGCCGAGACCTCGCAGCGGCTTTGGCAGCCGGTCACCGAGGATTTCGAGGCCCGGACCGAACGCGTTTCCGCGACCGGCAAAAGCTCCTCGACCAAGGCGCGCGCAGCCACCAAAACCCTGATTGCCGAGGCGCAGTCCTTCGCCAATGACGTGACCGACATTGCGACAAGCACTGCGGCGCGGAGCGTGGCGAATGCGAGCACCGTTGCAGCGGACGCATCGGCCGGGCTCATGCCGGAAGATTTCAAGCAGCCCAAGCCGATGGACCGGCCAGCCGTGCCCGTCGACCTCAAGGCAATATCGGGCATCGGGCCGAAACTGGAAAAGGTGCTGAACGGCCTTGGCATCTGGACATACGCCCAGATTGCCGCGTGGACGCCGCAAGAGATCGCCTGGGTCGAAGATTACCTGTCGTTGAAGGGCCGTATCGGCCGTGACGGCTGGATCGGTCAGGCGGCCGCATTGGCCGAGGCCAAAAATTGAATTCAATATCGTGCGCGGCGTCGGCTGCGCACGGAAGGAAAGATTGCGGAACGTCCGCAGGGGTTTGAGGCGAAATGGCAAAGCTCAAGGTCGACGGGAAAGAGATCACTGTACCCGACCACTACACGCTGCTGCAGGCGGCCGAGGACGCAGGTGCGGAAGTGCCGCGCTTCTGCTTCCATGAGCGGCTGTCGATCGCCGGCAATTGCCGCATGTGCCTGATCGAGGTGAAGGGCGGCCCGCCCAAGCCGCAGGCGTCCTGCGCCATGGGCGTGCGCGACCTGCGCCCCGGTCCAAATGGCGAGCCGCCGGAAATCTTCACCAACACGCCGATGGTCAAGAAGGCCCGCGAAGGCGTGATGGAATTCCTGCTGATCAACCATCCGCTGGACTGCCCGATCTGCGATCAGGGCGGCGAGTGCGATCTGCAGGACCAGGCGATGGCGTTCGGCGTCGATTCCTCGCGCTACCACGAGAACAAGCGGGCGGTCGAAGACAAGTATATCGGGCCGCTGGTCAAGACGATCATGAACCGCTGCATCCATTGCACGCGCTGCGTCCGCTTCACCACCGAGATTGCGGGCATATCCGAACTCGGCCTGATCGGCCGCGGCGAGGATGCCGAGATCACCACCTATCTCGAAAGCGCGATGACTTCGGAACTGCAGGGCAATGTCATCGACCTTTGCCCGGTCGGCGCGCTGACCTCCAAACCCTACGCCTTCCAGGCACGGCCTTGGGAACTGACCAAGACAGAATCCATCGACGTGATGGACGCCGTCGGCTCGGCGATCCGCGTCGATAGCCGGGGCCGCGAAGTGATGCGCATCCTGCCGCGTACCAACGAGGCGGTGAACGAGGAGTGGATTTCCGACAAGACCCGCTTCATCTGGGACGGCCTGCGCACGCAGCGCCTCGACCGGCCCTATGTGCGCAAGGACGGCAGACTGGCCCCCGCAAGCTGGGCCGAGGCTTTTGCCGCGATCAAGGAAGCGGTGTCGAATGCCGCACCCGAAAAGATCGGCGCCATTGCCGGCGATCTCGCAGCCGTCGAGGAGATCTACGCGCTGAAGCTTCTGATGGCTTCGCTCGGCTCGAGGAACACCGACTGCCGCCAGGACGGGGCCGCACTCGATCCGTCGCTCGGCCGGGCCAGCTATGTCTTCAACCCGACCATCGAAGGCATCGAACAGGCCGATGCGGTGCTGATCATCGGCGCCAATCCGCGCTTCGAGGCATCCTTGCTCAACGCCCGCATCCGCAAGCGCTGGCGGGCCGGCAATCTGCCGGTCGGCGTCATCGGCGATGTCGGCGATACGCGCTATGATTACGAGCAGCTCGGCGCCGGGCCGGAATCGCTGAAGGATCTGGCCGACGGCAACGGCAAGTTCTTCCAGCTGCTGAAGAAGGCGACGCATCCGCTGATCATCGTCGGACAGGGTGCGCTGGCGCGTTCGGACGGCGCGGCCGTGCTTGGCCAGGCGGCGAAGCTCGCCGTCGCCGTCAATGCCGCAAGGGCCGACTGGAACGGCTTTGCCGTGCTGCACACCGCCGCGGCACGCGTCGGCGGCCTCGATGTCGGCTTCGTACCGGGCGAGGGCGGCAGGAATGTCGCCGGCATGCTGGGCGAGACCGACGTGCTGTTCCTGCTCGGCGCCGACGAAATCGACATGGCCAAGACCGGCGGCGCTTTCGTCGTCTATATCGGCACGCATGGCGACAAGGGCGCGCATCGCGCCAACGTCATCCTGCCGGGCGCCGCCTATACCGAGAAGTCGGGCACCTTCGTCAACACCGAAGGCCGCGTGCAGCAGACCAACCGTGCCGGCTTCGCGCCCGGCGAAGCGCGCGAGGACTGGGCGATCCTTCGGGCACTGTCGGATGTGCTCGGCAAGAAGCTGCCGTTCGATTCGCTGCCGCAATTGCGCGCAAAGCTCTATGCGGAATACCCGCATCTTGCCCCCATCGACCATGTCGCGGCCGGCGACCCGGCCGACATCGCCAGGGTGGCCAAGCTCGGCGGGCGGCTGAACAAGGGCACCTTCACCTCGCCGGTCAAGGATTTCTACCTGACCAATCCGATCGCGCGGGCTTCCGCGGTGATGGCCGAATGCTCGGCTTTGGCGAAAAACGGCTTCAGGCAGGCGGCGGAGTAGACATGGACACCTTCTTCTCCTTCTACGTGCTGCCGGCACTGCTGATCCTTTTGAAGTCGGTCGTGCTGATCGTCGTTCTGTTGATCTTCGTCGCCTATGTGCTTTATGCCGACCGCAAGATCTGGGCGGCGGTGCAATTGCGCCGCGGACCGAACGTCGTCGGCCCGTGGGGTACGCTGCAGGCTTTCGCCGATCTGCTGAAATTCGTGTTCAAGGAGCCGGTGATCCCGTCCGGCGCCAACAAGGGCGTTTTCCTGCTGGCGCCCTTGGTGTCGGCGGTGCTGGCGATCTCTGCATGGGCGGTCATACCGGTCAATGAAGGCTGGGCGATCGCCAACGTCAATGTCGGCATCCTCTATGTCTTCGCCATCTCCTCGCTCGAGGTCTATGGCGTGATCATGGGCGGCTGGGCGTCCAATTCGAAATACCCGTTCCTTGGCGCGCTGCGCTCGGCGGCGCAGATGGTGTCCTACGAAGTCTCGATCGGCTTCGTCATCGTCACCGTCCTGCTTTGCGTCGGCTCGCTCAACCTGTCCGACATCGTCTTGTCGCAGCAGGACGGGCTGGGCACGCGGCTCGGCCTGCCCAACACCTTCCTCGACTGGCATTGGCTGTCGCTGTTCCCGATGTTCATCGTCTTCTTCATCTCGGCGCTGGCCGAGACCAACCGGCCCCCCTTCGACCTTGTGGAAGCCGAATCGGAACTCGTCGCCGGCCATATGGTCGAATATTCGTCGACGCCGTTCCTGCTGTTCTTCCTCGGCGAATATGTCGCCGTCGTCCTGATGTGCGCTCTGGCCACCATCCTATTCCTTGGCGGGTGGCTGCCGCCCTTCAACTTCGCGCCGTTCACCTGGGTGCCGGGGCTGATCTGGTTCGTGCTCAAGGTCTGCCTGGTGTTCTTCATGTTCTCCATGGTGAAGGCGTTCGTGCCGCGCTATCGCTACGACCAACTGATGCGGCTCGGCTGGAAGGTGTTCCTGCCGATCTCGCTATTCATGGTGGTCGCCACCGCCGCTTTCCTAAAGATCACGGGGTTTGCCTGATGTCTGCATTATCCCAGGCCGCCAAGTCACTGCTTTTGCAGGATTTCGTCGGCGCTTTCTTCCTGTCGATGCGCCAGTTCTTCGCGCCGAAGGAGACGATCAACTATCCGCATGAGAAGGGACCGGTCAGCCCGCGCTTCCGCGGCGAGCATGCGCTGCGCCGCTACCCGAACGGCGAGGAACGCTGCATCGCCTGCAAATTGTGCGAGGCGATCTGCCCGGCACAGGCCATCACCATCGAAGCCGGCCCGCGCCGCAACGACGGCACGCGGCGCACCGTGCGCTACGACATCGATATGGTGAAATGCATCTATTGCGGCTTCTGCCAGGAAGCCTGCCCGGTCGACGCCATCGTCGAGGGGCCGAATTTCGAGTTCGCGACGGAGACGCGCGAGGAACTTTATTACGACAAGGACAGGCTTCTGGCCAATGGCGACCGCTGGGAGCGTGAGCTGGCGCGCAACATCTCGCTGGATGCGCCTTACCGCTGATATTTGATGCATGAACGGGGCGAGGGCCTCGTTCAGAGGATGATCCCGAAAAGTTGCATACTTTTCGGACAAGATCATCCTCCGGAATGAAAGAGTGTCGCATGTTTTCTTTTCGATCGGGTCTTTCAACCCGATCGGAACATGCGATAGGAACACGCAACTTGCCGACCGGAGGCGGTGGCAAAAAACAGGACGAACGTCCTGTTCTGACAGGAAACCCGGGGGAACCCATGCTGAGTGGACTAGAGGCGGCCTTTTTCTACCTCTTCGCCTTTGTCGCGGTGGCATCGGCGTTCATGGTCATTTCGGCGCGCAATCCCGTGCATTCGGTGCTGTTTCTGATCCTGACCTTCTTCAACGCCGCCGGCCTGTTCATGCTGACCGGCGCCGAGTTCCTGGCGATGATCCTGCTCGTCGTCTATGTCGGCGCCGTGCTGGTGCTGTTCCTGTTCGTCGTCATGATGCTCGACGTCGACTTCGCCGAGATGAAGGAAGGTGCCCTGCAATATGCACCGATCGGCGCGCTGGTCGGGCTGATCCTGGCGGCGGAGCTGATCGTGGTGCTCGGCGGCTATACATTCGCGCCGAAACTGGCGGCGACGGTCGCCCAGCCCATTCCGGACCTGGCCGCGCGCTCCAATACGGCAGCGCTCGGCGACATCCTCTATACGGATTACCTCTATTACTTCCAGATCGCCGGGCTGGTGCTGCTGGTCGCCATGATCGGCGCCATCGTGCTGACGCTGCGCCACAAGCCGGGCGTCAAGCGGCAGTCGATCGCCGCCCAGGTCGGCCGCACGGCGGCAACCGGAGTGGAAATCCGCAAGGTCAAGACGGGCGAAGGAGTCTGAGATGGTCGTCGGCATCGCGCACTACCTGACCGTATCGGCGATCCTGTTCACGCTCGGCGTGTTCGGCATCTTCCTGAACCGCAGGAACGTCATCGTCATCCTGATGTCGATCGAGCTGATCCTGCTTGCAGTCAACATCAATTTCGTCGCCTTTTCGGCGGCGCTCGGCGACCTGGTCGGCCAGGTGTTCGCACTGTTCGTGCTGACGGTCGCGGCGGCCGAAGCGGCGATCGGCCTTGCCATTCTCGTCGTCTTTTTCCGCAACCGTGGCTCGATCGCGGTCGAAGACGTGAACATGATGAAGGGTTGACGGAAACCACCATGTATCAGGCCATCGTCTTCCTTCCGCTGCTCGGCTTCCTGATCGTCGGCCTGTTCGGCACTTCGCTCGGCGCCAAGGCTTCCGAATACATCACCTCCGGCTTCCTGGTGATCGCGGCTGTGCTGTCGTGGGTTGCCTTCTTCTCGGTCGGCTTCGGCGGCGGCGAGGTGTTCACCGTGCCGGTGCTGCGCTGGATCCAGTCAGGCGGCCTCGAAGCGTCGTGGGCGCTGCGGATCGATACGCTGACCGTGGTGATGCTGGTCGTCGTCAATACGGTGTCGGCGCTGGTCCATATCTACTCGATCGGCTACATGCATCACGATCCGGACCGGCCGCGCTTCTTCGCCTATCTGTCGCTGTTTACCTTCGCCATGCTGATGCTGGTGACGGCCGACAACCTCGTGCAGATGTTCTTCGGCTGGGAAGGCGTCGGCCTTGCCTCCTATCTGCTGATCGGCTTCTGGTACAAGAAGCCGTCGGCCAATGCGGCCGCGATCAAGGCCTTCGTCGTCAACCGCGTCGGCGATTTCGGCTTTGCGCTCGGCATATTCGGTGTGTTCGTGCTGTTCGGCTCGGTCAATCTCGGCACCATCTTCGCCAATGCGGCGACGTTCATTCCGGCGGAAGGCGCGCCGCAAGGCGCGGCCGTACTGACCTTCCTCGGCTATGCGCTCGATAAGCAGGCCGCGATGACGGTCGTCTGCCTGCTCCTGTTCATGGGCGCCATGGGCAAGTCGGCGCAGGTGCCGCTGCACACCTGGCTGCCGGATGCCATGGAAGGCCCGACGCCGGTCTCGGCATTGATCCATGCCGCCACCATGGTGACGGCAGGCGTGTTCATGCTGGCGCGGCTCTCGCCGCTATTCGAGCTGTCGCATTCGGCACTGACGGTGGTCACCTTCATCGGCGCCTTCACCGCCTTCTTCGCTGCGACAGTCGGTCTTGTCCAGAACGACATCAAGCGCGTCATCGCCTATTCGACCTGTTCGCAGCTCGGTTACATGTTCGTGGCGCTCGGCGTCGGTGCCTATGGCGCGGCGATTTTCCATCTGTTCACCCACGCCTTCTTCAAGGCGCTGCTGTTCCTCGGCTCGGGCTCGGTCATCCACGCCGTCTCCGACGAGCAGGACATGCGCAAAATGGGTGGCCTGAGGACGCTGATCCCGACGACTTACTGGATGATGGTGATCGGCACGCTGGCGCTGACCGGTGTCGGCATTCCGGTAACGATCATCGGCACGGCCGGCTTCTTTTCCAAGGACGCCATCGTCGAAGCGGCCTTCGCCGGCCACAATGCGGTCGCCGCGTTTGCCTTCATATTGCTGGTCATTGCTGCCTGCTTTACCTCCTTCTACTCCTGGCGGCTGATCTTCATGACCTTCCACGGCGAGCCGCGAGCCAGCCACGAGGTCATGCATCATGTCCATGAATCGCCGCCGGTCATGCTGGTGCCGCTGTTCATCCTGGCGGCTGGCGCGCTGCTCGCCGGTGTGATCTTCCACGGCGCCTTCATCGGCGAGGGCTATGCCGAATTCTGGAAGGCGTCGCTGTTCACGCTGCCGGACAACCACATCCTGCACGAAATCCACGAAGTGCCGTTGTGGGTCGAGCTGTCGCCGTTCATCGCCATGCTGATCGGCTTTGCGATAGCCTGGCAGTTCTATATTCGCGCGCCGGAAATGCCTCGGAGCGTCGCCGCCAACCATCGCCTGCTCTACGCCTTCCTGCTCAACAAATGGTATTTTGACGAGCTCTACGACTTCCTGTTCGTGCGGCCGGCAAAGCGCCTCGGCAGCTTCCTGTGGAAGACCGGCGACGGCACCGTCATCGACGGGCTCGGGCCGGACGGCATTTCGGCGCGCGTCGTCGACGTCACCAACCGGGTCGTCAAGCTGCAGACCGGCTATCTCTATCACTATGCCTTCGCCATGCTGATCGGCGTTGCCGCACTCGTCACCTGGATGATGCTCTGATGACCGCCTGGCCGATCCTATCGCTGGTCACCTTCCTGCCGCTGGTTGGTGTGCTGCTCATCCTTTTCGTGCGTGATGACAGCGAGAACGCGCGCCGCAACATTCGCGCCATCGCGCTGTTCACGACTGCGTTCACGTTTGTGATTTCGCTGTTTATCTGGACCGGCTTCGACAATTCGCAACCCGGCTTCCAGTTCGTCGAGAAGTTTGCCTGGCTGGATTCCGGCATCTCCTACCATATGGGCGTAGACGGCATCTCCATGCTGTTCGTCATCCTGACCACCTTCCTGATGCCGCTCTGCATTCTCGCCTCGTGGGAATCGATCGAGAAGCGCGTCAAAGCCTATATGATCGCCTTCCTGCTGCTCGAGACGCTGATGATCGGCGTGTTCTGTGCGCTCGACATCGTCTTGTTCTACGTCTTCTTCGAAGCCGGCCTTATCCCGATGTTCATCATCATCGGCGTGTGGGGCGGCAAGCGGCGCGTCTATGCCTCGTTCAAGTTCTTCCTCTACACCCTGGCCGGTTCGGTGCTGATGCTGCTCGCCATCATGGCGATGTTCTTCCAGTCCGGCACCACCGATATCCCGACGCTGCTGACGCATAATTTCCCGGCCAATATGCAGACCTGGCTATGGCTTGCCTTCTTCGCGTCCTTTGCGGTGAAGATGCCAATGTGGCCGGTGCATACCTGGCTGCCGGACGCGCATGTCGAAGCGCCGACGGCCGGCTCGGTGATCCTGGCCGCCATCCTGCTCAAGATGGGCGGGTACGGCTTCCTGCGTTTTTCGCTGCCGATGTTTCCGATCGCATCCGAAATGTTCGCGCCGCTAATCTTCACGCTTTCCGTTGTCGCCATCATCTACACCTCGCTGGTGGCGCTGATGCAGGAGGACATGAAGAAGCTGATCGCCTATTCGTCGGTCGCTCACATGGGCTTCGTTACCATGGGCATCTTCGCGATGAACCAGGAAGGCGTCCAGGGCTCGATCTTCCAGATGCTGTCGCACGGGCTGGTCTCCGGCGCGCTGTTCCTTTGCGTCGGCGTCGTTTACGACCGCATGCACACGCGCGACATCGACGCCTATGGCGGGTTGGTCAACAACATGCCGAAATATGCAACCGTGTTCATGATCTTCACCATGGCCAATGTCGGCCTGCCCGGCACCAGCGGCTTCGTCGGCGAGTTCCTGACCATGCTCGGCGTGTTCCGGGTCAACACCTGGGTGGCGTTCTTCGCCGCCACCGGCGTCATACTGTCGGCGGCCTATGCGCTCTGGCTCTACCGCAAGGTGATCTTCGGCGCACTGACCAAGGAAAGCCTGAAAGGTTTGCTCGACCTGTCGACGCGCGAAAAGGTGATCATGTATCCACTGGTCGCGCTGGTCATCTTCTTCGGCGTCTATCCGGCGCCGATCTTCGACGCGACGGCCGAATCGGTCAAGGCGCTCGTTACCAATGTCACCGCATCCATCGGCGCCGCGCAGACCGCGGCGGCGAACTGACTGGGGGTTTGCGAACCATGACGCCGGACCTTCTCTCCAGCCTGTCGCTCTCGACGCCAGAGCTGATCCTCGCCATCGGCGCCTTGGCGCTGTTGATGCTCGGCGCCTATTCGCGCGCCAACACCGCCGTCACGGTGAGCGGCCTTGCTGTTGCCGTGCTGGTGATCGCCGGCGCCTGGCTGATCTTTTCCCCGGGGCAGGGCAACGCCTATGGCGAAGCCTTCATCCAGGACCCATTCGCCCGCTTCATGAAGATGTTGGCGCTGATCGGCTCGGCGGTGACGCTGGTCATGTCGGTTCGCTTTGCCCAGGCGGAGCGTTTCGACAAGTTCGAATATCCGGTGCTGATCCTGCTCTGCACGCTCGGCATGATGCTGATGATCTCGGCCAACGGCATGATCGGGCTCTATCTCGGCCTCGAGCTGCAGTCGCTGGCGATCTACGTGCTGGCGGCGATCAACCGCGATAATCTGCGCTCGACCGAGGCCGGGCTGAAGTACTTCGTCCTTGGCGCGCTGTCGTCGGGCATGCTGCTTTACGGCATCTCGCTGGTCTACGGCTACACGGGCAACACGGGCTTCCAGGAGATCGCCGCGGCGCTCAGCGGCGGCGAGCGCCAGCTCGGCCTCGTCTTCGGCTTGGTCTTTGTGCTGGCCGGCCTTGCCTTCAAGATCTCGGCGGTGCCGTTCCATATGTGGACGCCCGACGTCTATGAGGGCGCGCCGACGCCGGTGACGGCCTTTCTGGCGGCGGCACCCAAAATGGCGGCGATGGCGCTGATGGTGCGCGTCACCATGGGCGCCTTCAAGCCGATCGCCGCCGACTGGCAGCAGATCATCGTCTTCATCTCGATCGCCTCGATGGCGCTCGGCGCATTCGCGGCCATCGGCCAGACCAACATCAAGCGGCTGATGGCCTATTCCTCCATCGGCCATATGGGTTATGCTCTGGTCGGCCTTGCCGCCAACAGCCAGGACGGCGTGCGCGGCGTCGCCATCTACATGCTGATCTATCTGGTGATGACGCTCGGCACCTTCGCCTTCATCCTCGCCATGCGGCGCAAGGAGGGCAATGTCGAGCAGATCAGCGATCTCGCCGGCCTGTCGGCGACCAACCCGATCATGGCGACGATCCTCACCATCCTGATGTTCTCGCTGGCCGGTATCCCGCCGCTCGCCGGCTTCTGGGGGAAATGGTACGTGTTCCTCGCCGCCATCAATGCCGACCTCTACGCGCTGGCGATCATCGGCGTGCTGGCCTCTGTGGTGGGCGCCTATTATTATCTGCGCATCATCAAGATCATGTGGTTCGACGAACCGGTCGGCGGCTTCGTGCCGATGGCGACCGAACTGCGCGTCGTGCTCGGCGCCTGCGGCGCTTTCGTGCTGTTCTACGTGCTGATCGGCGGCCCGATCGGAACCTACGCAGCCGCCGCGGCCAAGACCTTCTTCTAACGGAATGACGTTCAGGCTGGCTCCAACCGCGGCTTCGGAAGGGTTCCGGCTCGAGGCGCACGATACGGTCGGCTCCACCAATGCGTTGGCGCTGGAGCACGCGCGGGCCGGCGATCCGGGCAAACTCTGGGTCGTCTCAAAAAAGCAGGAAGCGGGACGTGGCCGCCGCGGCCGCGCCTGGGCGACGCCCGAAGGCAACCTGGCGGCGACGCTGCTGGTGATCACCAACACCGAGCTTCGACTTGCCGCGACGCTCGGCTTCGTTGCCGGACTGGCGCTGGCCGACGCGCTCGACGCCGTCGTGCCGAAAGGCAGGATTGCGATCGGCCTCGATGGTGCGAGCCAGGGCAAGAACCGCTTCGAGTTGAAATGGCCGAACGACGTGCTTGCCTCGGGCGCCAAGCTCGCCGGCATCCTGCTGGAATCGGCGATGCTGGATAGCGACCGTTCGGCGGTGGCTGTTGGCATCGGCGTCAATGTGGTGGCTTATCCCAATGATTTGCCCTATCCAGCGACGTCGCTCAACGCGCTGGGGTCTGCTTGCGATGCCGAGACGCTGTTTCTGGCGCTGTCGGATGCATGGAGCGAGAATGCCCGGCTGTGGAACGAAGGGCGTGGGCTTGCCGCCGTCAGGCGGCGCTGGCTGGCGCGTGCGGCGGGGCTTGGCGGGCAGGTTGCTGTCAGAATTGACGGTAATGTGGTGCGCGGCACCTTCGAGACCATTGACGAAGACTGCCGTTTCGTGATCCGCGACGATGAAGGCTCGGTTCTGACGATCGCCGCCGGCGACGTGCATTTCGGCGCGGTCGCATCGGCCGTCGGTTGACTGGCCAATACGTTTGACTGGCCAGGTATTTGACCAGCTTGAATTTGACCGGCTGACAATTTTGATTGGCCGACAATTTTGACCGGCCCACAATTTGACCGGCCCACAATTTGACCGGCAAGGAAGGAAAGACCATGGCGACAGCGGAAAATGCCGAACTTGTCTTCGTGCCGCTCGGCGGTGTCGGCGAGATCGGCATGAACTTCGCCCTCTACGGCTATGGGCCGGCCAATGCGCGCGAATGGATCGTCGTCGACGTCGGCGTTACTTTTCCCGACGCAACCCTGCCCGGCGTCGACCTGGTACTGCCCGACACCCGCTTCATCGAGGAGAATGTCGCCAATCTGCGCGGCATTGTCATTACCCATGCACATGAGGACCACTACGGCGCGCTGCACGACATCTGGCCGAAGCTCAAGGCGCCGGTCTGGATGACGCCGTTTGGCGCCGGCCTGCTGGAAGCCAAGCGGCAGGGCGAGCAAGGGGCGCCGAAGATCCCGGTGACGACCTACCGGGCTGGCGAGAAATTCACCGTCGGTCCGTTCGAGATCGAGGCCATCCCCGTCGCGCACTCCATTCCCGAACCGATGTCGCTGGCGATCACCACGCCGGCCGGCGTCGTCATCCATACCGGCGACTGGAAGATCGATCCGGCGCCGACGGTGGGGCCGATGACCGACGAGGCACGCTTCCGCGCCTATGGCGACAAGGGCGTGCTGGCGTTGATCTGCGATTCCACCAACGCGCTGCGGGAAGGGGAATCACCGTCGGAAGTGGCGGTGGGCGAGGGCCTCAAGGGTGTCATCCAGAATGCCAAGGGCCGTGTCGCCGTCAGCAGTTTCTCCTCCAATGTCGGCCGCATCGTCTCGATCGCCAAGGCAGCGCGGGATGCCGGCCGCCAATGCCTGGTGCTTGGCCGCTCGATGAAGCGCGTCATCGATGTGGCTGATGAACTCGGTTATATGGACGGGTTGCCGGAATTCATCGCCGAGGAGGATTACGGCTTCATCCCGCGCGAAAACCTCGTCATCATCTGCACCGGAAGCCAGGGCGAGCCGCTTGCCGCACTCGCCAAGCTGTCGCGCGACGAGATGAAGTCGGTGGCGCTGACGGCCGGCGACACGGTCGTGTTTTCCTCGCGCACCATTCCCGGCAACGAGAAGGCGATCCTCGAAATCAAGAACCGCCTGATCGATCTCGGCATCAAGATCATCGAGGACGGCGATGCGCTGGTGCATGTCTCCGGTCATCCACGCCGCAGCGAATTGCGCAAGATGTATGAATGGGTGCGGCCGCAGATCGGCGTTCCCGTGCATGGCGAGGCGGCGCATCTGGTGGCGCAGGGCTCGCTGATGTCGACGTCCGGCATCGGCCAGGTGGCGCAGGTGCGCGACGGCGACATGCTCAGGCTGTATCCGGGCGCCGCCGCCATCATCGACCAGGTTCCGTTCGGCCGCATCTACAAGGACGGAAGGCTGATCGGCAGCGATCAGGCGATGGGCATTCGCGACCGCCGCAAGCTGTCCTTTGCCGGCCATGTCGCCGTCAACGTCGTGCTCGACGACAAATACGAGCTTGCCGGCGATCCCGATCTCGTCGCCATTGGCGTCGCCGAGGCCGACGGCAGCGGCGAGAGCCTGGAAGACTTGATGATCGATGCGGCAATCGGCGCCGTGGACTCCATCCCCCGCCAGCGCCGAAAAGACCTTGACCTGGTCCAGGAGGCGGTGCGGCGCGCGGTGCGCGGCGCGGCCAACGAAGCCTGGGGCAAGAAGCCGCTGGTGACAGTGTTCGTCACGCGGTGACGAGCAAGGGAATAGGGGAGTAGGGCAGTAAGGGAGTAGGGAAGTAGGAAGTAGGAGCGCAAACAGTCTGCACTTCTAGATCCTTTTTTCCCTACTCCCTACTGCCTTACTCCCCTACTCCCTTAACCCGGGAGTACCCTATGCTCGGACGCCTCAACCATGTCGCGCTTGCGGTGCCGGATCTGGCCGCGGCTGCGGCGGTCTATCGCGATACGCTTGGCGCCCGCGTAACCGCGCCGCAGGCGCTGCCGGAGCATGGCGTTACGGTGGTGTTCGTCGACGTCGGCAACACCAGGATCGAGTTGCTCGAGCCGCTCGGCGAAGCCTCGCCGATCGCCGCATTCCTCGAGAAGAATCCGTCCGGCGGCATGCACCATCTCTGCTACGAGGTGGACGACATTGTTGCGGCGCGCGACCGTCTCAAGGCCAGCGGCGCGCGCGTGCTGGGCGACGGCAAGCCGAAGACCGGCGCGCATGGCAAACCGGTATTGTTTCTGCACCCCAAGGATTTCTTCGGCACGCTGGTCGAACTGGAGCAAGCATGAGTTGGGTTTCGTTTGTTGCCCTGTTCTTCGCCACATGGTGGGTGGTGTTGTTCGCCGTCCTGCCGTTCAGCATGCGGACACAGGACGAGGACCGGGACGTGACGCTTGGCACGGTTCCGAGCGCACCGCGCGGACCGCATATGCTGCGCGCGGCGCTGCGCACGACAATCGCCACGCTGGTCCTCATGGCTATCTTCTACGGCATCACGAGAGGGCTTGGCCTCGGCATCGATGACATCCCGCATATCGTGCCGGATTTCAACCAGAGCCCAGCGCATTAGCCGGCTACCTACCGTGTCCGGCTATCCCAGCCTAGCCGACGCCCTGAAATCAAGCTGAGCCAGCAAGGTCAATCCAAGTAAAGCCCCGGGGCGGGCTTGGGCTGACGCAACGTCATGTAGTTTGGTAATCTGTCGTGCTAACCAAATGATTGCACAAAAAAAATGCAAGGCGCGAGGCCTTGCAATTTAAACGCGTCCGATCTGTTTCCGGTGTCCGGCGGCAGCGAGTTACCGCGCCTAGATCGCATCCTCCCAAGACTTTGACCGCGTAGGAGGGCAGATTTTTCTCTACCCTCTCGGTTATGTGGGCACACTAGCCTAAGGCGGGTGAAAATGTCACGAAGAATTTTGCCCGGAAACAGGCAATCTCGTGCTGCAGTGCACAATAGTACGGCAGGCGTTGCTTGCGAAACGCCCAGCAAGCCGCGTGCGGCAATTGCGGCGCCTGTGCAGCGCCTGGGCCGGGTTTCCATTCCGCCATGAAATGGCTATGAAGCCGGGGCAAGCAAGCCTGTGCCGCGCCGATTCCGGCGCCGCCATCCTCTCTCACGGACCAGTTCATGCGTTTGTCGCGCTATTTCCTGCCCATCCTCAAAGAAAACCCGCGCGAGGCCGAGATCGTCTCGCATCGGCTGATGCTGCGTGCCGGCATGATCCGCCAGCAGGGGCAGGGCAGCTTTTCCTGGCTGCCGCTCGGCAAGCGGGTGCTGGACAAGGTCTGCCGGATTATCCGCGAGGAGCAGAATCGCGCCGGCGCGCTCGAAATCCTGATGCCGACCATCCAATCGGCCGAGCTGTGGCGCGAAAGTGGCCGCTATGAAGATTACGGCAAGGAGATGCTGCGCATCAAGGACCGGCAAGACCGCGATATGCTCTACGGGCCGACCAACGAGGAGATGGTCACCGAGATCTTCCGCTCCTACGTCAAGTCCTACAAGGACCTGCCGCTCAACCTCTATCACATCCAGTGGAAGTTTCGCGACGAGGTGCGCCCGCGCTTCGGCGTCATGCGTTCGCGCGAGTTCCTAATGAAGGACGCCTATTCCTTCGACCTCGATTATGAAGGCGCCAAGGCCGCCTATAACCGCATGTTCGTGTCCTATCTCAGGACGTTTACGCGCATGGGGCTGCAGGCTATCCCGATGCGCGCCGACACCGGGCCGATCGGCGGCGACCTCAGCCATGAGTTCATCATCCTGGCCGACACCGGCGAGAGCCAGGTGTTTTGCCACCGCGATTATCTCTCGCTCGCAGTGCCTGGCGCAGACACGGATTTTTCGAACGACGCCGAGATCGGCGCCATCGTCAAGACATGGACGACGCCCTATGCCGCCACCGACGAGATGCATGACGAGGCGGCATGGGAGAAGGTGCCCGCGAGCGACCGGGTCTCGGCGCGCGGCATCGAGGTTGGGCATATCTTCCATTTCGGCGACAAATATTCCAAGCCGATGGGCGCCAAGGTGACCGGCCCGGACGGCAAGGATCATTTCGTTTCTGGCGGTTCCTATGGCATCGGCCCGTCCAGGCTGGTCGCCGCGATCATCGAAGCCAGCCATGACGATAACGGCATCATCTGGCCGGAGGCGGTGGCGCCGTTCGATGTCGGCCTGATCAACATGAAGGCCGGTGATGCCGAATGCGACCGCGTCTGCGGCGAGCTGCACGCCGCCTTTGTCGCCGCCGGCAAGGAGGTGCTCTACGACGACACCGACCTGCGGCCGGGCGGCAAGTTCGCCACCGCCGACCTGATCGGGCTTCCGTGGCAGGTGATCGTCGGGCCGCGTGGTGTCGCCGCCGGCGAGGTCGAAATCAAGAACCGCAGGACCGGCGAGCGCGAGACGCTGCCGATCGCGGACGTGAAGCAGCGCTTCGGTGCCGCCGCATGAACGAGGCGGCGGCAGCAAGACCATCGGGCGCCGGACCCTTTTCCGGCTTCGAGCGCATGGTGGCGTGGCGCTATCTGCGCTCGCGTCGCAAGGAGACGGTGATCTCCGTCATCGCCTCGATCTCCTTCCTCGGCATCATGCTGGGGGTCGCCACGCTGATCGTCGTCATGGCGGTGATGAACGGCTTTCGCGCCGAACTGCTGACGCGCATCCTAGGCGTCAACGGGCACCTGATCGTGCAGCCGCTCGACATGCCGCTGGAGGACTATGCGCAGGTCGCCGGCCGCATCAACGGAGTGCCCGGGGTTAAATACGCCATCCCGCTGATCGACGGGCAGGTGCTGGCGCAAGGCAATGTCGGCGGCGGCACCGGCGCGCTGGTGCGCGGCATACGCGGCGAGGATCTCGGCAAGATCACCATCGTCGCCAACAATATCAAGGAGGGCTCGATCGTCGGCTTCGATACCGGCGAAGGCGTCGCCATCGGCAGCCGCATGGCCGAGAATCTCGGCCTAGTGCTTGGCGATACGATCACCCTGATTTCGCCCGAGGGCGACATCACGCCGCTTGGCACGACGCCGCGCATGAAAGGCTATCCGGTCACCGCGATCTTCGAGGTCGGCATGTCGGAATATGACAGTTCCATCGTCTACATGCCGTTCTCGGAAGCGCAGCTTTACTTCAACATGGACGGCCGGGCGCAGACGATCGAGATCTACGCAGACAATCCCGACAATATCGACGCGCTGAAGCCGAAGGTCGAAGAGGCGGCGCAGCGGCCGATCAGCCTTGTCGATTGGCGGCAACGCAATAAGACGTTCTTCGACGCGCTGCAGGTCGAACGCAACGTCATGTTCATGATCCTGACGCTGATCGTGCTGGTGGCGGCGCTCAACATCATTTCGGGCCTGATCATGCTGGTGAAGGACAAGGGCCACGACATCGCCATCCTGCGCACCATGGGCGCGACGCGCAGCGCGATCCTGCGCATCTTCCTGATGACCGGGGCTGCGATCGGTGTTGTCGGCACCATCGCCGGCGTGCTGCTCGGCATCGTGATCTGCCTCAACGTCGAGCGCATCCGCCAGTTCTTCTCCTGGCTGGCCAACGAGCGGTTGTTCAATCCCGAGCTTTATTTCCTGAGCCAATTGCCAGCTCGCATGGATGCCAGCGAGACAATCTCCGTCGTTCTCATGGCGCTGGCGCTGTCGTTCCTGGCGACGCTGTTTCCGGCGTGGCGCGCGGCCAGGCTCGACCCGGTCGAAGCGCTGAGGTACGAGTGATGGCCGATGCCATTATCGAGCTGAAGAGCGTCGAACGGCACTATGTGCAGGGACCGCGCAAGCTGACCATCCTGAACGGCGCCGATTTTTCGCTGAAGCGTGGCGAGATGGTGGCGCTTGTGGCGCCGTCGGGCACCGGCAAGTCGACGCTGCTACACACCGCCGGGCTGCTGGAGCGACCGGACGCCGGCGACGTGATCCTGGCGGGGCGCGCCTGCGGCCGGCTTTCCGACGACGAGCGCACGGCGATCCGCCGCAACGACGTCGGCTTCGTCTATCAGTTCCATCATTTGCTGCCTGAATTCTCGGCGCTGGAAAACATCATGATGCCGCAGCTGATAAAAGGGCTGCCGCGCAAGGAGGCGGCCGAGCGGGCGGCGCAATTGCTCGACTATATGCAGATCGGCAAGCGGGCACAGCATCGCCCCTCCGAGCTCTCCGGCGGCGAGCAGCAGCGGGTCGCCATTGCGCGTGCCGTCGCCAATGCGCCACTGGTGCTTTTGGCCGACGAGCCGACCGGCAATCTCGACCCGGTGACCGCTTCCTATGTGTTCGAGGCGCTGGCAGCACTGGTCCGGCAATCGGGCCTGGCGGCGCTGATCGCCACCCACAATCACGAGCTCGCCTCGCGCATGGACCGCCGCGTGACGCTGGCCGACGGCAAGGTTGTGCCGCTTTAGGGTGCGCTGCAATTGAGGCGATGACGGCCTGCGAGCTGCCGTGCGCCGTCCCGCCGCTTTCGCGCGCCTGTTGGCCCGAAACGCTTGGCATCTCCCTCTCAACCCTTTCTTAACCCTGTCGAAATGACCGAGCGCAATTCCGGTGACACCCGGACTGCGATCGTTGACATTCGAACAAAATTAGAACAAAATACGAACATACTAACAACAGGAGAGAGTTATGACCGATCTTGTTCAGGATGTCGTTTCGCTGGTGTGCATGAGCACGTTCCTCATTTCCATGGCAATCTGGATCGGCGCGATGTGAGGCTTGAGCTCAAGGGCGGGCTCGATGCTGATGAGCGAAGGCCGCCTTCGCATATTGGCGCAGGCATTGGGCGAGTGTTTCAGCCGGCCTTGCGGGACACTTCGACAGGCGACACGGCGGCGGGCCCGAACACGTCCTCGAAAGCGGATTTCAGCGCCAGGTCGAGGTCGTCCATGGTCACGGGAAGGCCGAGGTCGACAAGGCTGGTGACGCCGTGATCCTGGACGCCGCACGGCACGATGCCGCTGAAATGGCTAAGGTCCGGCTCGACATTGATGGCGATGCCGTGAAAGCTCACCCAGCGCCTCAGCCTTATGCCGATGGCGGCGATCTTGTCCTCGGCCGCCGAGCCGTCGGGCAAAGCGGGGCGGTCCGGCCGCACCACCCAGACGCCGACGCGGTCCTCGCGGCGTTCGCCGCGTACGTTGAAGGCGGCCAGCGAGCCGATGATCCATTGTTCGAGAGCGGCGACGAAGGCGCGGACATCCTCGCGCCGCCGCTTCAGGTCGAGCATGACGTAGGCGACCCGCTGGCCTGGCCCATGATAGGTGTATTCGCCGCCACGCCCGGCGGCAAAGACCGGGAAGCGGTCCGGCTCGATCAGGTCCTCGACGCGGGCGCTGGTGCCGGCGGTGTAGAGGGGCGGGTGCTCGACCAGCCAGACCATCTCGCCGGCGGCGCCGCTGCGGATTGCCTCGGCGCGCGCCTCCATCACGGCGAGCGCATCGGGATAGGCGGTGAGCCCGGGCTCGATGCGCCATTCGACCGGCGCCGAGCCGGGCAAGGGCAGGAACGACGTGGCGATCTGGCTGCGGTCCGTCATGATATCTCGTCTCGCCACTCATATGGCGGCAATCGGTACAAACGTCCAGTTCCGGCGCGTTCGGCCCTTGAAGAGTTATGCCGATGTCCGGCCGATTATTGCTGGCCGCGCTACTTGTTTCACCGGAAACGATTTGCTACACGCCACGGGCCGGTTGGTTCCGGCTCCTACCACGTGCGGTCGTGGCGGAATTGGTAGACGCGCAGCGTTGAGGTCGCTGTGGGGCAACCCGTGGAAGTTCGAGTCTTCTCGACCGCACCAATCAGTCTTCTGGCTGTTCAGTCTTTGGCTGTGGAAGTTATTGCGATTTTTCAGGCTTGTCGCACAGCCGTGCAAATACGGCAAAAAGCGCACTGTCACCGTAATTTGTTAATTCGCGTCCTATGCCGTCTGTTCACTTTCCCGGACATCTGAGTTCACGGTTGGTGATCGGCATCGCAGCGAAAGCAAGCACCTTTGCGCTTGCCTTGAAGGCATCCTATTCTGGAGGGTAGCATCCGCTCGTGGGCATAGAATGTCGGTACTGCCTTTCTTAAGAATTTACGCGCCGCTCAACGCGGTGCTGGCTGCGACTGGGCTTGTGGCGGTGGCTGCGCTCACGACACCGGACATGTCCGGGCGAAGCAGACTGGCTTTGGCTGCCGTGCTCGCGGTCATTTGGGGCATCTATCTCTTGGAATTGGCCGAGAAACTGCTCAGGCGCCGGGCGGGAGACGTTCGGGACAGGACGCTGGCAATCGCCATTGATGTGGTCGCGGTTTTGGTTCCACTCGCCGCATTTCTGCTCGTCGGCACGCCCGATCGGAGCCTCTACTGCGCTGTCTGGCTGCTGAAACCGCTGCGCGATTCAACTTTCTTCCCGCTGCTGGGCAGAATCCTGACCAACGAAGCGCGTAACCTGATCGGCGTCGCCACGGTCTTCGGCATCGTTCTGTTCGGTGTTGCGCTCGCAGCCTATGTGATCGAGCGCGACGTCCAACCGCAAAAGTTCGGCAGCATCCCCCAGGCAATGTGGTGGGCGGTGGTCACGCTGTCCACCACCGGCTATGGCGACGCTATTCCGGAAAGCTTCGCCGGCCGCGTCCTTGCCGGGGCGGTCATGATGAGTGGCATCGGCATCTTCGCGCTCTGGGCTGGCATTCTTGCCACCGGCTTTTATCAAGAAGTCCGTCGCGAGGATTTCGTCCGCAATTGGCAATTGGTCGCCGCCGTGCCGTTGTTTCAGAAGCTCGGCCCGGCCACACTGGTCGAGATCGTGCGCGCATTACGACCTCGCATCGTGCCGGCAGGCGCTGTGATCTGCCGCAAGGGCGAGACCGGTGATCAGATGTTCTTCGTCGTGGAGGGGCGCGTCAGCGTCGCGACGCCGAACCCGGTTGAGCTGGGCCCTGGCGCCTTCTTCGGTGAGATGGCGCTGATCACCGGCGAACCGCGCTCGGCGACCGTCAGCGCCACAACGGTGGTCTCACTCCTGTCGCTACACTCGGCGGATTTCCAGATGCTGTGCAGCAGCAGCCCGGAGATCGCAGAAATCATCCGCAAAACCGCGCTCGAGCGGCGCGGCGCGGCGCCTAAGGGTTGACCGTACTAGGTGTTCGTCAGGAGGAGGATGCGCTGCCAGGGCGGCCAATTGCCCGCCGACAGTGGCTGGCTGGAACTACATGCTCTGCCGCTGCCGAACCGCCCTCAATACAAATCGCCGGAGAATCGTAGAGAAATGCTTTAAAATCAACGCGGGAGGCGTTGCGTCGCTGCGTCTCGAGCGCACCATTAAATTCGAAAGCGGAATCTCTTGCTCGTCGAATTCGAGCACGGCAGGGAGCGTCCTTGTCGGGGCACGTGCTTTGTGCCTGATTGCGGTCGCGAGTTTGGCTTATGCGAAGTGGCCATCGGCGGGCATGGCCATCTATCGACAAGCGCACATAACTATTCGCGCACCAGGCGTCCGGTCGCCCACCAGATCACCGATACAACAACGATCGATGCGTAGCCGTCCACGGCATAGTGCCAGCCAGTGAACACCGATCCGTACAGGATCAGGGCTGCAAAGGTCCAACCCAGAACGCCAAGCCAGCGATTGATCGATGACAGCAAATAGGCGTTCAATACGGCAAAGGCGACATGCATGCTTGGCATGGCCGAGATGCCGCCGCCAAGACTTGGCCGGCCGCTCTGGTAAGCCATCAGGAGATATGCCGCGGGGTCCCGCACCATGTAACTATGGTCCAGCCTGTCCAGGGCCGCATTCAATCCGTGGAAGCGATCCACGCCGACAAAGTGGTGGTAGTAAACCGGTCCGACCGATGCCAGCGCCAGGGCCAAGAGCGTTCCGAGGACGGACAACGTCAGCGCTGCTGCGCAGAGATAGCGGATGCGGGCAATCTCGTCCGACCAGAGCGACACGAAAAGGATGGTGCCGAACCACTGGTAAAACCAAATGACTTCATAGCTGTTGAAGACGACGGACGACCAATTGTTGCTGTCGAGCTTATGGACGATTTCCCATGGCGGCATCCCGTGCAGCCATTCATCAGCGTCGGCCAACCAGTTGTCGGCATAGTATGGGACGACGGACGGGATGGCGATCTTGTAGGTAGAGAACGCGGTCAAGCTGGCAAAGAAGAACAGCAGCACCAGCAAACAACCACGCCAGCGCCCTTGAACCAAATCCAGTGCGTAGCGAGCCGGTTGCCGCCGGCCATGGATTAGCGCGGCACAGCAGACGCCACCGATAAACAACACCGGAATGCCAACAAGAAACTTGTGAGAATAGCTTACGGCTAACGTATAGAATACTTCCGGGTATAGTGCGGATGCGCCTAAAACATATATCGCCATGAACAAGGAGAGGCGCAATTGCCATATGGCGGAGGGCCTGTAGCGAGAGGCTTCCGTGGTTAGGGCCAAACCAATTTACCCGTTCTTAACGTTTCGCCGGAGAGACACATATACCGATAAGGTAAAAACCTTGCCGCCAGGTTTACTTTTCCCCGGTGGTCGACATTTGCCGCCGGCTCGCATGCGACGGATTGTTTCCCTGTAATCTTGCATCCGCATTTGCTGTCCAAGCCCCTGCGTGAAGGGATTGCCCGGGGGCTGGAACCCGAACTGGCTGGCTGGTGCTTAACGCGCCTGCCGCCTCCCTATCATAAGTTTTAGCTTATCATAAGTCATGGTTTATGATTATGCAGGCATGATGGCCTTGGCCGATCCGACACGCCGCAAGGTGTTCGAGCTCATCGCCGATCGGCCACGCTCGGTCATCGATCTGACGCGAGTGCTTCCGGTCTCGCAGCCGGCGGTATCGCAGCACCTCAAGGTTTTGAAGGAAGCCCGGCTGGTCCGCGCAGAGCCGAAAGGTGCCAGCAACATCTATCATCTCGACCCGCATGGACTTGGCGAGATGCGCGCCTGGCTCGACCGCATGTGGGGCGATGCGCTCGACGCCTTCAAACGGGAAGTCGACAACAGCAAGGAGAAGAGGAAATGACGACCATGATCAAGCCCGCGCCGGTCAGGAAGTCGGTGACCGTGGAGGTGCCGCTCGACAAGGCATTCGATGTGTTCACCACAGGATTCGGGCGCTGGTGGCCGGCTTCGCACTCGATCGGCAAATCCGCCCTGACGACCGCGGTGATCGAACCGAAAGCCGGCGGCCGCTGGTACGAGATTGGCGAGGATGGGTCACAATGCGATTGGGGCGAGGTTCTCGCCTGGGATCCGCCGTCAAGGCTGACACTCGCCTGGCGCATTGGAGCCGGCTGGCGCTACGATCCGGCACTGCTGACCGAAGTCGAGATCCGCTTTGTCGCGCTCGGCGAGAACGCGACGCGTGTGGAACTCGAGCACAGGCTTCTGGAGAACATGGGCGAAACCGCAGAGGCGATGCGCGAGGCCTTCGAATCCGAGGGTGGCTGGAGCGGTCTCCTCGACCGCTATGCGGCCGAGGCCAAGCGCCACGCCGCCTGATCGGGAAGCCTTCCATTCCAATACAGCGAGGCCCTCGCACTGTCGGCCTCGCCGTTTTGAGTCAGTGTCGATCTCCCCATCTGGTTGACCGGGGCGGGCAGATACGCTGCCCTTTACTTGCCGCCGCGAAGGTTTGCAGCGCCGCAGGTTTGTAGAACGTCTTCTCCTCCCACCCTCCGGTATGCGTTGCGTCGTTTGGACGCGCGAACGGCGCTGTAGCAATTTGCCGTTGCGCATGGTCCTTTCGCAAAATCGATTCCGATTGTCAGGGTCATGCGTTAGACCTGACAGGCACCTTATCCGGAAATCCGATGGCGGGAGGCGCTGGTGGAAGGCCAGGACGAACAGATGACCGGCGCCAGGGCCGCCGAGGAGCGCCGCGCCGACATCTATGACGAGGACGGCGTCATCCTGTCGTCGTTCCTCGCCCAGATCGGTGCCGCGATCGCCGATCGCGATACGCTGACGCTGAAGCGTGAAGTCGACGATCTGCACCAGTCGGAACTCGGCCACCTGCTCGAGGCCCTGCACCCGGAACAGCGACGCGCACTGGTCGAATTGCTGGGCAAGGATTTCGATTTTTCCGCGCTGACCGAGGTCGACGAGGCGATCCGCCGCGACATCGTCGACAGTCTGCCCAATGCGCAGATCGCCCAGGCGGTGCAGGATCTCGATTCCGACGATGCCGTCTACATTCTCGAAGACCTCGACCAGGAGGACCAGGACGAGATCCTGTCGCAACTGCCGTTCACCGAGCGGATCAGGCTGCGGCGCTCGCTCGATTATCCCGAAGAGACCGCCGGCCGCCGCATGCAGACGGAGTTCGTCGCGGTGCCGCCCTTCTGGACGATCGGCCAGACCATCGACTACATGCGCGAGGACAACAATCTTCCCGACCGTTTCAGCCAGATCTTCGTCATCGATCCGAGCTTCAAGCTGCTCGGCGCCATCGACCTCGACCAGATCCTGCGCACCAAACGCTCGGTCAAGGTCGAAGAGGTCATGCATGAGACCAGGCATGCCATCCCGGCCACCATGGACCAGGAGGAGGCGGCGCGCGAATTCGAACAATACGATCTTCTGTCCGCCGCCGTCGTCGACGAGAACGAGCGGCTGGTCGGCGTGCTGACCATCGACGACGTCGTCGACGTCATCCAGCAGGAGGCCGAGGAAGATCTGCTGCGCATGGGCGGCGTCGGTGACGAAGAACTCTCGGACAGCATCTTTTCGACCTCGCGCTCGCGCGTGCCCTGGCTGCTGGTCAATCTTTTGACGGCTTTCCTGGCGGCTTCGGTGATCGGCCTGTTCGACCGCACCATCGAGCATATCGTGGCGCTGGCGGTGCTGATGCCGATCGTCGCCGGCATGGGCGGCAATGCCGGCTCGCAGACCATGACCGTCACGGTGCGGGCGCTGGCGACCAGGGACCTCGACATCTACAATGCCGGCCGCATCATCCGCCGCGAAATCGGGGTGGGCTTCATCAACGGCATCATCTTCGCCATCCTGATCGGCCTCGTGGCTGCTGCCTGGTTCCACGATCGCAATCTCGGCGGCATCATCGCTGCTGCGATGATCATCAACATGTTCGTGGCGGCTCTGGCGGGCATCCTTATCCCGCTGCTGCTCGACCGCTTCAAGATCGACCCGGCTGTGGCTTCGGCGGTTTTCGTCACCACGGTCACCGATGTCGTCGGTTTCTTTGCCTTTCTCGGGCTCGCCACATGGTGGTTCGGCGTGCGCTGAACGGCACCTCAATTGACTTTTACGTAAATGCCGTGCGAGGCTTTGGAAAGCGCCTTGTCCGCCGATTCTGGTACGCGCCTGAGCGCCGGCGGCGCCGGCCAGTTGGAACTCGCGGCGTGGTCGGGGCATTGGAGTGACGATGCGGGAATATTATTCGATCACGGAACTGACCCGGGAATTCGACGTGTCGACGCGGACGTTGCGCTTCTACGAGGATGAAGGGCTGGTGCAGCCGGTAAGGCGCGGCCGCACCCGGCTGTTCCGGCCATCGGACCGGCATCTCATCCGCCAGATCATGCGGGGAAAAAGGCTCGGCTTCTCGATCAACGAGATCCGCGAAATCATCCAGATGTACAGGGAGCCGCCCGGCGAGGTCGGCCAACTCAAATTGATGATCAAGCGAATCGAGGAAAAGCGTGAGCATTTGCGCCAGAAACGCCGCGACCTCGAAGAGACCCTGGCCGAACTCGACCAAGCCGAGGAATCCTGCGTCGAGCGGCTGGTGGAACTCGGCGTCACCACATAGGCGCGGTGTCAGCCTCGGCTCAAATCCAGCGCCGCACCCTTTTGGCGTAGTCCCGGTACTTTTTGCCGAATTTGGCGGTCAGCACCTTCTCCTCGCTCTCGATCGTCAACTTCTGCGTCAAGAACGCCGCGATGACCGCCAGCGGCAGGAACCAGGCGATCCCCGTGACAAAGGCGAGGCTGACCAGCAGCAATGTGTTGGCGAGGTAGATCGGGTTGCGGCTGACGGCGAAGGGTCCGGTGGTCACCAGATGGTCAGGCACGCCGTTCGGGTTGAGCGTCGTCTTGGCGCGGATCATGGCGCGAATTGCCGTGAACCAGAGCGCGGCAACCGCCACCAATCCCACAAGGCCGGCGGCGAACAGGATGTCGCCGAGAAGATCGCCGATCCACGGCAGCGGATAGAACAGCCCTAGTGCGACGCTGACGATGATGGCGACGATATAGATCAGCGGCGGCCATGGGATGTGCCCCAGCTTCGGCTGCCCAGGATTTTGCTGCACGGGTTTCGGGTGACTGTCGCTCATTATTGTCCTCCCTCGATTAGCGCGTTCCCGGTTCCGCCGCCTCGGTTTGGGCGGTGCAGGTGCCGGCGAGCTCGCCAATATGCGCCTTCCACTCCAGGGACTGGTCGTTGCTGTAGAGCCGGTCAAGCGAGGCTTCGCCCTGGAGAGTGTCCAGCATGCAGGCACAATAGCTGGAGCAGAACTCGGTGTCGCGTGCCTGCTGGCAGGATATCTGGCAGGATTTCAGAAAACTCACCTCCCTGGTTTCGGCCGGCGCCGGCATGAATTGCGAAAACAGCCAGACCGAGCCGATCAGCACCGGCTGATGGATCAAATAGAAGGCAAGGCTGTGCCGGCCGATGAAGACCAGCGGGTTTGCCCAGCGGCCGGGCGCCAAGGCCGACAGCCGCGTCAGTGCGCCGGAGGTGGCGGCGAGCTTGGTAACCGCGATGCCGGCAAGTACGGCGCCGAACCAGGGCAGCAGCGGAACGTAGTCATTGGAGCGCGGGTTGGTCGCCGAGAGGCCGACCCACCACAAAGCCGGATGATCGAAAAGCTCGGATCGCAAGTAGAAAGGCGCGGCGATAACGAGGGCCGCCACGGCAAGCGTCAGCAGCGCCGGCAGCCGCAGGAACGCCAGGCCGAGCAAGCTGGCGAGCGCGATCTCGTGCAATATGCCGAAGAAGATGAAGCCGTCGGGCGTGGCGATGCGGGTGACCAGCGATATTGCGAGCGCTGCCCCGGCAACCATGGCGAAGCGCTTCCAGAAGCCGGTCCAGCGGATTTTTTTGCCATGGGCGAGATAGAGGCTGATGCCGACCAGGAACAGGAAGCTCGAGGCGATGCAGCGCGCGTAGATTTTCCACCAGCCGAAGGCGGTGAGGCCGGGATCGGTGTAGCCGAAGAATTCGAGGTCCCAGGTGAAATGATAGCTCGCCATGGCAAGCAATGCGATGCCGCGTGCAATGTCGATAGCGGCGATGCGCTTCGACTTCGGTTGATCCTGAACGGCTGCGCTCGGCGTGTCGATGCTCATTGGTCTCGCTGTCTTGGTTCAGCCCCGGCAAGACGACTATCACGGTTGCCACCGTCAAAAGAAGCAGGGCCTTGCGTCGCCTTGGTGACGGTCGGCATCAGGGCTGCTTTAGGCCAGAGCCGGAAAGCCTTTGGCCGGCTTCGCTTTTTGCCGTGAAGGCGTCGGTTTCCTGTTACCCGGCCAGGAATCGCCGCAGCAGATTTGTGCTCCAAACCCTGCTTCGGGCGATTCGGCTTCGGGGAACACAATGGCTACCCATGTGCGCCATCCGATCTGGCTTGCGGCCCTGCGGCCGGCGGATGCCCGCACCTTCGCCTCGCTCTATGCGGTCGAATCCTTCGCGCGCGCCACCGTGTCCAGCGTCATCCCGATCCAGGCCTATGAGATACTGCACAACGAGCAGATCGTCTCGATCCTCTACACGATCGTGGCGATGCTCGGCCTGTCGGCGACGCTGTTCATGCCGATGCTGATCGCCCGCTTTGCCCGGCGCTGGGTCTATACCGCCGGCGCCTGCCTGCTGGCCGCCGGCTCGCTGTTCTTCGTCACCCATACGCTGGCCGGCCAGGTGGTGGGCATGCTCTGCCGCGTCGTCGGCGCCGGCGCGCTGGCGATCACGCTCAACCTCTACATCATGGACCATATCCGCAAGACCGATTTCATGCAGGCCGAGTCGCTGCGCATGGCGTGGTCGATGCTTGCCTGGACCGCCGGGCCGACCCTCGGAATTTACCTCTACACGCGTTTCGGCATCTATGCCGCGCATGGCGCGGTGGCCGTCTTCGCCATGGCTTTGCTGGCGCTGTTCTGGACTTACCGGCTTGGCGATAACCCGTCGATCCGCCCCGGCAAGACGCGGCCGGTCAATCCGCTGGCCAATATCGGCCGCTTCGTCGCGCAGCCAAGGCTGAGGCTGGCCTGGCTGATCGCCTTCGGCCGCTCCTGCTTCTGGACGACGTTCTTCGTCTATGGGCCGCTGTTCATGGTGATCACCGGCGAGGGCAAGCTCGCCGGCGGCCTCTTGGTTTCGGCCGGCAATGCGCTTTTGTTCATGGCCATCTTCTGGGGCAGGGCAGGAAAGCGTTTCGGCGGCCGGCGCACCATGACGGCCGCCTATTTCGCGATGTCGGCAACGCTGCTGGCGGCCGGCGCCGTCGGCGAGGCCGCACCGCTCATCACCGGCGCCTTGCTGCTTTGCGGTGCCTTCTTCACCATCGCGCTGGATGCGCTGGGCTCGACCGCCTTCATGCGCTCGGTGCGCTCGTATGAGCGGGCACAGATGGCGGCGGTCTACCGCACCTATCTCGACTTTTCCGAGCTGACGCCGCCGCTGGTCTATTCCGTGGTGCTGGCGTTCTTCGGCCTGGGCGCGGTTTTCGCGACACTCGGCCTGCTGGCGGCGATCTGCGGCTTCGTCACCTGGCGCTATCTGCCCAAATCGCTTTGATGTTCGAGCGCCGCATGGCGCTCGCGCACCCAATTGTGGAAGCGGTGCAGTGCCGCATCGAACGCAGGCCGTTCTGTTTGACCGCGCAGATCGCGAAGTCTGCGGCGCCAGTTCTCCGGTTTGGCGAGGCGGCGCATTCGCCACACGATCCTGCGGAATTTGGTTTGCCGGGCGCGGCGATTCTGCCTATAGTCGCTGATGTCGTCGGTTCCGTTTGGAACCAAGAGGGAATGCGGTGCGGGCGAAATTGTTTGCCCAATGCCGTGGCTGCCCCCGCAACTGTGTGCGGTAGTCCTCTCCATATGCCACTGAAGGTTCGCCTTCGGGAAGGTGGGGAAGGGCGCTGATCCGCGAGCCAGGAGACCTGCCGGCGACAGGAAACTGACTTCTATGCCCTCGGGTGGAGGGCGAAAGGACAAGACATGAATACCGCTTCCGTCTCGCTCGGCACTTCCGTCTCCTCGCAGTCGCGTTTCATGCAGCTGGCGCTTGCTGCATTCCTCGGCATTTTCGTCATGGGCTTTGTCGGCTTCTCGCATATCGATGCGGTCCACAATGCCGCGCACGACTATCGCCACTCGATGGGCTTTCCCTGCCACTGACAAGGGGCTGACATCATGACACTGTTTCGCAACGTCGTGTTCATCGCGGCGATCGCAGGGCTTGTGGCCGGCGTCGTTCTCGCCTGCATGCAGGCCTACGCCACCGTGCCGCTCATCCTGAAAGCGGAAGTCTACGAACAGGCCGGCGGCGGCCATGACCATGCCGCGGCACCTGCCGAAAAAGCCGCGGGCACGATGGCTATGAGCAGCGCCGCGCCGGCACCGGCCGAAGCAATGGCTCCGGCTGAAGACGAAGGCTGGGCGCCGGCCGACGGCTTCGAGCGCTTTGGCTTCAGCGTCGTTGCCAATATCGTCACCGGCATTGGCTTCGCACTGGTCCTGGTCGCGGTTTCGGAGTTCGCCGGCGGCATCGGCAATTGGCGCCAGGGCCTGTTCTGGGGGCTGGCCGGCTTTGCCGTGTTCACGCTGGCGCCCGGCCTCGGCCTGCCGCCGGAACTGCCGGCGATGCCGGCGGCCGACCTTGTCCAACGCCAGATCTGGTGGTGGGCAACAGTGGTGGCGACAGCGGCCGGTCTCGGCCTTATCGCCTTCCGCAGATCGCTGCCGCTGGCGATCCTTGCCGTGGCGTTGATCGTTGCGCCGCATATTGTCGGCGCGCCGCAGCCCGACAGTTTCGAGACGGCGATCCCGGAAGGCCTGCATCATCAGTTCGTGGTGGCGGTGACGCTGACCAATCTGGTGTTCTGGCTGGTGCTCGGTATGGTCGTCGGGCTGGTGCGCGGACGCTTCACCGGCGCGGCAACCAGCCTGCGCGACAGCTTTGCCTGACCGCGCTGCCGGGGCGCTGACCCTGGTCATCGGCGGTGCGCGCTCCGGCAAGAGCGCGCATGCCGAGAGGCTGGTGAGCGCCTGTCCGGCGCCGTGGAGCTATATCGCCACAGCGCAAGCCTATGACGAGGAGATGCGTCAGCGCATCGCGCTGCACCGCTCGCGGCGAGGCGATGGCTGGACGACCATCGAGGCGCCGCTCGACCTTGCCGGCGCGATCGAGGCACTGCCCGACGGCCAGCCGGTGCTGATCGACTGCCTGACGCTGTGGCTGACCAACCACATGCTGGCCGACCATGATGTCGAGGCCGAATGCCGAAGGCTGGCCGATGTGCTGTCGCGGCCGCGCGGCCCGTGGTTCGTGGTGTCCAACGAAGTCGGCCAGGGCATCGTGCCGGACAATGCGCTGGCAAGACGGTTTCGCGATGCCGCCGGCCGGCTGAACCAGGACGTCGCGGCGGTCGCCGGCACCGTGCTTTTGATGGTGGCGGGGCTGCCGCTCAAGGTGAAATGACATGGCTGATACTATCGATCCCAAGACCATTGAACAGGGGGACGAGGAACGCCACCGCGCCAAGATGGCCAAGCGCAAGGCGGTGCAGGACGCCGAGGTTGCAGCCAAGACGGTCGAGAAGGGGCTGTTGATCGTCAACACCGGGCCGGGCAAGGGCAAGACCACGGCCGCCTTCGGTCTGGCGCTCAGAATGCTCGGCTACGGCAAGCGCGTCGGCGTCGTCCAGTTCATCAAGGGCAAATGGCACACCGGCGAGAAGGACGCCTTTGCCGCCTTCGGCGACCGTGTCCTCTGGCACGCCATGGGCGAGGGCTTTACGTGGGAGACGCAGGACCTGAAACGCGACATCGCGGCGGCCGAGGCCGCCTGGGCGAAGGCGCTCGAGCTGATGGCCGAGCCGTCGATCAGCCTGGTGGTGCTCGACGAGTTGAACATCGCGCTGCGTTACGACTATCTCGACCTCGAAAAGGTGGTCGCGGCGCTGAAGTCACGCCGCGAAGGCCTGCATATCGTCGTCACCGGCCGCAACGCCAAGCCGGCACTGGTCGAGGCGGCCGACCTGGTCACCGAGATGGCCGTGACCAAGCACCACTTCTCCGCCGGCGTGAAGGCGCAGCAGGGGATTGAGTTCTGAGGGGTGTTGCTGGTTTGTCAAGGTCAGCGCTGCCCCTCATCGCCTGCCGGCGACTTCTCCCCGTGAAGGACGGGGAGAAGGAGCTAGCCGCAACGCTGGCGATCTCCCTCTCCCTGTCTTTTCACGGGGAGGTAAGGCTGAGGGGCAGCGCCGACCTGAACCGAGTATTTGAGGCGTTGCCCTATTTTGTTCTTGCTTTGTGCCGGCAGCTATTCTACTAATTCCGCTATGGTGCTAATTGGCCCCACGACCCGCCGCTTGGCGGGTTTTTTGTTTGCGCTCGATCTCGAGCGCAGGTCACGCCAAGATAACAACCACTGCGACCACCCCGAACAGCGCAATCAGCAGCAAGTCGGCGACCTGGTAGAGTTTCAGCGCCCGTCGGACGTCGGTGCTCTCGACATCGTCGCGGCGGCCGCCCTCGCCCATCAACGCGTCTTCGACCATCACGCCGTCGTAGGAACGGGGGCCGGCGAGCGCCAGGCCGAGCGCGCCGGCCATCGCTGCCTCCGGCCAGCCGGCATTGGGCGAGCGGTGTTTTTTCGCATCGCGCCGCACGGCGTGCCAGGCGGCTTTGGCGTCGGCGCCCTTGACCAGGAAAGCCGCAAGCACGATCAGCAGCGCCGTCAGTCGCGACGCCGGCAGGTTGATCCAGTCGTCGAAGCGCGCAGCCGCCCAGCCGAAGGCTTCGTGGCGCGGAGTGCGGTGGCCGATCATCGAATCGGCGGTGTTTGCGGCCTTGTAGGCGACGCCGCCGGCGAGCCCGCCGATACCGATCCAGAAGGCCGGCGCGACGACGCCGTCGGAGAAATTCTCGGCAAGACTTTCGATCGCTGCGCGGCAGACAGCGGCCCTGTCGAGCTTTTCCGGATCGCGGCCGACGATCCTGGAGACGGCGATGCGGCCCATGTCCAGTCCGCCGCTGTCGAGTGCGTCGGCCACCGCTTCGACGTGCTCGGCCAGGCTCTTCTGCGACAGCAGCGACGTCGCCAGGATTGCGGTGATCAACAAGCCGAGGGGAATGCTCCAAAGCATGGCTTCGATCCAGAAGGCGAGGGCGGCCGGCACCAGCACGATCACCAGCAGCGCGACGACGCCCCGGCGGCGACGGTCGGCGTCGGAATCAGTGGCGCGGTTGAGCCTGCGGTCGAGAAAGGATATCAGCCTGCCGAACCAGGTGACGGGATGGCCAATGGCATCGAAGAGCCGGGCCGGGTAGCCGAGTACAAGTTCGATGGCCAGCGACAGGAAAGTGATCAGGATCGACATGAAGTCTCTTGATGGGGTAACGGCGGCAGTGGACCACGGCGGAAGCCTTGGCCGGGCGAGGGCGCTTTTCCCTCACGCGCCGCTGCCTTTCGTCGACCTCTCGACCGGGATCAATCCGCACTCCTACCCGCTTTTCGATTTGCCCGCCACCGCCCTGTCGCGATTGCCGGAAACGGCGCGCAGCCGCGACTTGGCTGAACTCGCGGCAAGCGCCTATGGCGCGCCGTCGGCGGCGAACGTCGCGGCGGCGCCCGGCACGCAGATCCTGTTGCCGCGCGTCGCTTCGCTGGTCAGCCCGGGCAAGGCGCTGGTGCTCGGGCCGACTTATGCCGAGCATCGGCGGGCAGCAGCGATCGCCGGCCACACGGCGGCTGAAGTCGATGATTTCGAAGCCCTGGCGGCGGCCAACCTTGCGATCGTCGTCAATCCAAACAACCCGGACGGGCGCGTCGTCGAGCGCGAAAGATTGCTTCGACTTGCCGGGACATTACGCGCCAGAGGCGGGCTGCTGGTCGTCGACGAGGCCTTCATGGATGTCGGCCCGCGCAGCGAGAGCCTGGCCGGCGACGTCGACCAGGGCGGCATCGTTGTGCTGCGCTCGTTCGGCAAGTTCTTCGGCCTGGCCGGCCTGCGGCTTGGGTTTGCATTGGCCGACGCGCTGATGGTCGAGCGGCTGGAGGCGCAATTCGGGCCATGGGCGATTGCCGGGCCGGCGCTCGAATATGGCATAAGGGCGCTTGCCGACACCGGCTGGCAGGCCGGGATGCGGCGCCGTCTGGCCGAGGACGCCGCACGGCTCGACACGCTGTTCGGCCGCTTCGGCGTGCCTGTCGCCGGTGGCACCACGCTGTTCCGCTATCTCAGGCTGGCGAACGCTGCCGGCCTGTTTTCGGCGCTTGGCCAGCGCGGCATCCTGCTTCGGCATTTCGCCGGCCGGCCGGATGTGCTGCGCGCCGGCCTGCCGGGAGCCGACGAAGAATGGCGGCGGCTCGAATCGGCGCTTGCCGGCTGGGCCTCGCGGCGCGACGATGATGCCAAGGGAGAAACGACCCAATGATCCATGTCTGCTCGCTGTCCAAAGTCGAGGAAACGGTGACGAAGACCGGCGCCGGGCGGCTGCTTTCGCTGCTCGCCGCCGGAACGGAGGTGGTGCGACCGGCCTCGATCACCAGGGAAAACCATCTGCATCTGGTCATGCACGACATTGCGGTGGCGCAGGAGGGCATGACCATGCCGGGCGAGGAGCACGTTGTGACCCTGCTCGATTTCGCCCGCCAATGGGACCGCTCGCGGCCGCTGGTGGTGCATTGCTATGCCGGCATCAGCCGCTCGACCGCCTCGGCCTATATCATCGCGGCAGCGCTGGCGCCGAAGCGCGACGAGGCCGAGTTGGCCGAGACTCTGCGCAGGCTGTCGCCGACGGCGACACCCAATCCGCGGCTGATCGCGATCGCCGACACGCTGCTCGATCGCAGGGGCCGGATGATCGAAGCGATCCAGGCGATCGGGCGCGGCGCGGATGCTTTCGAAGGCACACCGTTCGAATTGAAAATCTGAACCTTAAAACAAGTTCCAGGGAAAGTGCGCAGGAGTTCTAGGACACGGCCAAGGGGCAAATGATGATCGGGAGAATTTTGGCCATCGTTGTTGGCGTGGTCTGCACGACAGGCAGCGCCATGGCCGCCTCCATGCCGGCTCTCAAGTCGATCGACCTGGCAGCGCTTCAAGCCACTGTCGAGGGTTTGGCCAAGGAACTTATGCTGCCCGGTGCTATGGTTTTGCTCAAGACTCCGCGGGGCAACCTCGTCTTCGGCTACGGTACGACTGAACTGGGTGCCACGAACCCGCCGCGCGCCGATACCCACTTCCGTGCGGCCTCGAACACCAAGACGATGACCGCCGCTGTTATCGTGCAACTGGTGCAAGAAGGGAAACTGAGCTTTGCCGATCTGATCTCAAAATACGTCCAGCGCGTTCCCAACGGCGACGAGATAACCATTCGGCAGCTCATAACAATGCGGAGCGGCCTCCCTAACTTCACAAATGCGCCGGAACTTGCCGAAAGCCTGGACAAGTATCCTTACAGGGTATGGACCGCCGATGAAGTACTCGGCATGGCGTTCAAACGGCCGCCGGACTTCGCGCCGGGTGCCGAATTCGAGTACAACAACACCAACTACTATCTGCTCGGCCTTGTTGCCGAGAAGATCGACGGCAAGCCGCTCTCGACCATCTTCCGGGACCGCCTGTTCGGGCCGCTCGGCATGAAGAACACGGCGTTGCCGCCGAGCACGTCGAGCGCCATCCCCGAACCATACTCAAACGGTTACCTCTACGGCAGTACTTCGTACGCCCTGGCTGATGCGCCCTATCCGGACGACCTCCAGGCTGCGGCCAGGGCCGGAACGCTCAAGCCCAACGACGACACATGGCAGAACCCGTCCGCCTACTTTGCGGCTGGCGGAGTCATCTCCACCGCCGATGACCTCGCGACCTGGATGCGCGCGCTGGTCGGGGGCAAGCTCTTCAATGCCGACTTCCAGCGGCAGTGGCTTGCAAGCCCTGTGGCGCCGGAGCCAGGCGAACCCGCCATGCTAAAATACGGCTATGGCATCCTAACGCTGACCTTCGGGCCTAACGTAATCTACTATCACGAAGGCGAGATGCCCGGTTACCAGTCCTTCATAGGCTACGATCCGGCCAATGACGTCACCCTGGTCATATGGACCAACCTGACGCTCGCGCTCGACGGCCAGGCGACCGCCAACACCTTGATGGTGAAGATACTGGACGAAATCTACACGGTGTCGCCGCTTCAAGAGGGGAAGTGAGGATCCTCGCGCGAATGGAATCGCCCCTCGTGAGCGAGGCCTGAGCTGGTGGGATCGAACACCTACGCCAGCCAGTCCGCCAGCTTGGCCTTGCGCATGTCCCTCACCAAGCCGATGAAGCCGTCGGCCTGATGCTCGGCGGTGAGCCGGCCTTTTTCGGCGGTGGCAATGCTGGCGTCGCCGACCACGCCATTCGGGTTGAGATCGCTGGCGATCCAGGCGAAGGCGTGCGTTCCGGTGTGGCGCAGCAGCGAAAATTCCTTTTCGGCGCGGGCAACCTTGGACACGAAATTGTCGGCCTTGGCCATATCGACGAGGTCGGACCGGAAATGCAGCATCAGCGAGGTCTCGACGTCGCCGCCATGAATGCCGTGGCGGTCTTCGAGATCGGTGTACATACCGGCCGGCCGGCCAAAGCGCTGCCAGCTGGTCTTTGCCGCCAGTATCTTTGCCCGCACGCGCAATTCGCGGGTGACGATGCCCATGATCTCTTCATTGCCGCCATGCGAGTTGACGACAATCAGTTTTCGGACGCCGGCGCGCGCGACCGACAGGCCGAGCTCGGTCCATGCCTCGACCAAGGTCGTCGCCGGCAGGGTGAGGGTGCCGGGCGCATGCAGGTGCTCGTTCGACTTGCCTACCGCCTGCACCGGCAGGATGCGGATGTCGAGATCGCCGGGCAGGCGGGCGATCACCGTTTCCAGCATACCGTTCATGATCGAGGTGTCGGTCGAAACCGGCAGATGCGGCCCGTGCTGCTCGATCGCTGCCAGCGGCAGAACGGCAATGGTCGCCTCAGGATCGATGGTCGCGTATTCGGTGGTCCGGTAGTCACCCCACCATACGCGCTTTTTTGTTCCGGCCATTTTGAACCTCGAAGAGACTGAATGGGCGTTTGCGCTGCCCCTCACCCTTAGCCTCTCCCCGTAAAGGACGGGGGAGAGGGGGATCGCCAGCGTTCCGGCTCGCTCTTCTCCCCGTCACTACACGGGGAGAAGGTGCCGGCACGCGGATGAGGGGCAGCGCCAACCTTTGTCGTGTAACTTGAGATCATCGGCCTGTCGATTCCAGCCGCTGGCCAGCGCTGCTCAACCCGCCGCGATGACCTCGATCTCGACCTTGAATTCCGGCCGGGCAAAACCTGAAACGATCATCAGCGTCGAGGCCGGCGCAGGGCTGGCGAACAGCCGGTCGCGAACCTCCATATAGGGGCGCAGGAAGGCGCGGTCGGTGACGTAGGCGTTGATGCGGACGATGTCGGACAGGCTGAGCCCGGCCTCGCCGAGAATCGCCGATATGTTCTGGAAACAGAGCTCGGCCTGTGCGCCGGCGTCTTCCGGGATCTGGTCGTCCGCTGTGATCGCGACCTGGCCCGAACACAGCACCAGCCGCTTGTCGGGCGGCAGCTCGACGCCGTGGCTGTAGCGGGCGAAGGGCGGCTTGATCGACTTCGGCGTGAGAAATTTGAACATGGCAATCTCCGTTCACGGCAGCCTATCGCATCGGCCCGAAAATCGAGATCGATTTTCGGAAAGCACGATGCGACAGGATACGAAGTTTTAGAGCGTACTTTGTGCGTCCAAGTGGACGCACGTCGCTCTAATGCGGGATCGATGCGGGCATCAAGATGACGGTGCATGTCACGAGTGCGATTGTGGACAGGCGATCAAAAAATAGGCACGATGCCTTTCGTACAGCATGACCCGTCCGGCCTTCGCGCCGCCATTGCACAGGCGGGCATTGCACAAGCGGGCGGTCCCGGCGCAACGCGCCGGTGGCATGTGTCTTGCTTCTTGAAACAATGGTGTCGAGCCCGCCGCGGAACGCGCCGGAGCGAACAAAGGGTGGTGTGGATGTACGGAAAACTGAAGATTTCGGCCGGCGCGATCGTGCTGCTTGGCGCAGGCACGCTTGCTGCGGCAGCGAACGAAAAAGTCACCTTCGGCACCAATTGGTTGGCCGAGCCGGAGCATGGCGGTTACTACCAGGCGGTGGCGGATGGCACCTATGCGGCCTGCGGCATCGACGTGACGATCATGCAGGGCGGCCCACAGGTCAGCGGCCGGCCGCTGCTGCTGGCCGGCAAGATCGATTTCTACATGGGCGGCAATTTGCTGTCGGCCTTCGATGCCGTGCAGCAAGGCATACCGATGCGCGTCGTGGCCGCCGACTTCCAGAAGGACCCGCAGGTCATCATGTCCCATCCCGGCCAGGGGCTGGACAAATGGGAAGACCTGAAGAACGCCGACCAGTACATCCTCGGCGACGAAGGTGCGCAGACCTTCTTCCAGTGGATGGTCACCGACCTTGGCTTCGATGCCGCCAAGCGCGTGCCATACACCTTCAACCCTGCGCCGTTCATCGCCAACAAGAAGTCGATCCAGCAGGGTTACGTCACCTCGGAGCCATTCGCCGTTCAGAAGCAGGGCGGTTTCACGCCGAACCAGTTCCTGCTGGCCGACTATGGCTGGGACACATATGCAACGACGGTCGAGACCATGCAGGAGACGATCGACAAGCGGCCCGAGGTGGTCCAGTGCTTCGTCGATGGTTCGGCCAAGGGCTGGTACAATTATCTCTACGGCGACAACAAGGCCGCCAACGAAATGATCAAGAAGGAAAATCCGGACATGACGGATGAGCAGATCGCCTTCTCGATCGAGCAGTTGAAGAAGTTCGGCGTGGTCGATTCCGGCGACAGCGAAAAGCTCGGCATCGGCGCCATGACCGACGCGCGCATCCAGAGTTTTTACGACAAGATGGTCAAGGCCAAGGTCGCGCCGGCGGGCATCGACATCAAGAAGGCCTACACGCTTTCCTTCGTCAACAAGAGCGTCGGGCTCGACCTGAAGAAGTAGACCGTGAAGCTGGAGAAGGTGGCGCAACAGCCAGGAAGTGTACCGGGGCCGACGCTGTTGGCCCTGCGTGGCGTCGGCAAGGTTTTTTCCAACGGCGTCACCGCGCTCAGCAATGTCGAGCTGACGATCCGGGAAGGCGATTTCCTCAGCCTGCTCGGGCCGTCCGGCTGCGGCAAATCGACGGCGCTGCGGCTGATTGCCGGCCTGTCGACGCCGACCTCGGGCCTGCTCGACTGGCGCGGCAGCGGCGCCCGCGATCGTTCGAATATCGGCGACCGCTCGAATATCGGCTTCGTCTTCCAGGAGCCGACGCTGCTGCCCTGGGCCGACGTCTTCGACAATGTCTGGCTGCCGCTGCGGCTGAAGGGCGTGTCGCGGGCCAAGGCGGCACCGACGGTGATGGAGATGCTGGCGCGGGTTCACCTGACCGGCTTCGAGAAGGCGGTGCCGCGCGAACTGTCGGGCGGCATGAAGATGCGCGTCTCGATCGCCCGCGCCATGGTGACCAAGCCGCGGATTCTGTTGATGGACGAGCCGTTCGCGGCACTCGACGAGATCACCCGCTTCAAGCTCAACAATGACCTTCTGGAGCTATGGCAGGATGAGCGTTTCACCGTCGTTTTCGTCACCCACAGCGTCTTCGAAAGCGTTTTCCTCTCCAACCGTGTCGTCGTCATGGCGGCGCGGCCGGGCCGAGTGTTCGCCGAGCTTGCCGTCGACGCGCCCTATCCGCGCGACGAGGCGTTTCGCACCTCGCCCGACTATGCCGCGCTCTGCCGCCAGGCATCCGACGTGCTGATCGGCGCCATCAACTCAACTGCCGGACCGCATCATGACGGCCATTGAAGAACCAGTCCTGGCGCTCGACCCGGAGGAGGCGCGCCGCGTCCGCCAGGAGCGCTTCGAGCGCATCGGCAGATGGCTGCTGCCGCTGGCCATCATGATCCTGGCGATCTGGCTGTGGGACCGTGTCTGCGTCTGGAACGACATCCCGAAATACATCCTGCCGCGTCCCGGCGTGGTGCTGCAGACGTTGCATGACGATGCCGGGCTGCTGTTCTCCTCGCTGCTGGTGACACTCAGGATCACCTTCTTGAGCCTGCTTCTCGCCGTCATCGGCGGCGTCGGGCTGGCGGTGCTGTTCGCTCAGTCGAAATGGGTGGAGATGTCGTTCTTTCCGTTCGCCATCGTGCTGCAGGTGACGCCGATCGTCGCGATCTTTCCGCTGATCAACATCTATGTCGACAACCAGACGACAAAGCTTTTGCTTTGCGCCTGGATCGTCGCCTTCTTCCCAATCCTTTCCAACACCACGCTCGGCCTCAATTCGGTCGACCGCAATCTGCGCGACATGTTCAAGCTCAACGGTGCGACCCGCTGGCAGCAATTGCGCTACCTGCGGCTGCCGGCGGCGATGCCTTATTTCCTCGGTGGGCTGAAGATCGCCGGCGGGCTGTCGCTGATCGGCGCGGTGGTGGCCGAGTTCGTCGCCGGCGCCACCGGCCAGTCGTCCGGCCTCGCCTCGCGGATCATCGAGGCCGGCTACCGGCTCAACGCGCCAAGGCTGTTCGCCGCGCTGATCCTGATCTCGCTCACCGGCATCCTGATCTTCCTGGTTCTGTCGCTTGTATCGCATCTCATTTTGCGGCGCTGGCACGAGAGCGCGCTGAGGCAGGAGCGGTAGGCATGGTCGGCGCCGTTACCCCCCTCTGTCCTGCCGGACATCTCCCCCTCAAGGAGGGAGATTGGACCTCATTTCGGATTTCGCCAATTACTGACGTGGCAAGGCGTGTGCCCCGGTTGAAGCTGCCGATCTCCCCCCTTGAGTGGGAGATGTCCAGCAGGACAGAGGGGAGTGCGGCTTGATACCAGCCTCTGGTCCTTATCATCTTGCAAACGTTCGTGTTCATCAGTCGCTGACGCCAGGGCTTGCGGCTGCCTTCGATGCCGACGGCTTTGCGCTTACGGATATCGCCGTCGCCAATGGAAAAATCTCCAGCATTGCAGCACATCAGCGATCCAATGCACCGGCGGACGCCGTCGATCTCGGCGGCCGGATCGTCTTGCCCTGCTTCGTCGACTGCCACACCCATATCGACAAGGGCCATATCTGGCCTCGAAAGCCCAACCCGGACGGCACCTTCATGGGCGCGCTGAACGCAACGGGCGCCGATCGGGCGGCGCGCTGGAGCGCCGACGACGTTGCCCGCCGCATGGATTTTTCGCTGCGCTCGGCCTATGCGCATGGTACCAGGGCACTGCGCACGCATCTCGACAGCGTTGCGCCGCAGGAAGAGATCTCCTGGCCGGTGTTCGAGACGATGCGGGATGAATGGCGCGGCCGCATCGAGCTGCAGGCGGCCTGCCTGCTCGGCATCGAGGGCGTGCGCGACAGGAAATGGTTCGAGAGGCTGGCCAAGCGAGTGGCTGCGGCCAACGGCGTGCTCGGCGTCGTCACCTATATGGTACCGGATCTCGAAGAACTGCTTGACCAGGTATTTGCGCAGGCGATCAAGCACGGCCTCGACCTCGATTTCCATGCCGACGAGACCGACGATATCGCGGCGATCTCGTTGAAGAAAATCGCCGAAGCCGCCCTTTGGAACGGTTTCGAGGGGAACATCCTGGTCGGCCATTGCTGCTCGCTGGCGCGCCAGCCCGATCTCGACGTGCTCGACACGCTGGACAAGGTCGCCAAGGCCGGCCTGACGGTGGTGTCGCTGCCGATGTGCAATCTCTATCTGCAGGACCGGCGCGGCGACAACACCACGCCGCGCTGGCGCGGGGTGACGTTGCTGCACGAGATGAAGGCGCGCGGCATTGCCGTGGCCGTCGCCTCCGACAATACGCGCGACCCGTTCTACGCCTATGGCGATCTCGACATGCTTGAGGTTTACCGGATGGCGACGCGCATCCTGCATCTCGACCATCCCGTCGCCGACTGGCCGCAAGCGGTGACTTCGACGCCGGCCAAGGTGATGCGGCTCGACGGTTTCGGCACGCTTGCCGCCGGAGCGCCGGCCGATTTCGTCGTCTTCAAGGGACGGAGCTGGACGGAATTGCTGTCACGGCCCGAATCGGATCGCATCGTTGTACGCGACGGCCTGTCGATCGAGTGCCAGTTGCCCGATTATGCCGAACTCGATGATCTGATGGTGGAATGATGGATATTGCGGCGCTCAAGCGCGACCTGCACGGTTTGAAGATCGACGACCATCCGGCGATCGTCCAGCAGAAGAGCCGCGACTTCTACTGGTACAGCCCGGTGCTGAAGCAGCAGCTCGATCACGTCACCGGCGACCTGATCGTGACGCCGAAAACCGAAGACGAGGTCGTCCGCATTCTCGCCGCCTGTCACCGGCATGGCGTGCCGGTGACGCCGCGCGGCAGCGGTACCGGGAACTACGGCCAAGCGATGCCCTTGTCCGGCGGCGTCGTGCTCAATCTCGCCGAGATGAACGCGGTCAAGACGATCGCCCCCGGCCGTGTCGTCACTGGCCCCGGCGCCGTGCTCGCCGACATCGACAGAGCGACGCGGGCGCATTCCGGCCAGGAGCTCCGCATGTCGCCGTCGACCTACAACACGGCATCGATCGGCGGCTTCGTCGCCGGCGGCTCCGGCGGTATCGGCTCGATCCGCTGGGGCGGACTGCGCGATCTCGGCAATGTCATCCGGCTGAGGACCGTGACGATGGAGGCTGAGCCGCGTGTCATGGAGCTCACCGGCGAGGACGTGCTGAAGGTGATGCATGCCTACGGCACCAACGGCATCATCACCGAAGTCGAGATGCCGCTGACCGCCAGCTATGACTGGATCGACGTCATCGTCGGCTTCGACGATTTCATGGATGCGGCCGGCTTCGGCAACGACCTCGCCATCCAGGACGGCATACTGGCGAAACTGATCACGCCGATCGCAGCACCGATCCCCTACGATTATTTCAAGCGCCACCAGCGGTTTTTCCGGCGCGGCCAAAGCATCGTCGTCCTGATGATCGCACCGCATGCGATGGATGCCTTCCTCGCCTTCACGGCGCGCAGCAAGGGCGAGATTGTCTTCCGCGCGGACAAGGAGGCCGATCTCAAGGGGTTGCCGCCAGCTTATGAGCTGACCTGGAACCACACGACACTGCGTGCCATCCGGGTCGATCCGACGATCACCTACCTGCAGACCCGCTACCCGTCGCCGGACCACCTCGGCCACGTCAAGGCGATGGTCGATCGCTTCGGCGACGAGGTGCCGGCGCATCTCGAATTCATCCGCTTCGACGGCGCCATCGGCATCGCAGGGCTGCCGCTGGTGCGCTTCACCACGGCGGAGCGGCTCGACGAGATCATCCGCATCCACGAGGACAATGGCTGCTGGATCTTCAACCCGCACCGCTACACGCTGGAAGAAGGCGGCATGAAGCGCACCGACGAGGTGCAGCTCGCCTTCAAGCGCGAAACCGACCCGCAAGGGCTGCTCAATCCGGGCAAGATGATCGCCTGGGAGAACCCGGACTATGATTATCGCTCGGGCAAGTCGTTCCTGTTCAAGGGGCTGGAGAACGCGGGTTGAACATCCTCGTCCTCTACGCTCATCCGGTGGAGACCAGCTTCAATGCCGGCCTGCACCGGACCATCGTCGAGCGCCTGAAGGCGGCCGGCCATGTGGTCGACGACTGCGACCTCTATGCCGAGAATTTCGATCCCAGGCTGACGCGCGCCGAACGGATGTCCTATCACGACGAACGCAGCGACGGCGATCCGGCGTCGCCTTATGTCGAGCGCTTGCTGCGGGCCGAGGCGCTGGTGCTGTCGTTTCCGGTGTGGAACTTCGGCTATCCGGCCATTCTGAAAGGCTTTTTCGATCGCGTCTTCCTGCCCGGCGTGTCGTTCAAGCTGGTCGCCGGCAAGGTGCAGCCGTCACTGCACAATATTCGCAAGGTGGTCGCGGTCACGACCTATGGCGGAAGCCGGTTCCGAGCCATGCTGATGGGTGACCCGCCGCGCAAGCTGGTCAACCGGGTGCTACGTGCGACGATCAAGCCCGGCGGGTCGGTTTCCTACCTTGCGCATTACTCGATGAACCTCTCGACCGACGGCAGTCGGAAGAGATTCGTGGCGAAAGTCGCGGCCAGGATGGACGCGCTATGAGGTGCGCTACATCCGCACCCGTTCCGCCTTCGGATCGTACATCGGCTTAAGCGACGCCTCCGCCGCAAAGCGCTCGCCGGCGATCTCGATCTCGTAGGACGACGACAGGACATCCGCCTCGCTCTCGCCCTTGCAAGGCACGTAACCAAGCCCGATAGCGCCGCCGAGATGATGGCCGTAATTGCCCGAGGTGATCGGACCGACAATCCTGCCGTCGCGCAGGATCGCCTCGTTGTGGAGGAGCAGCGGCTCGGTGTCGTTCAGGCGGAACTGCACCAGCCGGCGTGACAGGCCGGTTTCTTTCTTCTTCAGCACCGCATCGCGGCCGAGGAAGTCTCCCTTGGCCGTCTTCACGGCAAAGCCGAGGCCGGCCTCAAGCACATTGTCTTCGTCGGTGATGTCGTCGCCGAAATGCCTGAAGGCCTTTTCGATGCGGCAGGAATCCAGTGTGTGCAGGCCGCATAGCTTCAGGCCGACGTCGGCGCCGGCTTCTTCTATCGCCTCGAAGACGTGGGCGGCCTGATCGGTCGAGACATAGAGCTCCCAGCCGAGCTCGCCGACATAGGTGACGCGGTGGGCGCGGGCCAGCCCCATGCCGATTTCGATCTCCTGAAACGTCCCGAACGGGTTGTTTTCGTTTGAAAAATCGTTGGGGCTCACCCTTTGAATCAGCTTTCTCGCATCCGGGCCCATCAGGCAGAGCACGGCTTCGGCAGCGGTCACATCGGTGATGACGACGAACTCGTCGGCAAGGTGTTTTCGCAGCCAGGCCAAATCGCGCTGCAGCGTCGCACCGGGCACGACGAGGAAGAAGGCTGTTTCAGACAGCCGCGAGACGGTGAGGTCGCTCTCGATGCCACCGCGCTGGTTGAGCATCTGGGTATAGACGATCTTGCCCGGCGCCACATCCATGTCGTTGGCGCAGAGCCTTTGCAGGAAGGCGCAGGCGTCGCGGCCTTCGACGCGGATCTTGCCGAACGAGGTCATGTCGAACAGGCCGACGCCGTTCCTGACCGCCAGATGCTCCTCGCGCTGGTTGTCGAACCAGTTCTGCCGTTTCCAGGAATAGCGGTATTCGCGCTCCTGGCCGGGCCTAGCGAACCAGTTGGCGCGCTCCCAGCCGGCGACCTCGCCGAACACCGCACCGCGCGCCTGCAGATGCTCATGGAGCGGCGAGCGCCTTATGTTCCGCGAAGTCGCCATCTGCCGGTAGGGGAAATGATCGGCGTAGAGCAGGCCGAGCGTTTCGGAGACGCGCTCCTTGAGATACCGGCGGTTCTTCTGGAACGGCTGGGCGCGGCGGATGTCGACCTCCCAGAGATCGAAAGGCGCCTCGCCGTCATTGATCCATTGCGCCAGCGCCATGCCGGCGCCACCGGAGGAGACGATGCCGATCGAATTGTAGCCGGTCGCCATCCAGTAGCCGGAAAGCTCCGGCGCCTCGCCGAGATAGTAGCGATCGTCGGGCGTGAAGCTTTCGGGGCCGTTGAAGAAGGTGTGGATGCCGGCGGTGGCCAGCATCGGCATGCGGTTGACGCCCATTTCGAGGATCGGCTCGAAATGATCCATGTCCGCGGGCAACTGGTCGAAGCAGAAATCCTCGCTTATGCCGTTCATGCCCCACGGCTTGGCTACCGGTTCGAAGGCGCCGAGCATGATCTTGCCGGCATCTTCCTTGTAGTAGGCGCACTCGTCCGGGACGCGCAGCACCGGCAGGCGGGAAAGCCCGGCGATCGGCTCGGTGACGAGATAGAAATGTTCGCAGGCGTGCAGCGGGATGGTGACGCCGTTCTGGGCGCCAAGCTCGCGTGCCCACATGCCGGCGCAGTTGACGACGATGTCGGTATCGATCGTGCCTTGCTCGTCGCCCTGCGCCCAGGACACCCCGGTGACGCGGCCGGCCCTGGTATGGACCTTGGTCACCTTCACATTCTCGACGATCGTCGCACCACGCTGGCGCGCGCCCTTGGCCAAGGCCATGGCGATGTTGGCGGGGTCGCACTGGCCGTCGAGCGGCAGATGCACGGCGCCGACCACATCGGATACATTGAGATGCGGGTACATCTGCTTGACTTCACCCGGCGAAATCTCGCGCACGTCGACATCGAAGGCGCGGGCGAGAGACGCCTGCCGATAGATCTCGTGCTTGCGCTCCTCGGTCAGCGCCACGGTGATCGAGCCGACCTGGCGCATGCCGGTGCCGACATCGGTCTCGGCCTCGAGCTTGACGTAGAGGTCGGCCGAATATTTCGCCAGCCGAGTCATGTTCTGCGAGCCGCGCAATTGGCCGATCAGGCCGGCAGCGTGCCATGTCGTGCCTGACGTCAGCTGCTTGCGCTCGAGCAGCACGATATCGGTCCAGCCGAGTTTGGCCAGATGATAGGCGACCGAGCAACCGGAGACGCCGCCGCCGATGATGACCGCCCTTGCTTTGGGAGGAATGGCCTTGGTCGGAATGGCTTTGGTGGGCGGGGCGCTCATGCGGCCTCGCGGCGATAGCTGGATGCGAAGCGGCGCAGGCGTGTGGCAGCCTCCATCAGCACCGGCTCAGGCTGGCAGAGGCTGAAGCGGATGTGGCCTGCTGCGGCCGCGCCGAAGCTCGAGCCGGGCATAACGCCGACCTTCTCCTGGTCGAGGAAAGCCCAGGCGAATTTTTCGTCGTCCGGCTCGATCGCCGATATGTCGAGCATCACATACATGCCGCCTTCGGAGCCGCGCACGGTGACGTTGTTCATACCGCGCATGGCATCGAGAACGACGGCGCGCCTCGCGGCATAGCGCTCGGCGATCTCCTCGACGCCGTAGCCGTTTTCGAGCGCCTCGGCGCAGGCGAGGCTGATGAAGGCCGGCAGGCCGTAGGTCATCACCAGATTGAGGTCGGTCAGCAGCGAGATCATCTCCTCGGGCCCGGTCAGCCAGCCCATGCGCCAGCCGGTCATGCCGTGGCTCTTGGACATCGAATTGATGACTAGCGTGCGTTCCGTCATGCCAGGCAGCGAGCGTGGTGAGACGTGCTCGCCGCGGCCCAGCGTCCAGTAGACCTCGTCCGACAGGAGCCAAAGGTCATGCTCGCGGCAGATCTGCGCCAGCTCTTCCAGGCGCTCGCGCGAATAGACGGCGCCCGTGGGATTGTTCGGCGTGTTGATCAGGATGGCGCGGGTGTTCGGCCGAAGGGCGGCGCGGATGTCGGCGGCGCGCGGCTGAAAGCTGTCTTCGGCGGGGGTCTCGACGACGCTGAACTCGGCGCCCGCCGCACTGAAGGTATTCGGATAGGTGGCGTAATAGGGCGCTACGACGATGGCATGGTCGCCCTGGTCGAGAACCGCTTGAATGGCCGCGTAAAGCGCGGCCTGCCCGCCCGGCGTGGCGATGACCTGGTCGGGGCTGGTCGCAACCCCGGTGCACTGCGTCGAGGCCGCCGCCATCGCCTTGCGCAGACGTGGAACGCCGGCAAGCGGCGTGTAGTGGTGATTGCTGGCGCGGACGGCCGTCACACAGGCTTCGATCGTCTCGCCCGGCGTGTCGAAATCATGGTCGCCGACCGATAGCATGATGATGTCCTCGCCAGCCTGCTTGCGCGCCCAGGCAGCGGAATGAACCTCCCAGCCATCCTTGCCCGAAGGCACGATGCCGGAAATGCGCGATGATGGTCTGGGCATTATGCTACTCCCGAAATTTCGTAGCCGGCTTGTTCGAGCCGGTCGCGCAGCGCGGCGATGTGGGCCGGTCCGACTTCGCAGCAGCCGCCGACGATGCCGGCGCCAGCCTCGACCCAGCCGATCGCCTGGCCGGCATAGGCATCCGGATCGAGGTCGTGGCGGGCGTGCAGCACTTCCACGGTGCCGCCATGCTTGAGTGCCTCGACCGAGGTGAAACCGTTGGCATAGGCGCCGACCGGCCCGCCGAGGGCGATCAGTTCGGGGAGCGCTGCAGCGATCGCCTCGGGCCGGCAGCAATTGATCAGCCGGGCCGCGACGGGCAGGCCGTCGAGAGCGCTTGCCGCCGCCGCAATGGCTTCGCCGCTGCGCAGGCGCGGTGCGCCGTGGTCGGCGAGCGTCCACGACACCCATACAGGCTTGCCGCTTTCCAACGCCGCGGTGACGGCGGCGCGCGCCTCTTCGGCCGACGCCATGGTTTCGCACAGAAACAGATCGACGCCGTCCGTCTGCTCGGCAACGATACGGCGATAGACATCGAGCGTATCCTGGAAGGATATCGTCAGTGCTGGCGCATAGCTGCCGAACAGCGGCGACAGGCAGCCGGCGATCGCCGCGTCGCCGGCCTGGTCGCGTGCTTGCCTTGCCAGTTCGATGCCGCGCTTCTGCAACGGCTTGAACAGCTCTTCCGCGCCTTCGCGCGCCAGCCGCTCCGGCGTTGCGGAATAAGTGTTGACGGTGATGACGCGGGCGCCGGCGCGGATAAATTCGGCATGCAGGTCGCGCACCAGATCCGGTTCGTCGATGAGCACCCTGGCCGACCACAGCGGCGTCGGCTCGGAGCTGCTGCGGCGGACCAGCTCTTGGCCCATGCCGCCATCGGTGAGGATCACTTTCTTCATGCTCTGAGCCTCTCGTTCTTTGGATCCCATAACGGCTCATCCTCCTGCACGACCGCCCGAAAACGTTCGCCGAAGATCTCGACCTCGACCGCCGTTCCCGGCTCGGTCAGGTCGGCGCGCAGCATGCCGAGCGCGATCGATTTGTCGATACGATGACCCCAGCCGCCGGACGTCGTCTCGCCGACGATCCGGCCGTCACGCCACAGCGTCGACATATAAGGCGCATCGCAGTCGCCGGGGTTTTCGACGATAAGCGTGACGAAGCGCTTCTTGACGCCCTGCTGCTTCTCGTTCTGCAGCGCTGCCTTGCCGCGGAAGTCAGGCTTGTCCCATCTGACGAAGCGCTCCAGCCCGCCCTGCAGGATCGAATAGGCGGTCGACAGGTCGCCCTTCCAGGTGCGGTAACCTTTTTCGAGCCGCAGCGAATCCAGCGCGTACATGCCGAACGGTTTCAGGCCGTGCTTCTGGCCAGCTGCCCAGACGGTGTCGAAGATCGCTGCAGTATCATCGATCTTGCTGTGGATTTCCCAGCCGAGCTCGCCCGCGAAGGACACGCGCACCAGCTTTGCCCAACGTCCGGCGATACTGGTCTCCTGATGCGTCAGCCAGGGCAGGGTGAGGTCGGCCGCGCAGAGTTCGGCCAGGATTTTTCGCGAGTTGGGACCGGCGAGGATCTGGGTAGAGTATTCCTCCGTCCTGTCGATCAGCTTGAATGCGGCGTCCTTCGGGATGCGCGATTTCAGCCATTCGAAATCGTGCCACTGAGCCACCGCGGCGGTGATCAGCGTCATCAGGTTCTCGTCGTGGCGGACCACCGACATTTCGGTGACGATGCGGCCGTTGTCGTCGGCAAAATAGACGAGGCCGATGCGGCCGGGTTTCGGCACCAGGCCCGTGACCTGGAGGCTGAGCCATTCGGCGGCACCTGGACCGTCGAGATTGAAACGGGAAAAACCCGGCAGGTCCAAGATGCCGGCGGCATCGCGGACGGCAAGGCATTCTTCGCGCACACGATGCTGCCAGGGGCCGTCACGGCGGAAAGTCAGCGTGGCTTCTTCGGAGACGTCGTCACCGGGCTGCGCATACCAGGTGGCGCGTTCCCAGCCATTATAGGCATCGAACTGGGCGCCGAGTGCCTTGATGCGGCCGTGGAGCGGCGACAGCTTGCGATCGCGTCCGGCCGGCCAGGCATGGCGCGGGAACTGGATGGCGTATTCGTTGCCGTAGATTTCCATGCCCTTGGCAACGCAATAATCCGGAGCCGAGGCGAAGGCGGTGAAACGGCGCGGATCGCAGGACCACATATCCCATTCGGTCTGGCCCTCGGTCACCCATTCGGCCAGCACCTTGCCGGCGCCGCCGCCCTGGGCGATGCCGAAGGTGAAGACGCAGGCCTCGAAGGCGTTGGGCACGCCGGGCATCGACCCGATCAGCGGGTTGCCGTCCGGCGCATAGGGGATCGGCCCGTTGATGACCTTGGATAGGCCGGCGGTGCCGAGGATCGGCACGCGGGCGACAGCATCGGCCAGGTAATCTTCCAGCCGATCGAGATCGTCGGGAAACAGCTGGAACGAAAAGTCGTCGGGCATCGGGTCGTTGTGGCCGACCCAGTGGGCGCGGCAATTGCGCTCATAAGGGCCGAGATTCATGCCGTTCTTTTCCTGGCGCAGATAATAGGACGTATCGACGTCGCGCAGCAGCGGCAGCTTCTTGCCCTTTTCCTTCGACCACGCCGCCAGTTCGGGGATTTCCTCGAACAGGATATATTGATGGCTCATCACCATCATCGGCACCTCGCGGCCGAACATCCTGCCGATCTCGGCGGCGCGGTATCCGGCGGCGTTGACGACGATCTCGCAGCGGATCTCGCCTTGCGCCGTCTCGACCACCCACTCGTCGTTTTCTCGGCGCACGCCGGTGACCGGGCAGAAACGGATGATCTTCGCGCCCATGTCGCGGGCACCTTTAGCCAGCGCCTGGGTCAATTGCGCCGGGTCGATATCGCCGTCATTCGGATCGTAGAGCGCGCCTTTCAGATCATGCGTCTCGATGAAGGGGTAACGACGCTTGATCTCGTCGAGCCCGACGACATCGATGTCCATGCCCTGGTAGCGGCCCATGCCCTTGGCGCGCTGGAATTCCTGCATGCGCTCCGCGCTATGGGCTAGCCTGAGCGAGCCGGTGACGTGGTAGTTCATGGGATAGCCGACCTCGTCGCCCAGCCGGCGATAGAGTTCCGTCGAATATCGCTGCATGTTCATCAGCGACCATGACGAGGAGAAAGTCGGCACGTTGCCGGCGGCATGCCAGGTCGAGCCGGAAGTCAGCTCGTTCTTCTCCAGAAGCACGCAGTCGATCCAGCCCGCTTTGGCGAGATGATAGAGCGAGGAGGCGCCGACGACACCGCCTCCGATGATCACAACGCGTGCCGTGGTCGGCAAACCGGCCATGTTCTTCTCCGACTATTTGTTTTGATGCATGTCGTTGTCCCAAACCGCCACGCACTTTTGGGCGACATGCATTCGTTCAGTAGACAGGCGGCGAAACCACCCAGATGACGACAGCCGGCTCGGCTCCAGGATTGCGCCAGCGGAACGGCTTGCCGTCGAAGCGGAAGGAGTCGCCTTCGCCAAGCCGGTGCCAGACGCCAGCAATTTCGATGTCGAAGCTGCCGGAAGCGACGTAGCCGGCTTCCTCGGTCGGCCGGCGCGCCTCGGTCTTCATCTCGGCACCCGGGGCGAAGGCCGAACGCAGCATCTCGAAGCTACCGCCGAGATCTGGCGACAGCAGCTCCTCCACCAGGCCAGAATCGCTTGTGCCAAGCACGCGTCGGCTGCCGGCGCGCACGACCACGCCGCGCTCGGTCTCGACAGGCACGTCATGGCTGAAGAACAGGCTGACCGGCACGCCGAACAATTCGGCGAAGGCTCTGAGGTCGCCGAGCGACGGGATCGACAGGCCGCGCTCGACCTGGCTGACCCAGCCGACGGAGCGGCCGAGCTTGAGGCCGGTCTCGGCAAGCGTCAGTCCGCGCGCCTTGCGCAACGCGCGGATGTCGCCGGCCAGCAGCCGTTCGCCGCTGTCTTGTTCCGATCTGGCCGCGGTTGAGGGCAAAGCTGTCCCTGTTTCGGTGAAAAATTCCCAGCAAATTTCATGTGAAGGCACGTTTGTGAAAAAATCAAGAGGATTTTCATGCGCCCACAAGATTTACTTGCGCCATTTTGACGGTTCGGGCAAAGGCTCGGCGCACGAGCGGCGAGTGGGGCGTCCGGTCGAGGCGGATAGGCTTATCGGGCGTTCAAAAAGACGCGCAAGGATGCTCCATCACTTCTAGTCGGCGCATGATCCTTCCGGAGAATCGGGTTCGGGATCATACGCAAAGGGACGGCCATGCTGGAAAACAACTCCCGGATTGCGGCGGCGATCGTCGATGACGCGATCACCTCGCGCCGATCGGTACGCGCCTTCTTGCCCGATATGATCGACGACGACACCATCCGCGATATTCTCGCCGTTGCCGCGCGCGCGCCCTCAGGCACCAACATGCAGCCCTGGAAGGTCTATGTGACCAAGGGGGAGGTCAAGCAGCGCATCACCGATGCCATCCTCAGCTCGGGCATCCGCGCCGAAAAGGCGGAATGGGACGAATATCGCTATTATCCCGACCAGTTCTTCGAACCCTATCTGACGCGGCGGCGGGCCAACGGCTTCGGTCTCTACGGCGTGCTCGGCATCGGCCGGCGCGAGGTCGACAGGATGCGCGCGCAGCACGACCGCAACTTCATCTTCTTCGATGCGCCGGTCGGCATGATCTTCACCGTCGACCGGCGGCTGAACAAAGGGTCGTGGATCGACTACGGCATGTTCCTGCAAAACATCATGGTCGCGGCGCGGGGCAGGGGCCTGCACACCTGTCCGCAAGCTGCCTTCGCGCCGTATCACCGGCAGATCAGGCCGGTGCTCAACATTCCCGACGAGGAGATCGTCGTCTGCGGCATGGCGCTCGGCCATGAGGACACGTCCAAGCCCGAAAACGCATTCCGCACCGACCGCGCGCCGCTGGAAGAGTGGGTGACGTTCGCCAGCTAACGTGGCGACGCGCCGCCTGAGTTATTGCACGTCGTAGCCGACTTCCTCGCTGGCGTGGCAGAGTGCCTTCCAGAACGAGCGTGCGAACGAGCGGAACACGTAGATGTCGAACTGATCGGCCGCGGTGCGCTGGATCTGCGCGAAGACGTCGTGATGCATGGTCGAGCGGCCGGCGCCGATCGGGAAGGCCGGCAGCGCGAAGTCGATGGCGAAGAATTTCGCCAGCACCCACTCGGCCTTCGGCCCGGCGATACGGATCGCGGTGCGGCCGTGCGAAAGGTCGGTGACCGTACCGATGGCCGGAGTGACGACATCGGCAAAGGCCGTCGCCAATCCCTCGGCTTCATCGACAACCGTAAATTTTCCCGGCGCAAAGCCGAACACCGACCTGGCGCCGTTCGTCACACCGCCGCCGGCGCCGTCGGGCAAAGTCAGGCCTGTGACCGTATGGATGCCGGCCATCAATGTCTTCTCCTCGCCGGGCCAGGCGGCGAGCTGCAGAATCGACCCCGGCCTGGTTTCGGAGAGGATGATTTCAACGCCGTGCTCGAAATTGCCTTGCGAGCCCGGATGCAGCACCGGCTCAAGCGGTGATTGGCGTTCAACCATGCATGCGGCTCCCGTCCGGATCGAAGAAATGGTTGGAGACGATCTCGACCGGCCCGAACCGGTTGCGCAACGGGTCGGAAACGTAGGCACGCGAGCCGCGCCGCGCCTTGCCGCCCTTGACCAGGGCAAGCGCGATATATTTGCCGAGCGCCGGCGAATAGCAGCAGGCGGTGATGTGGCCAAGCGAGCCGTGGGGATTGGCTTCGTCAAGCTCCTCGACGATGTGTGCGCCCCCATTGAGCGGCTGGTTGTCGAGCGAAACAATACCGACGAGTTCCAGGCGGTCGGGTGCGATCAGCCCCTCGCGATCCATCATCGCCGAGCCGATGAACGGCTTCTTCTTCGACAGCATCCAGTCGAGATGCAGGTCGCGTGCCGTGGTACGGCCGTCGATCTCGGCACCGGTGACGTGGCCTTTCTCGATGCGCATGGTGCCCAGCGCCTCCAGCCCGTAGGTCACCAGCCCGAACGGCTTGCCGGCTTCGATGAGCGCCTCCCACACATGGGTGCCGTAACCGGCGCCGGAATAGACCTCGAAGGCCATTTCGCCGGAGAAGGACAGCCGGCAGACCATCACCGGCACGCCGGCGATTTCGCCGTGGACGATGCCCATGAAGGGCAGTGCGGCATTGTCGACGGCGGTGCCGCTGACGCAAGCAGCCAATATCTGCCTTGCCTTCGGCCCGCCGATGGCGGCACCGGCCCATTGATCGGTCACCGAGGTGAGGTGGACCTTCAGCTCCGGCCAGATCACGTCGAGGAAATACTCCAGATGCTGCATCACCTTGGCGGCATTGGCGGTGGTGGTGGTCATCAGGAAATCCTGCTCGCCGAGCCGCCATGTTGTGCCGTCGTCGAAGGCGAGACCGTCCTCGCGCAGCATCAGCCCGTAGCGCGCCTTGCCAACGGCCAGCGTCGAAAACATGTTGGTGTAGACGCGGTCAAGGAATTCCGCCGCGTCCGGGCCTTGCACGGCGATCTTGCCCAGTGTCGAGACGTCGACGATGCCGGCGCTCTCGCGCGTGGCTCTCGCTTCGCGCACATAGGCCTGCTCGATCGTCTCGCCGGGATGGCCGTAGATCATCGGCCGGTACCAGAGGCCGGCCGAATACATGGTGGCGCCGTTGGCGACGTGCCAGTCATGCATCGGCGTCAGTCGCTCGGGTTTCAGATCGCCGAAGCGTTCGGCGGCAAGCGAGCCGATCGATACCGCCGCGAAGGGCGGGCGAAAGCGTGTCGTGCCGACCTGCGGGATCGGCTTGCCCAGCGCCTCGGCCATGATGGCGAGGCCTGGTATATTGGAACTCTTGCCCTGATCGGTCGCCATGCCGAGCGTGGTGTAGCGCTTCAGATGTTCGACCGAGACGAAGCCTTCCCGATGCGCCAGCCGCACGTCGTCGGCCGTCACATCATGCTGGAAATCGACGAAGCTCTTTCCACTGGCCCTGATCTCGAACACCGGCGCCGGATCGGGATCGCCGGGAGCGGCTTCGACAACCGGCAAGGCCGCCGGCGTGCCGGTTCCGCCCGTCGCGGAAAAACCGGCGGCGCGACCTTCGGCGATCGCCTCGGCGGTGGAGAAACTGCCGGTGAAGGCGCCGGCGCCGATCCATTGCCGTGTTGTAGGTTTCGGCGGCAGGAACGCTTGCAACGTTTCGTTCCATTCCGCCTTGGCGCCGGCCTGGCTGGCCAGATGGATGGTCGGCGACCAGCCGCCTGACATCAGCAGGCAATCGGCGTGAATGCTGCGCGCATCGCCGGAAAGCGCGCCACTCGCCATATCGAAGCGCTGCACCTTGAAGCCGGACAGCGCCTTGCCGCCCTCGGTGGCGATCACCGCGTGGCCAGAAAAGATCTCGGCCTCAGTTTCGCCGGCCAGCTTGCGCATCTCGCTCGAAAGCTCAGGGCGTACGTCGACGATGGCGACGATCACGGCGCCGGCCTTCTTCAGCGCCAGGGCCGCGCGATAGGCGCTGTCATTGTTGGTGAACAGCCCGATCCTGTCGCCGGGCAGCACGCCATATTCATTGGCAAAACGCTCGGCCGCATGCGCCAGCATCACGCCTGGCCGATCATTGCCCGGAAAGACCAGCGGACGCTCCAGGGAGCCGGTGGCCAGCACCACCGACTTGGCGCGGATTGTCCAGTAGCGATGGCGGGGTTCGCCCTTGCCGGGCGTTTCCTTGTGGTCGGTGACGCGTTCGAGCGCAGCAAGCGTGTTGCCGTCATAATAGCCCCAGACCGTGGTGCGCGGCAGCAGGCGGACATTGTCACGGCCTTCGAGCTGGCCAGCGGCGCGCGCCGCCCAGTCGGCGGCCGGCATGCCGTCGATCGTCTCGCCCGACCAATTGGCCGAGCCGCCGAAATGCGGCTCGAGCTCGGCCAGGATGACGCGTGCACCCTGATCGGAAGCAGCCCTGGCGGCCATCAGCCCGGCCGGGCCGGAGCCGACTACCAACACATCGCAAAACGCATTCATGCGTTCGTAGCGCGCCGTATCGGGAGCCGTGCCTGCCTTGCCCAGGCCGGCGGCACGGCGGATGAAATGCTCACAAAACATCCAGAAGCGCGTGCCCTTCAGCGGACCGATCACCGGTCCCATGAAGGTCTTGTAGTAGAAGCCGGCCGACAAAAGCTTGCCGCCGAGCTGGTTCACGGCACTGACGTCCCAGGCAAGTGAGGGGAAACGGTTCTGGCTGATTGCGGTCAGCCCGTCATAGATCTCGACCATGGTGGCGGGAATGTTCGGCTCGCGAACCTCGCCCCTCAACACGGTGACCAGCGCGTTAGGCTCCTCGACGCCGGCGGTCAGCACGCCGCGGGGACGGTGATATTTGAACGAACGCCCGAACAGGGTGACGCCGTTGGCCAGCAGCGCCGAAGCCAGCGTGTCGCCGGCGTGGCCGGTATAGGGCGCGCCGTCGAAGGTGAAACGGATGGTCCGCAGCCGGTCTATGAGGCCGCCGGCCTCGGTACGGCGCGGGCTCATGGCTTGTCCTCGGCCCGGTGCCGCGCAACCGAATTGTGATCGCCGCGCGCGAACGCGGTGCTGGAGATCTCGTGCGTCAGCGTGTTGCGCACGACCCTGAGATGGGCGCGGCAGCCGCCGGAATGCTGCCAGATCTCATTGTGGTCACCGGCCGGGTTCAGCCGGTCGTAGACATAAGCGTTCCAGGCGTCGAGATTCTGCGAGGCAGGCTGTGGGCGCTGGCGATTGCCGTCGCCCTGATAGGTGAATTCGATCACGTCGCGCGGGCCGCAATAGGGGCAGGTGATGAGCATGGATCTCTTAAACTTCTCGTTTGACCATGATCTTGTCCGAAAACCGGTTTCCACTTTTCGCTGACGCGGACCTGCGGTTCGGGATCATGGCCTAATGCAGCCGGGGCGTGGCGCCCTGGCCCTTGTCGTCGATCACCAGGCCACGATAGAAGCGGTCGAGCGTGAAGGCCGCGTTGAGATCGTGTGGCTCGTCCTTGGCAATGGTCCAGGCAAAGCACCAGCCGGAAGCCGGCGTCGCCTTGAAGCCGCCATAGCACCAGCCGCAGTTGAGATACATGCCCGGCATCGGACCGGTGGTGATGATTGGCGAGCCGTCCATAGACATGTCGCAGACGCCGCCCCATGAGCGCAGCATGCGGACACGGGCCAGCCCAGGGAACAGCGCCAGCATCTCGCTCATCACCTCATCGACGATCGGCAGGCTGCCGCGTTGGGCGTAGCTGTTGTAGCCGTCGAGATCGCCGCCATAGACAAGGCCGCCCTTGTCCGATTGCGACATATAAAAATGGCCCATGCCGAAGGTCAGGACCGTATCGATGAACGGTTTTAGCGATTCCGTGACGAAGGCCTGCAGCACGTGGCTCTCGATCGGCATCGTCTCGATGCCGGCGAGCCGCATGACTTGCCCAGTGCTGCCGGCCACTGCGACGGCTACCTTCTTGGCGCGGATTTCGCCGCGCGTCGTCGCGACGCCGGTGATACGGTCGCCGTCGCGCAGGAAGCCGGTGACCTCGCAGTTTTCGATGATGTCGACGCCGCGACGATCTGCACCGCGCGCATAACCCCAGGCGACGGCGTCGTGGCGGGCGGTGCCGGCGCGCCGCTGCATCAGGCCGCCGACAATCGGGAAGCGCGCGGTGGCCGAGACGTCCAGTGCCGGCACCAGGCGGGCGATCTCCGCCGTGGTCATCAGTTCGGCGTCGACGCCGAGATGGCGCATGGCGTTGCCGCGCCGGGCATAGTCGTCGAGCTGGGCAGGTGTGTGGGCGAGGTTCAGGCAGCCGCGCTGCGAGAACATGACGTTATAGTTGAGGTCGTGGGCCAGGTTCTCCCACAGCTTCATCGAATGCTCGTAAAAGCGCGTGTTGGCCGGCAGGAGATAATTGGAGCGGACCGCCGTGGTGTTGCGGCCGACATTGCCGGAGCCGAGCCAGCCCTTCTCCAGCACCGCGACATTGGTGATGCCGTGCTCCTTGGCTAGGTAGTAAGCGGTCGACAGGCCATGGCCGCCGCCGCCGATGACGATCACGTCATAGGACGCCTTCGGGTCGGGCTTGCGCCAGGCCGGCCTCCAATCCTTGTTTCCGGTCAGCGCGTTTTTGAGAAGCGAAAAGGCCGAATATTCCGCCATTCTTATTGTCATCCATTTCAGGCTTGGCGGCAGACTATAGAGCAGGTGGCCAACGCAAAGCCAAGATTGCGCCATCGCTTTTCGACTCCCCGACTTCGATTGACCGACTTCGATTGGCCGACTTCGAAAAACGAGACGCTGCGGTGACTTGCCCCGTGATATGAGCCTCTTTATCAAGGACGTGCTTCAAAACTGCCGATGCCGCCCGCGAGTCGCCAGAAAAGTCATGTTCTTTCGTTTACTCCGCCTGGTCTTGATTCTTGCGCTTGTCGTCTCGGCGCCGCCGTCGTTCGTTGTAATGGCGCAGGCACTCGGGCAGGGCGCCGCCGGGTTGATCGCAGACCAGCAGAAAGTCATCCAGAGTCTGACGGCCAAGACCGACGGTCTCGAGAAGAAGATACAGCAGGACGGCCAAGACGATGCCACCCTGGTGGAAATCCGTCTGCAATTGGAGGATCTGTCGCGGGCGGCGCTCACCAGCGCGCTAGCGTTCCGCTCGCGTCTCGGCGATATCAACGATCGGATTGAAGTGCTGGGACCTCCGCCGGCCGCGGGCCAGCCGGCCGAGCCAGACATCGTAACCGGTGAACGCCAGGCCTTGGCTTCCGAAAAAGCCGAGATCAACGCCGTTATTGCCAGCGCGCAGAACCTGTCGATCCGCATCAGTGGGCTGATCGAGAAGATCGGCAATATGCGCAGCGAACTGTTCCGCAATGTGCTTACAAAGCGCTACGTGCTGTCCGATGCGCTTAGCCCCGAAGTCTTTTCCGACGCCAACGCTGAGTTTTCCGGCTTCTATAAGGCGGTCTCCTCCTGGCTGAGCTTCGCCTTCAAGTTCAAGTTCCAGGCCATTCTTGCGGCGACTTTGATGGCGCTCGCATTCGCTGCAGTGCTTTTTATCGGCGGCCGACGCCTGTTCGGCCGCGTCTTCGAAGCGGATCCCTCCGTCGAGGACCCCTCCTATCTCAGCCGGCTGTCGGTGGCGTTCTGGTCGACATTGCTGCCGACGCTGGCGGTCGGCGCCTTCCTTGTCTCGACGATCTTCTTCTTCAATTATTACAACGTTTTACGCGGTGACATCGGCATCTTCCTGAATTCGCTGGTTGCCGTTGTCGCGGTGGTGTTCTGCGTCAACCGCCTGACCAACGCAGCGCTCGAGCCCCGATTGCCGAACTGGCGTCTGATCCCGGTCGAAACCGGCCCGGCGCGCTGGCTGGTGCGGCTGACGACCGCGATGGCCGTCGCCATCGGCATCAACTATTTCCTATCGGTCGTGAACGACAAGATGGGCTCGCCACTGTCGCTGACCATCGCCAGAAGCTTCATCGCCACCATCATCGTCGGCATCATCCTGATCCTTATGGGCCTACTGAAGCCGTTCAAGGCTCCCGACGGAAGCTGGCGCCCATGGCCGGCGTGGCTGCGCTACACCGCCATCGCACTGGGCCTATTCACGATCGCATCGGCACTGCTTGGCTATATCGGCCTTGCAATTTTCGTCTCGCTGCAGGTCGTGGTCACCGGCACGATCCTGGTCACCGCCTATATCGGTTTCCTGTCGGCGCGGGCGATCGGCGAGGAAGGCGGGTTCGCCAAAACTTCGATCGGGCGCTGGCTAGCGGCCAATTCGAGCTACGAAGAGACCGCCCTCGACCAGCTCGGGCTTGTCGTCAGCGCCGCCATCAACATCATGATTGTGCTGGTGTTCCTGCCGCTGATCCTGTTGATGTGGGGTTTCCAGCCCGGCGACATCCAGGCCTGGGCCTACAAGCTGGCGACCGGCCTCACCATCGGTTCGGTGACGATCTCGGTCACCGGCATTCTCACCGGCGTCGTCGTCTTCATTATCGGCTATTTCCTGACGCGCTGGTTCCAGGGCTGGCTCGACGGCTCGGTGATGGCGCGCGGCCGGGTCGACACCGGCGTGCGCAATTCGATCCGGCTGGCGGTCGGTTATGCCGGCGTCGCGGTCGCGGCACTGGTCGGCATCTCGGCGGCCGGTATCGACCTCTCCAATCTTGCGCTGGTCGCCGGCGCCCTGTCCCTCGGCATCGGTTTCGGCCTGCAAAATGTCGTCTCGAATTTCGTGTCGGGCCTGATCCTGCTGGCCGAGCGGCCGTTCAAGGTCGGCGACTGGATCGTCGCCGGCGACATCAGCGGCACGGTCAAGAAGATCAGCGTGCGCGCCACCGAGATCGAGACGTTCCAACGGCAATCGGTGATCCTGCCCAATTCAAACCTGATCAATAATGCGGTCGGCAACTGGACGCACCGCAACAAGCTCGGCCGCATCGACATCAAGGTCGGCGTTGCCTATGGCAGCGACGTCAAGCACGTGCATGGCGTCCTGTTGGAGATCGCACGCAGCCATCCGCTGGTGCTGAAGAACCCGGAACCCTTTGTGTTGTTTTCCAATTTCGGCCCGGCCGCGCTCGAATTCGAGATCCGCGTGTTCGTGGCAGACGTTCTTAGTGGCAATATCGTCCAGAACGACATCCGCTTTGCCATCTTCGATGTGTTCGCCGACCAGCATATCGAAATTCCGTCGACACCGCGCGCCGTCGTCGAGACCAAAAAGTACGAGGCCTGGCCGATCGACGACGACAAGATCGAAGTCGAATTCGCCGAACGGGAACAAGCAAAAGCTCTAGCGGCGGTCGAGGCGAAACGTCTCGCCAAGTCGGGACGCAAGGTACGCAAGCCCGATCCTGACTAGCGTTTGGAGCTTGCCTTCAAGCTTCGGAAATCAATTGCGGCATGAATGCGGCATTCAGTTGCTGTTCAGCTTGCATTGCATATAAGCTCACCTGCAAACGGCGAGAATGCCTTGCGAAATGCAACAGAGGCGGTGGCAACACCGATACTGCAAAATGTGGAAGTCTCTCGTCGCCGCCATCGCTTTTCTGGCCGTGGGCGGTTCGGCCCATGCCGCCAGCGCGGTCAACAAGGACGCCGAGACCCGCACGCTGATCGTGACGGAAGGCGGCGGCAAGACCGAGCTGGCGCTGGCCGCCGGCGAAACCGTGGAATTTTGCCCGAGCGGCTGTTTTGTTACCTTGCCGAATGGCGACCTCGAGGCGCTGACGGGTTCGGAAACCGTCGAGATCTCGGGCGGCGTCGCGCGCATCAAGTAAAGTCGACGCCATGATTTTTGAAGGCCGGGCAAACGCCCGGCCTTTTATTTACTTCCGGTAATCGGCGATGAAGGTATTCACTTTTCTTCGAAGCTGTGCAGAACGGGCTCCAGCAGCGCTTTCGTACTGAGCAGGGCGAAGGCGTAGGTCCAACTGCATTCGACGAGCTGGTGGCGCGGGCTTTTTTGGCGATGTCGCAAACAGGCTGCAAGCGCGCCGCCGCGCCGACCTATAGTCTGCTCGCAATAGCATCTTGGAGTCGCGGGCAATGGCAGGGTTTCCGGAAAAGGCGAAGGTCGTCATCGTCGGGCTGGGCGGCATCGTCGGCGCATCGGTCGCCCATCACCTGATTGAGCGCGGATGGGACGATATTGTCGGCATCGACAAATCGGGCATCCCGACGGATATCGGCTCGACGGCGCATGCCTCCGACTTCTGCTACACGACCAGCCATGATTTCCTGTCGTGCTGGACGACGCTCTATTCCATCGATTTCTACGAAAAGATGGGTCATTACGCCCGCATCGGCGGCCTCGAGGTCGCACGCGTCGGAGACGACGCCCGCATGGCGGAAATCAAGCGCAAGATCGCCTCGGCGAAGGCCTTCGGCACACGCGCCCGCCTGATCGATCCCGCCGAGATCAAGGAAAAATTCCCGCTGATCGAAGAACAGATGGTACAGGGCGGCCTGTGGGATCCCGATGCCGGCCTCGTCATCCCGCGTTCGCAGACAGTCGCCGGCAAGCTGGTCGACCAGGCGGAAGCCTCGGGCAAACTCAAGGCGTTTGCCAACACCTCGGCCAGGTCGCTCGTCATCGAGAACGGCCGCATCAAGGGCGTGGTGACCGACCGCGGCACCATCCAGGCCGACTACGTCGTGGTCTGCACGGGCATCTGGGGGCGGCTGATCGCGGAAATGGCGGGCGAGGACCTGCCGGTCATGCCGATCGACCACCCGCTCACCTTCTTCGGGCCGTACACCGAGTTCGCCGGCACCGGCAAGGAGATCGGCTGGCCGCTGCTGCGCGACCAGGGTAATTCGGCCTATATGCGCGATACCGGCGATCCCAAGACCGCCGAAGGCGGGCAGATCGAATGGGGTTATTACGAAGAAACCAATCCGCGCCTTTGCCATCCGCGCGATATTCTCGAGAAAAACGAGGCACGGCTTTCGCCGTCGCAGCGCGATCTCGACATGGAGCAGATCCTGGCGCCGCTCGAGCGGGCCATGGAACTGACGCCGATCCTGGGCGAGCTGGGCTACAATGAGAGCCATTCCTTCAACGGGCTGCTGCAGGTGACGGCGGACGGCGGCCCTTCGATGGGCGAAAGCCAGAAGGTGAGGGGCCTCTGGTATGCCGTGGCGATCTGGGTCAAGGACGGCCCCGGCATGGGCAAGCTCATCGCCGACTGGATGACGGACGGCCGCACGTCGATCGACCACCACGCCATCGACTATTCACGCTTCTATCCGCACCAGACGAAAGAGCAGTTCATCTGGGATCGCTGCACCGAAACCGCGATGAAGGTCTACAACCCGGCGGTGCATCCGCGCGAGCCCTTCTCCAAGGCCCGCAATGTCCGCCGCTCGCCCTTCTGGGAGCGCGAAAAGGAACTCGGCGGCTATTTCCTGGAGCTCGGCGGCTGGGAGCGCGCCCATGGCTACGCCGCCAACGAGCATCTGCTCGAGAAATACGGCAACCGGGTGCCGGTGCGCCAAAATGAATGGGATAACCGCCACTTCTGGCGCGTCTCGAACGCCGAGCATCTCGCCATGAGCGAGGATTGCGGCATCGTCAACCTGTCGCATTTCGCCATGTACGACGTCGAAGGCCCGGACCATGTCGCGCTGATGGAATGGCTGTGCGCGGCAAAGATCGGCGGCGACGGCAATATCGGCAAGGGCATCTATACCCATTTCCTCGACGAGGAAGGCATGGTGCGCGCCGACCTGACCGTCATCCGCATGGCCGACCGCTGCCGCGTCATCGACGGCGCCGATGCCGGGCCGCGCGACTTCCAGTACATGCGCCGGACGGCAGAAGACAAAGGCTTCGACGTTACCGTCACCGACGTGACCGAGAAGTACGTGACCGTCGGCATCTGGGGTCCGAACGCGCGGGCGACATTGAGCAAGTGCGTGGAAAACCCCGACGGGCTGACGCCGGAGAATTTTCCCTTTGCCGCGATCAAGCCCGTCAGGATCGCCGGCAAGGACGTGACCGCCTTCCGCATCTCCTATGTCGGCGAGCAAGGCTGGGAACTCCACATGCGCTACGAGGACGGCCTCGCTGTCTGGGACGCGCTGCGGTCGACCGGCGTGATGGCCTTTGGCGTCGAGACCTATGCCAACAGCCGCCGTATGGAGAAGAGCCTGCGTCTGCAAAACGCGGATCTGTTGACCGAATATAATCTGCTGGAAGCCGACCTTGCCCGACCGAAGGTCAAGGAGGCCGATTTCTGCGGCAAGGCAAAGCATCTGGAATATCGCGCCCGGGTGCACCAGCCGGCCATGCTTTGCACGCTTATCATGACGGACAATACCGATTCCAACGGCGTTCCCCGCTATCCGGTCGGCACGATGCCGGTGATGGACCCCCAAACCGGTGAGACGCTCGTCGACGAGCTCGGCCGCCGCTCCTTCACGACCTCGGTGGCCTATGGTCCGACCCTCGGCAAGAACATCGCGCTCGCCTACCTGCCCTGGGCGTATTGCCAGGAGGGCCGCAAGCTGAACGTCGAATATTTCGGCGAGAAATACCCGGTCGAAGTGGCCGCCGTCGGCTACAGGCCGCTCTATGACCCGGAGAACCTCAATCCGCGCAGCTAAGCATTGAGGCGGTCGCAAAAATGTGACCGAATGAGCCCGGCTCTCCACCGGGCTTTCTCTTTGTCGATCGGCGATTTTCGCTTAACGTGCGGCATGTCTGGTTTTGCCAGTGCAAGACATTTCGTCTCGGGTGCCGCCGCGCTGGCGTCGGTGCTATGGCCAGCGGCAATCTCCCGCGCCGCCGAGCCGGTCGATGTCGAACTGGTGCTGGCAGTCGACGTATCCTTGTCCATGTCGCCGGACGAGCTCGAAATCCAGCGTCATGGCTATGCGGCGGCGCTGACGCATGACGATGTCCTGCAGGCAATCGGCGAAGGCGCTCATGGCAAGATTGCCGTCACGTATGTCGAATGGGCTGGCGCGACCTGGCAGCAGGTCGTCGTGCCGTGGACGGTGATCGCCAATCGTGCCGACGCCGAACGGCTGGCAGCGCAGCTTTCCGCTCATCCGCCGGCCAGTGCCAGGCGCACCTCGATCTCCGGCGCGCTGGAATTCGCCAGCGATCTCTTTGCCGAAAGCGGCTTCCAGGGCGTCAAGCGGGTGATCGACATTTCGGGTGACGGCCCCAACAACCAGGGCGCACCTGTCGATACCACCCGCGACGCCGTGATCAAGCAGGGCATCACCGTCAACGGCCTGCCGTTGATGACCAGGGGCGGGTTCACCAGCGCCTACGATGTCAACAATCTCGACCGCTACTACAGCGACTGCGTCATCGGCGGGCCGGGCTCCTTCATGATCCCGGTCAATGACTGGACGCAGTTTCCGGAGGCCATCCGCCGCAAGCTGGTGCTGGAGCTTGCCGGTCCGGCCTCGCCGCAGCGAGCGGCGGAAGAGGCGGCGCATCCGCCATTGGTTCTGGCACAGGACATCCCCGTCACCGACTGCCTGGTCGGCGAAAAAATGTGGCGCGACCGCAGCTGGATGTACAACACCCGCTAATGGCGAAGTTTGCTGCCGGTGGTGACATACCGCAGTGCAGCATCTGCTTCATTGACAAGCCTGTGCGCGTCTGTGACACAATTCTCCATCCGAACAAAAAAGGGGAACCGACATGAACAGGATCGGAATTCTTGCAGCAAGCTTGACGCTTGCCGTCGGATTGTCCGCGCCGGCCACCGCCGCTACGTCGGTCAGCATCGGCATCAGTGGATGGACCGGCTTTGCGCCGCTGACGCTCGCCAAGCAGGCCGGCATCTTCGAAAAACACGGCCTCGACGTCACCTTGAAGAAGGTGCCGCAAGCCAGTCGGCCCCTCGCCATCGCCAGCGGCGACCTGCAATGCGCCGCCACTACGGTCGAGACCTGGCTGGTCTGGAACGCTAACGGCGTGACGACCAAGCAGATATTCCAGCTCGACAAGTCCTACGGCGCCGACGGCATCGTCGCCCGCAACGACATCAAGACCGTCGCCGATCTCAAGGGTAAGTCGGTCGCGTCCTCGGCGCCGGGCACGTCGCCCTATTTCATGCTGGCCTGGGTGCTCAACAAGAACGGCATGTCGACCAAGGACGTGACGGTCGTCAACCTGGAGCCGGACGCGGCGGCGCAAGCGTTTCTCGCCGGCCAGAACGATGCGGCGGTCACCTATGAGCCGTTCATCTCGGCGGTGCGCGAAAAGTCCGACCAGGGCCATATCCTTGTGACCACTCTCGATTATCCGATGGTGCTCGACACGGTCGGCTGCACGCCGGAGTTCCTCAAGGCCAATCCGGATGCGGCCAAGGCGCTTGCCGACAGCTATTTCGAGGCACTTGACCTGATAAAGAGCGACCCGGCGAAATCCTATGAGACGATGGGCGCCGACGTGAAGCAGTCGGCCAAGGAGTTCGAAGCGTCGGCAAAATACCTGAAATGGGCCGACAAGGCTGAAAACAAGCAGTTCTTCACCAAGGAATTCCAGGACTTTTCCAAGACCGCCGGCGAGCTTCTGCTGCAGATGGGCTTGATCAAGGAAGCGCCCGACGTATCGACATTGGCCGACACCAGCGCCGTCGCCGATTAACCGGCAGGATTGTCGCCCGGCGGCGGCGCGTGCGCCGCCGCTTTTCATTCCGATCAGAGGACGGTCGAAGATGCCGCGCCCCTTGCATCCGGTCTCGCCGGGCATTCGCACCGTGCTCGGCATTTCGTTCTTCGTGCTGTTCGTGGCGTTCTGGGCGTGGATCACGCTTGGCGGCCACGTCAATCGCATTTTCCTTGCCGATCCGCTGTCGATGGTGAGAGACGGTTGGCGGCTACTGGTCGAGGACCGCTTCTGGCTCGACATCCTTATCACCATCTGGCGCGTCTTCGGCGGGTTCCTGATGGCGGCCATCGTTGCCGTGCCACTCGGCATCGTGATGGGTGCCTGGAAGCCCGTGGAGGCGTTCCTGGAGCCGTTCGTCTCCTTCGCCCGCTATCTGCCGGCATCGGCCTTCATTCCGCTGCTTATCCTGTGGGCGGGCGTTGGCGAGCTCGAAAAACTGCTGGTGATCTTCGTCGGCTCGGTGTTCCAGATCATCCTGATCATCGCGGTCAAGGTCGGCGGCACACGGCGCGACCTGGTCGAGGCGGCCTACACGCTTGGCTCGTCCGACAACGGCATCGTGCGGCGCGTGATCATGCCGGCCAATGCGCCCGAGATTGCCGAAACCCTGCGCCTGGTGCTCGGTTGGGCCTGGACCTATGTCATCGTCGCCGAGCTGATCGGCTCGTCGTCGGGCATCGGCTACATGATCATCAACAGCCAGTCGCGGCTGGCGACAGGGCAGATCATCTTCGGCATCATCGTCATCGGCCTGATCGGGCTGTTGTCCGATTTCGCCTTCAAGGCGCTCAACCGTTGGCTGTTTCCATGGAGCCTGGCGTGAGCAAGCTGCTCATCGAAGGCGTCTCGCGCACCTTCACTGGTGTCGGCGGTGGGCAGCCGGTCAAGGCGCTGATGCCGATCGATCTGGCGGTCGCCGCCAACGACTTCATCACCATCCTGGGGCCATCCGGCTGTGGAAAGTCGACGCTGCTCAGGATCGTCGCCGGCCTCGAAGCGCCGAGTGGGGGACGTGTTATGCTCGACGGCAGGGTGGTGGACCGGCCCGGTCCAGACCGCGGCATGGTTTTTCAGTCCTATACGCTGTTTCCGTGGCTGACGGTCGCCGAGAACATCGCCTTCGGGCTGCGCGAACGTGGAATGGCCGAGCACGAGCGCAACGAAATCGTGGCTTCTTACGTCGATCTCGTCGGGCTGAGAGGTTTTGAAAGCCATTGGCCGAAGCAGCTTTCCGGCGGCATGCAGCAGCGCACCGCGATTGCCAGGGCACTGGCCAACGATCCGGAGATCCTGCTGCTCGACGAGCCGTTCGGAGCACTCGACAACCAGACCCGAGGGCTGATGCAGGAGCTGCTTCTCGGCATATGGGAGCGCCGGCAAAAAACGGTGCTGTTCGTCACCCATGACATCGAGGAGGCGATCTTCATGGCGTCGCGCGTGGTGGTGATGACGGCGCGGCCCGGCCGCATCAAGTCGGACGTTGCCGTCGACCTGCCGCATCCGCGCCACTACACGCTGAAGACCAGCCCGGAGTTTTCGGCACTGAAGGCGCGGCTGACGGAAGATATCCGCGTCGAGGCGATGCGCACGGCCGAAGTGCATTGACTCGGCGGGCTTCGTTCAGCCGATGGTCCGATCAGGCCGCCAGAAGCTGCTTGCGGTCGACGCGTTCCTGTTGCGGCGAGCGGGCGTACAACTCGCGATAGCATTTGGAGAAATGCGAGGCGGAAACAAAGCCGCAGGCGACCGCCACTTCGACCACCGGCAACGACGACTGGATCAGCAGGTGCCGGGCGCGGTCGAGGCGGATCTCCAGATAGTAACGGGCAGGGGAGCGCCCCATCTCGGTGCGGAACAGGCGCTCGATCTGCCGGCGCGACAGGTCGACATGGTCAGCGATCTCGATCAGCGAGAGCGGCTCGGAGAGATTGGCTTCCATCAGCTCGATAATGGTCAGCACCTTGGAATTCTGCACGCCAAGGCGGGCGCGCAGCGGCAGGCGCTGGCGGTCGGTCGGGCTGCGCACGCGATCGGTCAACACCTGCTCGCAGACACGGTTGACGAGGCTCTCGTCGAAATCGTCGCCGATCAGCTTCAGCATCATATCGAGGGCGGCGGTGCCGCCGGCGCAGGTGTAGATGTTCTGGTCGATCTCGAAGAGGTCGGCGAAGACATTGGCCTTGGGGAACGCCTCGGAAAAGCCCGGCAGGTTCTCCCAATGGATGGCGCAGCGCTTGTTGGACAACAGGCCTGCTGCGGCCAGGATATGCGCGCCGGTACACAGGCCGCCGACGGCAACGCCACGATTGTACTCCTCGCGCAACCAGGCAAAGGCCGATTTGTTCTGGTAGCGCTCGACATTGATGCCGCTGCAGACGATGGCCATGTTCGGCCGGTCCGGTCCGGACATTTTCTTGCGCTCTTCCTCCAGCGAGGTGTTGACGGCGCATTCGACACCGTTCGAGGCGCGCACCGGCTTGCCGTCGATACTGGCGAGCCGCCAGCGATAGGCTTCATAGCCGAGCATGCGGTTGGCCGAACGCAACGGATCGAGCGCCGTCGCGAAGGCGATCATGGTGAAATCGGGGACCAGGAAGAATACAAACGATCGCCGGATCGGGTGCTTTACGACGTTCACGGGTAGATCCTCACGCTGCAATGGCGCGAACAGGATGTCGCGATCAGCATAGCGACATCAGGAAAGACGTTTCCTGTCAATTGGCTAGATGGCAACGGAGCGAATTTATTTGCGACACGGGTCGCAAATGGGCAATCGCTATGCGGCGAAGGACGTGACAGGCCGCCGGACCGACCAACGAGCCTACGCAGTCTGCGCACACGAAAACGTCGCCTCGGCAAAACCGAGGCGGCGCTGGATCGACTTCGAAGCAGCGCTGGGCTGCTTCCGCCAGGATTGCTGTCTCAGGCGACGAAGCCGAGGCGCGCGGCAGCCATGGCCCCGGTCTGGCCGGGCATGGTGTTGGCCAGGCGCTGGCGCTCGAGCGCGGTCGTCAGGTTCATTTCGCGGCGGGCAAAGAGGCGGGCAAAAAGCTTCATGATCATCTCCATTCAGTTGCTCAGACGGGTCGCCTTCGCTTGATGGAGTGGGGCAGCTCGTTTGTTGATGATCATATAGGCTTACGTGAGGGGAAACTAAATCGCAAAAGCGAAGCACTTGATATGAAAAGCGACACGGAATGCGACAAATTTGGGCAACCTGCCCAGGATTTTCGATTATTTACAATGTGTTGGTTGCCAGTGCGGGCTGCTATGCGACTTGCTCATATGCGGCATGCGACGGCGACATGGCTCGGGAAAATCATTTGAATACAAACAAAAAGGCCTGCCGGGCTGATCTGCGCGGCAGGCCTTCAGCTGTTGATACACACGGTTTACTTCGCTCCAGCCCAAGATCCCACACCATGGCGAGTGCCGGTCTTGGCATCGGCAGCTTCGGGCCAGCCGATATCCTTCTGCAGTTCAATCGGCAGCGCGCGGATGGCGCGTTCCGTCTGGTAGCGGGCACGGGCCTCGCTGAACTCGGTCGCGATCCGACCGATGGATGACAGGATAGACATCTCATTCTCCTTCGCGTTGGGCCGGGATTGTCCCGGCGCTTGCAGCGTCAGGCGGTACACCGGGTTTGTTTCAGCTTCATTTCGTATCGATTGCAGGTCCGTGTCATGGTTGTTTCGGGACCACTTCGATGCGTCCTGCCTTCGATGGAGTTGACTATCCTCCCAAACTGATGTTCAATCAAACGAAATGGAATGATGGTTTGCATCAGAAAAATTGAAGGTCGCTTGCCATGAACGCCCCACTCAATCATCCGCTGCCGCTGCTCGATCTCGACGTTCTGCGCACTTTCGTCGCAATCGCCGAGACCGGCAGCTTCACCACTGCGGCGAATGCGGTCTTCCGCACGCCGTCGGCCGTCTCCATGCAGATCAAGAAGCTGGAGGACATTCTCGGGCGCTCGGTGTTCGCGCGCGACGCCCGTTCGGTGACGCTGACCACCGATGGCGAGATGCTGCTCGGCTATGCGCGCCGGCTGCTGTCGATCAATCGCGAGGTGGTGTCGAAGTTCATCATTCCAGACATTGTCGGGGTGGTGCGGCTCGGCTCGCCGGACGATTATGGCGAACGTGTGCTGCCGCATGTGCTGAAGCGATTCGCACAGTCGCATCCTTCCATCGCGGTCGACGTCACCATCGACCAGAGCGTCAACCTGCGCCGTCGCATGGACGATCGGGCACTCGACATCACGCTGCTCACCAACTCATACAAGACCAGCGCGATCGGCGCCGAAGTACTGCTCACCGAGCCTATCGTCTGGGCCGGTGCCAAGGGGGGCTGTGCGCATCTGCGCGAGCCGCTGCCGGTCTCCTTGTGGGAAGAAGGCTGCGCCTGGCGGGCGGGTGCATTGGAGGCGCTTGGCCGCGAGGGCCGCAACTACCGTATCGCCTATATGAGCGCGCACACGGCCGGCCAGCGCGCCGCGATCATGGCGGATCTTGCAGTCGCGCCGCTGCCGAAATCGTTCCTCGGCAGTGACATGGTCGAGCTGTGCCCGAAGGACGGCATGCCAGACATCGGCACCTACAACCTCGCCATGGTGGTGACGCCGGACGCCAGCGCGCCGGTGAAGGCAGTCGCTGACCATATCCGCGCAACGTTTGAGATGTTCAGGGAAACTGGGAAGTTCTGAGCCAAACTACGACCTGAGCGGCGCAACCAGATCGCGAGGGGTTCCGTCGCGGTCTGCCCTTTGCAGCGACAACTCTCCTGCCTTGGCATGATAACTGTCAGTTTCGTTGGTCAAGAACGCAACGATGCTGTCCCGCGCGCGCCGCGCCTCCGGCATGTCGATCAACGGCCAGACATGGAACATGCCTTGCTCGTGGACGACCTCTATTTCGACGCCGGCCACGCGCGCCTTTTCCGCGAAGATCAGATTGTCGGGGGTCAGCAGGTCGCGTGAACCGGTCAGCAGCAGCGTTTTGGGCAGCACCGACAGGTCGCCGTAAACCGGGCTGATGCGCCAGTCGGTGGGATCTATGCCGGCGCTGTAAAGCCGGATCGCCTCGCGGCCGCCGGCAATGCCCAGCCACGGATCGTTGCGTTCGGCCTCATACATTTCTGGGTTGGCGAGCGACACGTCGAGGCCGGGCGAAATCAGCACGTGGCGTGATGGCAAGGGCAGGCCGTCTTGCGCAGCCATCATGGTCAGCACGACAGCCATGTTTCCGCCGGCGGAATCGCCCATGAAGATGATGTCATTTGCCCTGGTTTCGCCGAACATCTGGCGGTAGACGGCGCCGACCATACCGAACATGGCGTGGAAATCGTGTTCGGGAGCAATGGGATAGATCGGCACGGTGATACCGAACCCGAGGCGGTCGGCCATGTCGGCGATCAGCCGCCAATGATAGGGGGTGATTTCAAAGACGTAAGCGCCGCCGTGCAGGTAGAGAATCCGCCTCCGCTCACCAGCCTTGGGCGCGATCTCGTAGACGGGAAAGCCGTTGATCGTGCGGGTTGTGATCTCCAGGCGCGACCGCAGCGACGCAGGCGGCCGATGGTTTTCCGTCTTGCGCGCATAGGCGATCCAGCGCTGCAGGTTCTCCGGGCTGGAAAACGCCTTCTTACGGCTGTACCTGAGCACGAACGAAACGACGTGGCTTTTGAGACTGGGCATGCAGATACACGGACTTCGGCTGAGCCGACTAAGAGAACCCCCGACTATTTTGAAGATTGTGTCGCCACCAAAAAAGTCAATATTTATGCAATCTCAACACGGTGGTTTGACTCCAGCTGGCGATAAAGCCTCCGGTCCATGAAGTCGCCAGCCCACCTGGGCAGCTCAGCGCCGCGGCGGCAGTGCGGCGCGCAGCCAATTGCTGGGTGCAGCCGGAGCCGCATTGCGGCCCCGGCGAATACCAAGCAGCTTGCATTTGTCGATGAAGTTCATCCGCGCTGCATGCCCCAGCCGACCGAAAGCTGCCTTTCGCTCGAACGCGGCGACACCGGCCAGCCAATGTCCTTCTGGATCTCAGGCGGCAAGCTGTTGAGGATGCGCAGCGACTTGCGCGCTTCACGTGTTTTCTTGAAGGCCGCACCATAGCGGCCGAGGCTTCCGAACATCGACATCTTGATCTCCTTTGGAGCGTTGCGGTGGCCGAAAACTGTTTCTGCCTGCCGTTCGATGCCGGTTAAATGCTCCGCACATGTATCTGGCGGATTTCACGAAAACGCGATTTCGTTTCGAGATCGGCGCGATCTGGAAACATTTGCATACAAATGAAAATGGAAAGGCTGACAGCCTAGCGGAGGCAAGTCATCCCCGCCCGCGCCGCGCGGCGTGGCCTTCGCGCGAACGGCGCCTCGGGGCGGCGTCGCCGGCAATGCCGTCTTCGCTCACCGTCTTGCGCGGCGGCAGTTTCACCGCCGCCGACAGCTTGGGGAACGGGTCGATCTTATTTGGGAGCGCCATGGCATAAACGAAATGTTCCTGGAATTTCGGCTCCAGCGCCGTCTCGATCTTCTCGATCCTGCTGACGGTTTCCTCGATTTCGCGGCGATAGCCGCGGTTCAGGAGCGCCATGCGGGCGCCGGCGCCGGCCGCATTGCCGACGGCCGAGACCTTGTCGAGGTCGCAATCCGGGATCAGGCCCAGCACCATTGCGTATTTCGGATCGATGAACGAGCCGAACGCACCGGCAAAATGGATACGGTCGACATGTTCGGTGTGCTGCTTTTCCATCAAAAGCTTGGTTCCGGCGTAAAGCGCCGCCTTGGCAAGCTGGATGGCGCGCACGTCGGTCTGGGTAATGGTGATCTTGGGCTCGCCTTCCTTCAGCACATAGGAGAAGGTGCGGCCATTGGCTACAACGCGAGGCGAGTGGCCGCTCAGCGATCCATCGACGACGCCGTCCTCGGAAATGATGCCGGCGAGGTACATCTCGGCGACCACCTCGATGATGCCGGAGCCGCAAATACCAGTGACGCCGGTCGCCTGCACGCTGTCGAGGAAGCCCGGCTCGTCGGACCAGAGTTCCGAGCCGATGACGCGGTATTTCGGCTCCAGCGTTTCGGGATCGATACGGACGCGCTCGATTGCACCCGGTGCGGCGCGCTGGCCACCGGAGATTTCCGCACCCTCGAACGCCGGGCCGGTTGGCGAGGAGGCCGCCACGACCCGCTGGCGATTGCCGAGCACGATCTCGGCATTGGTACCGACATCGACGATCAGCATCATCTCGTCCTGCCGGTGCGGGCCTTCCGACAACGTCACTGCAGCCGCATCAGCGCCGACATGGCCGGCAATGCAAGGCAGCATGTAAAGCCTGGCGCCCTGGTTGAGTTTCAAGCCGATATCCGATGCCTTGATGTGCACGGCGCCGGAGACGGCTAGCGCGAAGGGAGCGCCGCCGAGCTCGGTCGGATCGATGCCGAGGAACAGATGATGCATGATCGGATTACCGACGAAAACGGAATCCAGGATATCGTTACGCTGGACGTTGCCTTCGGCGCAGACCTTGTCGACGAGGCCCGAAATGGCCTCGCGCACGGCGACCGTCATGCCTTCGCGGCCGTCCGGGTTCATCATCACGTAAGAGACGCGGCTCATCAGATCCTCGCCGAAGCGGATCTGCGGATTGGAGGTGCCCGACGAGGCGGCGACCCGACCCGACAGCAACGACACCAGATGCATGGCGATCGTGGTCGAGCCGATATCGCAGGCAAGCCCGTACGCCTCGTTCTTCAGGCCAGGCCACAGGGCGATGACCCGCGCGGTCTCGCTGTCGGTGTCCTTGTGGATGGCGGCCGTCGCGGCCCAGTTGCCTTTGCGCAAAATGCCTTGCACCTGCGGCAACAGATGGAAATCGAAATCGAGGCTCTTGAGGCCCCAGTCCTTCATCAGCGCGATCTTCAGACGGTCGAGGTCGCCGAGCGGCTTGTGCATGTCGGGTTCTTCGATCTCGACATAGCACATGCGGATAGCCGCATCGCGGGCGATGACCCTGGTATCGGCGTCCTTGCGGATAGTCTGCGCGTTAATAACGGTGTCCTGCGGCACGTCGACGACGAGATCGCCGAGGATCTGTGCCGAGCAGGACAGGCGGCGCCGCTCGGGGAGCCCGCGAACGCGCTCGTAGCGCTCTTCCTTGGCGCCCTTGGGCGAGAGGTGATCGTTGGAGGAGACGATCTTGTGCTTGGCGAAATTGCCTTCCTGCACCTCGATCTGGCAACGCCCGCAAGTGGCACGCCCGCCGCACACGCTCTCGACGTAGACACCAAGCTGGCGCGCGGCATCCAGAACCGGCGTGCCGACCGGAAACCGCCCGCGCTTGCCCGACGGCATGAACAGCACGAGCGGATCAGTGATGTTGACGGGAGAGTTCATTCGTTCCAGACTTTACTTTCTACGCTGCTCGGGTCTTGGCCACGGCAGCGATGCCGCGGTGTTTCGGTTCCTCCCCAGTCGTAAACCCATATCGTGTCGGCCAAGCCATGGCTCAACCCCGGGCCATCCGAGCTTCGCGGCCGCCGCGCCTGCGTCCGCCATTGCCATTGCCATCGCCCGGCGCGTTGACCTGCGTCCGGGCGGCAACGGCCTGGCCGCCTTCAGCAGGCTTGTAGTCCTTGTATGTCCTGATCCAGTTGGTGCAGTTCTCGTCGGTGCCGTTCAGCACGTTGGCGCCGCGCACCGCTTCCATTTCCTGCGGCCGCACCGGGTTCATGATCGCCGAGGTCATGCCTGCGCCGATCACCATCGGGATGAAGGCGGCGTTGATGCCATGACGGTGCGGCAGGCCGAACGAGATGTTGGAGAGGCCGCAGGTGGTGTTGACCTTGAGCTCCTCGCGCAGCCGGCGTAGCAAGGCAAATACCTGGCGGCCGGCATCGCCAAGCGCGCCGATCGGCATGACCAGCGGGTCGACGACCACGTCATGCGCCGGAATGCCGAAGTCGGCACAGCGCTGAACGATCTTCTTGGCGACGGCAAAGCGCACATCGGGGTCCATCGAAATACCGGTCTCGTCGTTGGAAATGGCGACGACCGGAACGTTGTATTTCTTGATCAGCGGCAGGATGGCTTCGAGCTTTTCCTCCTCGCCGGTGACGGAATTGACCAGCGGCCGGCCCTTGGCGACCTTCAGCGCCGCTTCGATCGCGGCGGTCACCGAGGAGTCGATCGACAGCGGCAGATCGACCAGGCCCTGCACGATCTCCAGCGTCTGCACCAGCAGCGCCGGCTCGGTGGAGTTGGGGTCGACTGCGGTGACGCCGGCGTTGACGTCGAGCATGGTCGCGCCGCAGGCGGCCTGCTCCAGCGCATCCTTGATGACGGTCTCAAAATTGCCGGCGATCATTTCGGCGGCGAGCTTTTTGCGGCCGGTCGGATTGATGCGCTCGCCGATCACGCAGAAGGGCTGATCGAAGCCGATGATGATTTCTCGTGTCGCCGATGCGACGATGGTGCGGGTCATGAAATCTCTCCATCGTGATATAAAGAGTTCTTTATATCGTTATCTGTTTGTGATCAAGCGAATGCTGACGATTCGCGCTGTCAATGCGCGGTTTTGACCATGTCGACCTGGGTTTCGGTGAGGTCGTCATGCAGTATGTGGTCGAGCCGGTCGGCAACGAGCTGGTCGTCGCGGCGGATTTCGCGCTTCCATGGCCGGCGGCCCTTCAGCACGCCGGATTCGTCGACGATCTCGGCGACGTATTCTTCCTGGCGATAGGCCATCACATGAACGCCGGACACACCGGGAATTTCCTTCACCTCATTGATGATGTCGATGCAGAGCTGCTTACCTTCCTTCTTCTGATCCTGAGCGCCTTCCAGGCGCTTGACGATCTGATCGGGAATGTGAATGCCCGGCACGTTGGAGCGGATCCATTTGGCCGTCTTGGCCGAGGCCAGCGGCCCGACGCCGCACAGGATGAAGCATTTCTCGGTATAGCCGAGATCGCGGACCTTCTGCATGTAGGTACGGAACATCGGCACGTCGAAGCAATACTGGCTCTGCACGAACTGCGCGCCGGCAGCGATCTTCTTGCCAAGCCGATAGGGCCGGAAATCGATCGGCGGCGCGAACGGGTTGATGGCCGCGCCAAGGAAAAGCTGCGGCGGGGTCGTCAATTTGCGGCCGGACAGGAATTTTCCGTTGTCGCGCATGATACGGCAGGTTTCGAGCAGCGACATGCAGTCGAGATCGAACACCGGCTTGGCGCCGGGCTGGTCGCCGGCCTGCACGCCGTCGCCGGTCAGGCAGAGCATATTGGCGACGCCCATCGCAGCACCCCCAAGCACGTCGCCCTGGATGGCGATGCGGTTCCGGTCGCGGCAGGCGATCTGCATGATCGGGGCATAGCCCATGCGGGTCAGGAGGGCGCAGATGCCGACCGACGACATGTGGCAGTTGGCGCCGGAAGCGTCGACGGCATTGATGGCGTCGACCCAGCCGTCGAAAATCCTGGCGCGGTTGTAGACGTCTTCCGGATCGGCGCTGTCGGGCGGATTGAGCTCGGTCGTCACTGCGAATTCGCCGCGTCTCAATACGCGCTCCAGGCGACCACGCGAGGTGTGGCCGGGCAGGGGATCGAGCGGCAAATGGATGCCGGCCGGATTCTCGTCGGGCTGGCGGCCAATCATGCCGACGCTCCAGTGTTGGTAATGTTCCGGGCCGCATCGCGGGCGGCCGCCGCCTGCGCGGTGACGCGCAGCCACGCGGAGGTCTCGCGCAAGGATTGGTCGACTGGTTTCTGCACGTCAAAAATCTTGTCGCCATGCACCATGTTCCGCGAGCCTTCCCAGGCCTTAACCCAGACGCAGGGCATATCAGGCTCGACCTCGCAATTGCCGTTGGCGCGGACACCGCCACAAGGGCCGTTGCGCAGTTGCTTGGGGCAGTTCATCGGGCACGACATGCCGGTCGAGGAAAGGATGCACTGGCCGCACATGCGGCAGTCGAACATGAAACCCTTGACGCGCTTTTCGACGAATTTCACCGGTCCTTCGACGCGGCTGTAGCCGATGCCCTTCCACAGCGGGTGGAGGAGCAGAAACATATCGGCGAATTTGGCGTAAAACCATTCGAGCAGCCGCGAATGCCGGACCGACCAAAGCCGCACTGCAAACGAGCGCTGCACGCGCCGCTGCGGCGACACGTCGGCCGGCTTGTAGTCGGATTTCGGCGCCGCCTTCCTGACGATGGTCGCCTGCGTCAGGCCGGTCTGAGCCGTCGTCGCCGGCATTGATTGGGGATCAGACATTTTCTTTGCCGCCCGCCTTGACCAGAGCGACCAGCCGCTCGCGGTCGTATTTCGCATCGATTTCCTGAAGAGCCTTCTCGGCCTCGGCTTCAAGATCGTCACCGACTAGGATGGGTTCTGTCTTGCGCCATTCGGCAAGATAGTCGTCGGTGCCGCCGGCGCCGGTGCGCATGGCGCACATGTCGATCGCCTCGGTGAAGCGCAGCGGCAGTTCGCGCTTGGCGTTCTGCCGGCCCTTTTTGACGATGACCTGGGCGGGGATGTCGCGCCAGTAGACGACGATCAGATCGGCCATGAATTCCTGCTCCTGCAGAGCGCCGCGCGTCCAATCGAACGCACAAACGATGCTCTACCATCTAACTCCGCTGCATCGTGCCCTCCAAAGATCGATTCCGATGTTTTGGGCCAATGCAGTGGTTTCGAGCATTGCCGGAAGCGCTGTTGGGCTGCTTGTTATGGGACGACGCGGGGGCCTTCAAAAGCGACGCAATCGACGGCCGCGGTTGAAAGCGGAGTCTTTCAGCACAGATCAGCCGGCGCGGCCATCGAAGCTGCCGACCAGCTTCCTGTGGAAGCGCACGTAACCTCGTTCGGTCGTGCCTAGATGCTCCGCGACGATCTCATGGAAGCGCGGCAGGCGGTGGAAGGGAACGGCCGGATAGGAATGGTGCTCCGAATGGTATGGCATATTCCAGGCCGCGAAGCGCACCAGCCTGTTGGTGAAGGTGGTGCGGGTGTTCTCGAGCATGTTGGCGACATGCGGGCACAACGCGTGCTCGGCCAGCAGGTAGGCCCGCAAAAACGGCTGTCCTACCAGCATCGGCACGATCCAGACCCACAACAGCAGCGCCGACTGTATGGCGAGAGATGCTGCCAGCAACACGGCATAACCGATAAGGAACAGCCGTGCTTCGGCAACCACCTTCCCGCGACTCTTTTCCGGTACGAAGCCGTCGCGATTGCGGCCAGCCGCATTGGTTGCGACCACGCGGCCCATGGCGATCCAATAGGGGCCGCCCGACAGATAGCGCAGATATTGGCTGACGGTCTCCGGCTTCGGCGCCCTCAGTTCGGGGTCGTTTTCCGGGTCGTGCGTATGGCGGTGATGGGCGAAATGGAAATAGCGGAACCATGCCGGCGGCAGCAGGATCAGGAAGCCGGCCACGGCGGCAACAGCGCGATTGAGCCACGCCGTCCTGAACGCCGTTTCATGGATGGTCTCGTGCAACGGCGTGAAGAAGAAGACGATCAGGATTCCCTGCGGCAAGACGAGAAGCGGCCAGAACGGGATGCGGGCGGCGATCAACGCGCCCAGCAGGATAACCAGCCCGCCATGGGCGGCCAGCCGGACAATGCCTGGCCAGTCAAGCCTGGCGGTGAGGTCGCGACGGTCCTCGACCGAAAGGCCGGCAATGATGGTGCGGTGGTCGATGTCGCTCATGATGCAATGTTAGCGGGGGGTGGGCATCCGGTAAATCGGCGCGTCACCAGACGCCGTGTTGAGCGAAGGCTCGTCTCGTGTATTGTGGAGGCGCAATCGGGGCTGGTCGATATTGCATAAATTCTGGTTCTTTTCGTTCTACGTCCTATTGGGTGCCGGCATCATCATTGCGCTCAAACTGATCGGCCCAATTGTCCTTTGTTTCTTGGTGGCGATTCCTATCGGGTATTTTTTGGAATCAAAATTCTTCGTGAATGGTCGGCTAAAAAACTTCCGCCGAAGATAGCCGTTCGAACCACGCGGCTATCGAACGGCAACTGATGGTGTGTTCTGTTCAGAAATGAGAAATGGCGGCGCTGCCTGAGCTGGGTAGCGTCCCGACTTCGTGGCCGGCGAAGAAGCGCTTGCCGAGGCGCGTCAGCACCATCGTGGCCCATGGCCGAGGTCCAGCCTTGCCGCCGCGCCCGGGCGAGCAGTAATTGCTTTTTGGATTCAGAGGCTTCGAGGATGACGCTGACCGGCCCAAGTTGATCGGCGACCGCGTTGACGATCGCCCAGATATGCGAGCCGCCTTCGGTGACGACGACGATCGGTCGTTGGTTTGGTTCCGACCGTGCCATGGTTCGCGACCTCCGCAAAGACCTGTTCTTTGCGTGCGAATGCTAGGCTGACCGGGTTAACCCTTGATGATCGGAGGGCTCAGCGCTTGAATTCGAGGATGTCGAGCTTCGATTCGTAATAGGGCGCCGGGAACTCGATGCGCCATTCGCTGGCGCTGTTGCGGAAGGCATAGCCGACCTGATCGCTTTCCGGGCCGCTGCCGTAGGGCTTTGCCGGATCGTCGTTGACGTAGAAGGAACCAAGATAGATCGCGCGTTTCTCGCCATCGTCGAAGAAGCGGCCCTTGGTGCGCTGCGAGCCGGTGATCTTTTCCAGTCTCCAGCCGGAACCGTCGTCGCTCACCTTGCATTTGAACCAGCCATAGATGACGAGCGGGCTCAATCCGCCGGCCTTGATGGTGCGGCATTGCCACTTGCCGGTCAGGTCGTTGTCGGAGAAGGAAACCAGCGGCTTTGCCAGCAAGGCGTCGAGCTGCTTGACCTCGGCTGGATCGCCGGCCTTCGCCTCGTCAAGCGCTGCCTTGCGCGTCTCGCCATATTTGTCGAGCCGCGCCTTGTCGGCAGCCGTTATCAACTTCTGCACCTCGCCATCGGCGAACGCGGGCATGGTCAAGCAGAGGACAGTTGCTGCGGCAAACATGAGGCGAGCGATCATCGGTGGCGTTTCCCTGTTGATGGCTGGAGCAGCCCGTTTTCTTGTCTGGCGCATACCTTAATGTTTCGCCACGTTCTGTCATCCGTGCTTGGGCATCGACAGCGGAAACGAGGTGGAAAGAATGCGGATCTTGCTGACGGGATCGTCGGGTTGGCTGGGCAGCGCCTTGGCACCGCGCCTGCGGGCCCTCGGCCATGACGTCACCGGCCTCGATCCCGTTCCGTCTTCGGAAACTCCAATCGTCGGCTCAGTCGCCGATCGCGACCTGGTCATGCAGGCGGTCGAGGAGAACCGCATCGAGGCCATCATCCACAGCGGCGCGCTGCACAAGCCCGACATCGAACGTTATCGCAACGAGGATTTCGTCGAGACGAATGTGCGCGGCACGCTCAACCTGCTCGATGCGGCCGCTGCATTCGCGGTTCAGCGCTTCGTGTTTACGTCGACGACATCGCTGATGATTTCCGAGGCCATACGCGCCGGTTTCACGGGAAGCGCGCGCAAGGCGGCATGGCTGACGGAAGACATGTCGCCGGAGCCACGCAACATCTATGGCGTCACCAAGCTTGCCGCGGAACATCTTTGTCGCCTTTACCAGCTCCAGTTCGGCCTTCCGTCGATCGTACTGCGCACCGCTCGGTTCTTTCCCGAAGCAGACGATATGGCGCACGTGATCGAACAGTCGGACGCCAACACCAAAGCCAATGAGCTTTTGTTTCGCCGGCTGACGGTGGAGGATGCTGCCGATGCCCATATCGCTGCCTTGGAGAAAGCACCGCAATTGGGCTTCGACATCTTCATCATTTCGGCACCAACACCGTTCCAGCCCGAGGATTGCGCGGCATTGATCGCCGATGCACCGTCGGTCGTCGCACGCTATTTTCCGGATTATCCGGCACTCTACGCGAAGAAAGGCTGGACGATTTTTTCGTCGATCGACCGGGTCTACGATGCGTCGCGAGCGAGGGACCGGCTGGGTTTCGTCTGCAAGACGAGCTTTGCCGATGTGCTCGCCGGGCTCGAAGCTGAAGAAGGCCTTGCCTAGAAGTACCGTCAAGCCAGGATTGCAGCGCTGGCCAGCTCCTTCGTCAGGTCGCCATAGCCGGTCGAGCGGCGCTCATAGGCGAGGCCGAGCATTTTCGCCGCCTTTTCGGCGACCTTGTCGAGTTCCGGGTCGTCGGTCTGAGCGATATAGATCAGCTTCTCGTAATTGCCGAAATAGTCCTTGATCAGCTCCGGGTGCTTGTCGAGGCCGAGCGGCTTCATGAAGAAGGCATCGAATTGCCGGCAGAGGAAGTCGGTCATGTAGAACGACATCATGTCGTCATCGGCGACTTTCGCATAGGCATCCATGCCCTGGTAGAAGGCAAAGCAATGCGGCCCGGCCATGCGCTCGACGCCATGCTTCTCGCAGACCCGATCGAGCAAGCCACCCGTGCCGCAATCGGCATAGCCGACGAAAATGTGTCTGTAGCCGTCGGTCTTGGCCTTCTCGATAGCCTTGTCCATGGCCGGCGCGATGCGGTCCGGATAGAAATGGAACTCCGCTGGCAGGCAGGTCAGGTCGAGATGGTCGAGCCCAAGCTGCTCCTTGACCGCCAAAACCTCGCGCGCAATCATCCCACAGGCGATGACGAGCAGCCTGTCGCCCTGATCGGATTGTTGTTTTCGCGCGGTAGTCATGGAACCAGTCTAATCCATCTTCGTTGCTGTCCAGCGAATTTATATGCTGAGGGAGACACCAATCATGAAATTGTTCCGCGTTGCGCCGCTTCTCGCCTGCGCCTTGGCTGTTTCGGCCTGCGCCAACACGGTGCGCGGCGTCGGTAAGGACATCAAATCCACTGCTAAGGCTGTTGACGATACCGTCAAGAAACCCTGATCCGCACGGCTCTAAACATTTGGGAATAAAAAAGCCGCACTGCAAGGCGCGGCTTTTCTCGTTGGTGCCGGACTTATTGGCTCAGGCCGAAGCGCGGACGTTGTGCTTGCGCTTCATGAAGTCCTTGGCGGTCTCGACTGCCACCGCGGCGTCGCGGCAATAGGCGTCGGCACCGACGGCTTTGCCGAATTCCTCGTTGAGCGGCGCACCGCCGACCAGCACAACATAGTCGTCGCGAATGCCCTTTTCCTTCATCGTATCGATGACGACCTTCATGTAAGGCATGGTCGTCGTCAGCAGCGCCGACATGCCGATGATGTCGGGCTGGTGCTTTTCGATGGCATCGAGATATTTTTCGACCGCATTGTTGATACCGAGGTCAATGACATCGAAGCCGGCGCCTTCCATCATCATGCCGACCAGGTTCTTGCCGATATCGTGGATGTCGCCCTTGACGGTGCCGATCACCATCTTGCCCTGCTTTGGCGCGCCAGTGGCGACAAGCAGCGGACGCAGGATGAACATGCCGGCCTTCATCGCGTTGGCCGACAGCAGCACTTCGGGAACGAACAGGATGCCATCGCGGAAGTCCTCACCGACGATGCGCATGCCTTCGACCAGAGCCTCGGTCAACACCTTGTAAGGCGCCCAGCCGCGCTCGAGAAGGATATTGGTGCCTTCCTCGATTTCTTCCTTCAACCCGTCATAAAGATCGTCGTGCATCTGCTGCACCAACTCGTCGTCGGAGAGTTCCGAAAGGATGATCTCGTCGTCGGCCATTTTTTCTCAGGCTCCTTGCCGGCTACAACTATCGCGGCAGCTTAAAAATATCGCGCCAATACCTAACCCGCATGGGCCGGTTGTCCATAGCTGATTTGCGACTTCCCGCAAAACGAAAGCGACCGTAAATCTCTTGGAATTCTTGTCGATTTTGCGACAGGCGTTGGCGCTGGCGGGCCGTTTCGAATAGGGTGCATGGCTACGATCCGGCCAGAGACCGCAATATGCGGCCGCAAACGGATTTCAGGCCGGTACAAGAGCCCGGCCGGAGTAAATCAAGGCCAGAACGAAAGCCAGGGAAGAACGATTATGAGTGAGAACGCGCCGGTCGATCAGGAAGCGTCAAACGCGCGGCGCGGGCGCGCTGCCAGCGGTGGCGCCGCAGCCCGACGGGCTGCACGTTCGGGCGGCGGCCCCGGCACACAGCTCACCTATATCAAGCGCAAGATCAACGTCTATGAAGTGCTGGACGAGGAAGGGCTGGCGCTGATCGAAAAGAACACCGACACGGTGCTGGAGGAGATCGGCATCATCTTCCGCGACGACGCCGAGGCGCTAAAGCTTTGGAAAGAGGCGGGCGCCGACGTCAAGGGCGAGCGGGTGCATTTCCCCAAGGGCCTCTGCCGCTCGCTGTTGAAGACCGCTCCGTCCGTGTATACCCAGCACGCCCGCAACGGCGAGCGCTCGGTGCAGATCGGCGGCAACGCGACAGTGTTCGCGCCAGTCTATGGACCGCCCTTCGTGCGCGATCTCGACGGCGTCAGGCGCTATGCGACGATCGAGGATTTCCGGAATTTCGTAAAACTCGCCTATATGGCGCCGTCGATCCACCATTCGGGCGGCACGGTTTGCGAGCCGGTCGATGTGCCGGTCAACAAACGGCATCTCGATATGGTCTACAGCCATATTAAATATTCGGACAAGCCGTTCATGGGCTCGGTGACCGCGCCCGAGCGCGCTGAAGACACGGTGGCGATGGCCAAGATCGTGTTTGGTGACGATTTCGTCGAGAACAACACGGTGCTGACCAGCCTGATCAATGCCAACTCGCCGATGGTCTTCGACGAGACCATGCTGGGAGCGCTGAAGGTCTATTCGCGCCACAATCAGGCCTGTATCGTCACGCCGTTCATCCTTGCCGGTGCGATGAGCCCGGTGACGGTCGCCGGCACGCTGACACAGGTTTTGGCCGAGGTTCTGGCCGGGGCATCGTTCACACAACTGATCCGGCCCGGTGCGCCGGTTCTGTTCGGCACCTTCGCCTCGTCGATCTCGATGCAGTCGGGCGCGCCGACTTTCGGCACGCCGGAGCCGTCGCTGGTCTCGTATGGCGCCGCACAGCTTGCCCGCAGGCTCGGCCTGCCGTTCCGCACCGGCGGTTCGCTCTGTGCTTCAAAAATCCCCGATGCGCAGGCCGCCTACGAGAGCGCCAACACGCTGAACTCGACGATCCTCGCCGGCACCAATTTCGTGCTGCATTCGGCCGGCTGGCTCGAGGGCGGTCTCGCCTCCTGCTACGAAAAGTTCATGATGGATATCGACCAGCTCGGCATGACGCAGAAGTTCTCCCAAGGCGTCGACCTGTCGGAAAACGGCCAGGCGATGGACGCCATCCGCCAGGTTGGCCCGGGCAGCCACTATCTCGGCTGCGATCACACCCAGGCGAATTTCCAGACCGCGTTCTACCGTTCCAACATTGCCGACAATAATTCTTACGAGCAATGGCTGGCCGAAGGCGAAAAAACCGCGCCGCAGCGCGCCAACGAGCTCGCCCGCCGCTGGCTGGAAAGCTACGAGGCGCCGCATCTCGATCCGGGTATCGACGACGGGCTGAAGGACTTCATTGCCAGGAAGAAGGCGTCGATGGCCGACGCCTTCACCTGAAAGGAGCCCGAATCAGGCGGGGCTAAAGTCGCCAACATCATCCACAAGGAAGTCTGGCGGAGCGCCTTCTCCGACCCGGACAAGAAGGGATGATCCTCGAGCGCAGCATGGTCGAAACCATCGCGGCGGCACTTTCCGCACACGGTCTCATGCTTCGCGGCGGCTTCAATTTTGCAGGCGCTGAGAAGGCGCCTTCCGATCTCTCCGGCGCTGCCGCCAGATCCGTCCTGGTGGTGGGGCAGGCGGGTGCCGCACCTTGGCCGCACTTCCTGCGCTGGCTGGAGAAACAGTCACAGCCGATCGACGATCCGCTCGACAAATGGTCGCGCGAAGTGATCGGCGCGGTGGCCGGAAAATTCGGGGCGCGCGCGGTGTCACCGTCCGACAGGCCTTATCTGCCGTTCCAGCAATGGGCGATACGTGCGGAGGGGCTGAAGCCGTCACCGCTCGGCATTCTCATGCATCCGAAATATGGGCTCTGGCATGCCTATCGCGGCGCGCTGCTGTTCGAAGACAAAATTGCGCTCCAAGAACCCCGCGGCATGATTCACCTTTGCGACACATGTCTGGAAAAACCTTGCCTGAAATCCTGTCCGGTAGAGGCTTATTCGGCGGATGGTTTTGCACATGAAACCTGTCTGGCGCATGTGCGCGGGCAAAACGGCGCGCCCTGCCGGACCGGCGGCTGCCTTGATCGCAACGCCTGTCCATACGGCACCGACTATCGCTATCCGGCCGAAGTTCAGGCCTTTCACATGGCAGCATTCGCGCGTCTGTAGCGTCGCCGAATGCCGCACGAAATCTTGAAGCAGATCGCCTCACTACAGCTTGCGGCGACGGTCACCGCGGGTATCTATCGCAGGTCAGATCAACGGAGCGGATGATGGCCACGCAAGCGATGCGGATCAAGACAAGCGACGGCATTGCCAAGGCCCGGCTGTTCCGTTCGGCGGCCCCAGCCAAGGCAGCGATCATCCTCTACATGGACGTTTTCGGTCCGCGACCGGCGCTTGATCAGATGGCGGAGCGGCTTACGGGCGAGGGCTATGCGGTGCTTGTGCCGGACCTCTTTTACCGCAATGCGCCCTACGGTCCGTTCGATCCCAAGACTGCGTTCGGCGACGAGAGGAGCAAGACCGCAATCACAGGTCTCCTCGAAGGCACGACCCAGGAAAAGACGATCCGCGACAGCGGCGCTTTCCTCGATGCGCTCGCTGCGCAAGGACTGGCCGGGCCGGTCGGCATTGTCGGCTACTGCATGGGTGGAGCGCGGGCACTGAACGCAGCGGCCAGCTATCCCGGCCGCATCGTTGCCGCGGCCAGTTTCCACGGCGGCAATCTGGCTGGTGACGCCGCCGACAGTCCGCACCGGAAGGCCGCTTCGCTCAAGGCAAGGGTTTATATCGGTACGGCCGGCACTGATCGCAGCTTTCCGCCCGCGCAAGCGGCGCGGCTGGCCGAAGCGCTGCGCGCGGCCGAGGTCGACCATGTCATCGAGAACTATGCCGGCATGGCGCACGGCTGGTGCGTGCCGGACCACAGCGCCTTCGATGCAGCCGGCGCCGAGCGCCACTGGAAGCGGCTGACGACGCTGTTCGCGGAGACGCTCGGTCAGGGCACGCCAACCGTTACGACGTGACGGCGCGCCAGAAAATTCTTTCCATCGCCCCAAGGAACAGCCATTAGCCTTCGTCCAACAGGCAATGATGGCGATGATGCTGGACGAAAGCGAAGCCTCCGACGCTGAACTGATCGGGCGGGCGAAGGGCGGAGATCGGGGTGCTTTCGGCAAGTTGCTCGAAAGGCACTACGGTTTCGTCTATCGCGCCGCCTATCGCTGGTGCGGGAAAAAGGCCGACGCCGAGGATATCGCCCAGGAAGTCTGCGTCCGGCTTGGCCGGGCGATCCGCGACTATCATGGCAGCGGCGCCTTCACGACATGGCTCTACGCCATGACGCTGAATGCGGCGCGCGACATGATGCGCAAGACCGCCCGCGAGACGGTCAAGACCGATGCCTATGGCGCCTATGTCCTGATTTCGGGGGAAATCTCGGCTGAGCCGGAAGACCCGGCCGAGGCGCTCTGGGCGGCGGTGCGCAAGCTGCCGGACAAGCAGCGCGACGCGGTGCTGCTGGTCTATGGCGAAGGGCTGAGCCATGCAGCCGCCGCCGAGGCGATGGCGATCTCGGAGACGACGGTTTCCTGGCACATCCATGAAGCGAAGAAACGGCTGAAGACGCTGATACGTTCAGCCGGGGAAGTGTGACCATGGTCGACGACAACGAACTCAACAGACTGCGCGACATCGCGGCACCGGCGCCGGACGCGGACGCAAAGGCGCGTGCCCTCCAGGCCGCGCTGCGCGCCTATGACATGGAAGAAAAAACTTTACCGGCCGCCCAAGGATCGGCAAGCGGGCTTCGTCTCACAGAGCGAGCACAAAGGCTCTGGAGCGAAATCATGCAAAAGAAACTCTTCGCCACGCCGGCCATCGCCGGGCTCGTTGCCCTGCCGATCGCCGGATACGCTGCCATGTACATGCTTGGGGAATCCACATTCAGCGGGCCCGAATTCGGCGGGGACGATAAGATCACTGAGACACTGGCCGACAAGCCGGCGACCGTCAAACCGCCGGTCGTGGCCGAAGCAGACAAGCAGAAGAAGGCGGACGCCGACAGCGAAAGCCGTAACGCCGGCGAGGCGCTTGTGGCGCCGACATCGCCGCCGAAAGCGGAATCGACCGCAGTCGGCGGGTTGACCCAGCAGGACGTGTTCACCCGCAATGCTCCCGAACCGGCGCAGAGTGGCGAGTTTGTGCTGAATGGCGGCACCAGCACTGCGGCTCCGGCCGTCGATGGCGGCGCGCGGGTCGGACTCATGCCTGGCACGGTCGCCGAGCCCAAGCTGATGGCACAGCAGCCTGCCGCTGCGCCGGCAGACCAGATGCTGCCGCAAAAGAAAAACCGCGATCGCATCGAGAATTTCAAGACCAATCCGGTGCATGCCGCACTGGAAGATCCGGTCTCGACGTTCTCTATCGATGTCGACACCGCTTCCTATTCCTTCGTGCGGCGCTCGCTGAAGGAAGGTTTTATTCCGCAAGCCGATACGGTGCGCGTCGAGGAGATGGTCAACTACTTCCCCTATGACTGGAAGGGACCGGACTCCGCCTCGGCGCCGTTCAACTCGACCGTCAGCGTGATGCCGACGCCGTGGAACGAGCACACCAAGCTGATGCATGTCGCCATCAAGGGCTTCGACGTGAAGCCGGCCGAGCAGCCCAAGGCCAATCTGGTCTTCCTGATCGATGTGTCGGGCTCGATGAACGAGCAGGACAAGCTGCCGCTCCTGCAGTCGGCCTTCCGACTGCTGGTCAACAAGCTGAGACCTGACGACACCGTCTCGATCGTCACCTATGCGGGCGATGCCGGTACCGTGCTGGAGCCCACCAAGGCTTCGGAAAAGGACAAGATCCTCGCTGCCATCGATAATCTGACATCCGGCGGCTCGACGGCAGGCGAGGCCGGCATCAAGGAAGCCTACAGGCTGGCGCAGAAATCCTTCGTCAAGGACGGCATCAATCGGGTGATGCTCGCCACCGACGGTGATTTCAATGTCGGCCAGACCGACGATGACGATCTGAAGCGGCTGATCGAAAAGGAGCGCAAGACAGGCGTATTCCTGTCGGTGTTCGGCTTCGGCCGCGACAATCTGAACGATCAGATGATGCAGACCATCGCCCAGAACGGCAATGGCACCGCTGCTTATATCGATACGTTGGCGGAGGCCGAGAAGGTACTGGTCGAGGATGCCTCCTCGACACTGTTCACCATCGCCAAGGACGTGAAGATCCAGGTCGAGTTCAACCCGAACAAGGTTTCGGAGTACCGGCTGATCGGCTACGAGACCCGCGCCATGAATCGCGAGGATTTCAACAATGACCGGGTCGACGCCGGCGAGATCGGCTCAGGCCATTCGGTCACAGCGATCTACGAAATCACGCCTAAGGGCAGCGGCGGCGAACAGATTGATCAACTGCGCTATGGCCAGGCCTCGGTGAACAATGGCGGTGTTGCCAATGCCGACGAATATGCCTTCGTCAAGATCCGCTACAAGCTGCCGAACGAGGACACTTCGAAGCTGATCACCACGACAGTGACGTCAGCCAACGAAGTGGCGTCGTTCGACCAGGCCAGCACCGACCAGCGTTTCTCCGTTGCCGTTGCTGCCTTCGGCCAGAAGCTGCGCGACGAGGATGCGACCGCGAAGTTCGGCTACGACAAGATCATGCAGATTGCCACCGCCGCCAGAGGAGCCGACCCGTTTGGATACCGGTCCGAGTTCCTCTCGCTTGTGCGCCTTGCCTCGGCGCTCGGCGGTAACCGGTAGTGGCAATGACGGCCGGTTTCTTTCAGATGGAATCGTTCTGATAGGGGGAACCGGCCTACGGGCGGGTGAGGCAGGCCGGCGAGGGAAACCTTGCCGGCCTTTTTTTCGGCGCCGCACTGCTTCGCGCGGACCATGTCGCAGACGAAAGCGTCAGGCGCGTCCGCGGCGCCGCTCGCGGCGGGCTTCGCTGGTCTCGGCGACGTTGACCGTAGCCTGCTTGTTGCGCATTGGGCCGATGCGTTCGACGATCTGCTCGACGGTCGGGCGATCCGACTTGGTGTGCGCATCGAGCGCCTTGCGCATGGCGGCAAGGTGCTGGAACGAGGTACCGCAGCAGCCGCCGACGATCTTGGCGCCGGCATCGACGGCTAGGCGCACATAATCGGCCATCAGCTCGGGTGTGCCGGAATAGTAGATCTCGGCACCGCGAAATTCGGGAATGCCGCAATTGCCCTTGACGATCACCGTTGCTTCCGGCCTCGCCTCGGTCATGTCGAGCAGGGAGGCGAGAATGTCGGAGGCGCCGACACCGCAATTGGCGCCGACACCGAGCGGTGTCTGCGACAGGCCATCGACGACGCCGTGGATGTCCTTCGGCAGCAGTCCCATCATGGTGCGGCCGGCGGTATCGAAGGAGCCGGTATAGGTATACGGCAGGCCGACGCGGATGGCGGCTTCGGCGGCGGCACGGATCTCGTCCGGCGCCGACATGGTTTCGATCCAGGCGACTTCGGCGCCGCCCGCCTTCAGCCCCTCGATCTGCTCGGCAAAGGCCCCGACCGCCTCGTCATAGGTCATGGCGCCAAGCGGTACCAGCAGCTCGCCGGTCGGGCCGACGGAGCCGGCCACGATCACCTTGCGGCCGGCCTTTTTTGCAACGGCGCTTGCGATCTCGGCGGCGCGCTTGTTCAGTGCATAGACCCGGTCCTGCGCATGATGCAGCTTGAGCCGATGGCGGGTGCCGCCAAAAGAGTTGGTCAGGATGATGTCGGCGCCGGCATCGACAAAGTTCTGGTGCAGGCTGGTGATGGTATCGGGTGCGGTCTCGTTCAAGAGCTCGGGAGCCTCGCCGGCCTCAAGGCCCATGGCGAACAGATTGGTGCCGGTGGCGCCATCGGCGAGCAGGACGCCCTTTTCGGCAAGCAGCGCGTCGATCGGATTGGTCATTGTGGAATACGCCTTCCCGGAGAATTATTGAGATAACGATATAAAGAATTCTTTATGTGACGTCAATGTCGGCGTGGGAAACAACCGGTCAAAATCGCATCTCCGCCAGCTTTCGTGTGAAGCTGGCCGCCTCATGCGCGTTGACGTCCGCGGCACGGATCAGATTGTCGAAATGGCTGGTCAGGATGCGGATCGGCTGCGTGGCGTTCAGCACCAGATACATGTCGCCGACGTAAATGGCAGCGCGATAAGGTCCGAAGATCGTGTAGGGGATCGAATAGCGCATCCGCCCGTCATAGAGAAACAGGCGGAAGGTGGGATAGAGGTCGTCGAGCAGTGTCGCCATGTGCAGGAGTTGCTGGTGGCGGTCGGCCTCCGGAAAGCGGTCCCACACGCCCAGCCCGCGCGCGAAGATCTCCAGCGTGTGGCGCGGCATACAGACTTCCATGTCGGTTTCGGGCCGTCGGTTGTAGTCGATGCGATACTGCGTTTCGCCGGCCTGTGCCTCGCGGCTCTTGTTGGCGATGACGGCTTCATAGTCGACAAGCGCCTCGGTGCGCAGAAGATCGGGAATGCCGGCCGGCACGTAGCGGATTTTCGTTCCCGCCGCCTCGGCATGCCAGCGAGCCAGCAGCGTGCGGTCGAAGCCGTCCGGCGCCTCCTCGATCTCAAGGCTCTCGCGGATTTCACCGGTGACGCCCTCGTCGTGGCTGAGGCCGAGCAGCCAGTCGAGCGAGACTTTGAATTCGGCGGCGATGTTAAGCAGCGTTTCAGCACGGGGAAGGCGGGTCGAGCCGCCGGAGAGCAGCTGCGACAGTGCCGAACGGTCGATGCCAACCGCACCGGCGAACGCTGACTGGTTCAAATCGGACCTTGTCAAGAGCATTTTCAGGCGCTCACGAAAGATCGTCGACAGGTCGCGTTTGTCCAAATCGCCGTCCCACTCGATAGGAGGAAAAATTTGCGCTGAAACCTGCGAGCGCGGAGCTTCAGGCGTAAATGAATCCCGTTCGTTGTTTACAATGCATAATATATGCAGCTGAAAATGCGCAATCGCAACAGTTTGTGCGCTTTATCGCGTTGCCCCGATGCAACACTCCTGACACAATGCTGTCAGGAATCAAACGGGTTCCGGCGACTGGAAGGCAGTGGTCGATAGCATGACGAGCATGGGCAATAGGCGACACGGCGCAGCAGCCATCGAATGGCCGACCGTATTTCTCGCACTTCTCTGCTACGGCGGCTGGCTCGCTGCCGGCTTTCTGCTCTGGCCATCCTACCCGCTGCTGGCGCTCGCCTTTCTGACCCTGATTGCGACGCTGCAATCCTCGCTGATGCACGAGGTCCTGCACGGCCACCCAACCCGGAACGCGCGGCTCAACGAAGCGTTTGTGTTCCTGCCGATTGGCCTTGTCTGGCCGTTTCGCCGGTTCAAGACCATTCACCTGCGCCACCATGCAGACGAGCGCCTGACCGATCCGCTCGACGATCCCGAAAGCTGTTACAAGGCGCTCTGGCAGCACGAGGGACTGCCGTCGGCGATGAAATTCCTGCTGAAGATCAACAATACAATGCTCGGCCGTTTCGTGCTGGGCCCGTGGCTGTCCTGCATAGGCTTTTTCATCGGCGACGCCAGGCAGGTCGTCGCGGGCGACAAGGTCGTCCGCAAGGCCTGGCTGCTGCACGCTATCGGCCTCGCCATCGTGCTGCCCATCGTGCAGTTCGGCTTCGGCATGCCATTGTGGCTTTACGTTCTGGTGCCGGTATGGCTGGGACAATCGCTGATTTCGATCCGCACCTACGCCGAGCACCAATGGTCGGAACATCCGGAAGGCCGCACGATCATCGTCGAGCGCTCGCCGCTGTCCTTCCTGTTCCTCAACAATAATCTACATTTCGTCCATCATAAGAGCCCGACGGTGGCCTGGTACAGGCTGCCGAAACTGTTTCGCGACCGCCGCGACGAGTGGCTGCGGATGAACAATGGCTACGCCTATCCGAACTACTTCGCGTTGCTCAAGGCCTATGCCTTCAAGGCGAAGGAGCCGGTTGTCCACCCCGTGCTGCGGCGCATGCCGGAACCGGGACGCGCATTCAAGCCGCGTGTCAGGGCACGCAGCCTCAATGGGCTTGGCAGCGCACCGGTACCCGCCGAGCCGCCGAAAGAGTGATTCTTGCGTTGTTGCAGGCGGTTCCGCGCGGACGACGCTTTCCTGAACTTGTCAATTTCCCCGCATAACGGTCAAATCCCCGACATGAGCGAATTCATTGCGGCTTTGCCGATGTATGACTGGCCGGAAGCGCGGGACGAGGTCGACGCGCAATGGGCGCGGTTGCGCGACACTTTCAGACAAAGAGGCATCGATGCGCCGGAGACGATCATCCGCCGCAATGGCGATTTGCCTCCAGTGCCTGGCGGTATCCGAGACGATCAGGGAAAACCCGTCGCGCCAGATCCGGCGACATTGCCGCCGGACGAGCTGGATTTTCACCGGCTCTGGCTGCACCCGGCGCTGCTCCTTGCGCAAACCTGTTGGGGACCGATGGAACTCGGCCTGTCGCAACGTGTCCAGCTCGTCGGTCAGCCGCGTTACGATGCCTTCGAGGGTGGACAGGGCGAACTCTATTCGAGCGCCCTCATCATGAGAGCGGGCGAGGCACCGCAGGCAAGGTCGCCGGCCGACGGCGGTGCCGTCATTCCGCTCGATCTGCTGCGCGGCCAGCGTTTCACCTTTAACAGCCTGGATTCCATGTCGGGCATCATCGCGCCAACTCGCGACCTGCAAGCATTGGGCGAGAGTCTGGACATCTTTTCCGCGCTGAGCGAAAGCTGTGGGCACCGTGCTTCGATCGTTGCCGTTGCCGAGGGCAGGGCCGACGTCGCGGCGATCGACTGCGAGAGCTGGGCGCTGGCGCAGCGTTTCGAGCCTGCGGCGCAGAAGGTGACGGTCGTCGGCTGGACAAGGCGTCGCAAAGGCTTGCCGTTCATCACGGCCAAGACAACGCCGGAAACGATCGTCACCACGATGCGCGAGGCGATCGCAGCGCTCACATAACCGCGTCGCGTTCGGTCAGCCTCATGCGAGCACTTTAGATTCCTGTTTATGCATGTCGTTATCGCAAAACTGCTGCCCACCCTCGGGTCAAGCCCGAGGGCATGCTTTTGCGCGACATGCATTAGCAGCCGCCAAGCAGCCGATTGTCGAGCGGGTAGGTCGAAAGCTTCTCATTGCCGGACTCGGTGATCAGTATCTGTTCCTCGATCTTGACGCCTTCGTAGCCGCCAAGTCGACCGATATAGCTCTCGACGCACAGCACCATGCCAGGTTCGAGCACCCCGTCGGGTGTGTCGTCGGTCCAGTCGCTAGCATGCGGCAAGGTCGGGTATTCGTCGGCAAGACCGACGCCGTGATAGAGCACGCCGTAACGGGCCGGGAAGCAGTCCCCCGGCGGCACTGACGAGCGCTCGACGAGGTCGCGGAACGATACGCCCGGCCGCATCAGCTCCGTGTTGTTGGCGATCTGGCCGGCGGCGATGCGGAAAAGGTCGCGCTGTTCCTGCGACGGCGGCGCGTCACCGCAAAGCCAAGTGCGCGAAAGGTCGGCGCAGAAGCCGTAAGGACCGATCAGGTCGGTGTCGAAGGCGACGAGCTCGCCGGCCTCGATCGTCCGCGACGAGCACTCCTGGAACCACGGATTGGTGCGCGGACCCGACGACAAGAGCCGGGTTTCGATCCATTCGCCGCCGCGCGCGATGTTTCCGCGGTGGAGTTCGGCCCACAATTCGTTCTCGGAAATCCCCGGCCTCAGCGCCTGCTCCATCTCACCCATCGCTGCCTCGCAAGCGACGATCGCCCGGCGCATGGCCAGGATCTCGTCGGGCGATTTGATCAGCCGCGCATTTTCCATCACCGCCTCGCCATTGCCGGTCGAAATGCCGAGACGGGCGAGCTCTTCGATGCCCTCGGGATTGATGTGGTCGATTGCGATACGGCGATTGCCGCCGCCGTGTTCCAATACCAGCTCGGCGATGCCGGCTGCCCAGCGGCGGACTTTTTGACCGGTCAGCTCGCCGCTGTACAGATAAGCCCACGACACCGCCGGCCGCACCTCGTCGACGACCCCGGAATGATCGGAAAGGTGCTCGCAGGAGAAATAGTCGAACAGCACCACCGGGCCATCGGTGGCGACGAAACAATGCCTGGTCCGATTGTGTGCGACCCAGAGCTGCATGTTGGTCGCATCCGTCGCATAGCGGATGTTGACCGGATCGTAGAGCAAGGCTCCCGCATAGTCGCGGCGCTTCAGCTCGGCGCGGATGCGCTCGAGCCGGTATTGGCGCATGGCGGGCAGGTCAGGGGCAGCAATTCCCGCCGCCTGCCATTCGGCTTCCGCCAGCGCTCCATAGCCCAGCGCATGCTGGTTGAGTTCAGCGGCCTTCAGCCGCGATTTTTTGCGCAGCACATCGTTCGAGCCGTCCGGCTCGAACGGCATGATCTTGCGGTGATGACGGGGCCGGTCAGTCGGGTTCCTGTCCACCGTCGGCTCCTCCGCTAACGCCTTCTTTTGGCGCCGTGGCTCCTCCCACCGCCATTCTCTTCAATCTTACATAGGCGCCGGACCGGGTGGACTTGTCGGTGCCACGCAACAGCGAAACCATCATTTGCCGCGGCTGGCCGTCCGGCTCATAGCCGGCCGCTTTGAGCTGCTCCAAAATGACCGGACGCGGATCGTCGCGGTCAAGCCAGACAAGTACGGCCGGCTCCTGCATCAGCATTTCGAAATTAGGCACTTCCTGGTCAAGTGCGACCAGTTTTTCGTCGACCAGCCGCAGGTTTCCGACCCATGCACCATCAGATATTGCGGTTTTGACCGGTCCGTCCGCAGTCAGTTGGCGATAGAGGGCGGGGTAATCCACGCGGATCATCCGCGACAGACCACTGGTCCCGTTTATCTGGACGTACCAGGTGGCGGGCGCGAGGAGCACGGCGACGATCGCTCCAGCCGCGATTACCAGGAGCTGCGCATTCCTGCCGTGCGGTGCCAGCCGTTCCATAGTGGCGACGATGGCCAGCGGCAACATGAACAGGACAGGTAGCAGCCAGCGGTCCTTGACCACCGTCACGCCGGTGGCCAGTACAAGTATTGCAAGCATGGCCAAGCCGAGCGCCAAGGCACGCCGCAACAGAATTTCCCGAGCCGGACCTTTCGGGTGCCACTCGGAGAAACGAAACCCGGCCAGCCCGAAAGCCAGCGCGGAAACGAGCACCGGCAAGACCGCGAAATTGAAGGTTCCCATGACAAACTTGCCGGCACCGACAAAAGCCGCCGCCATGCGCCCTCGTTGCGAGTCTATTCCGAACTTCTCGCCTCTCGACAATAAATCGGCGGGATGCATGAGGCTCCAATAGGTGGTTGGCGCCAGCACCAATATCGCGACCACTATGCTGATGGCGAACTTCGGATCGAGGATTACGCTGCGCTATTCGCGCAGCGACAGCACTGCCGCAACAAGGGCCACCACGAGGAAGACATCATTATATTTGGCAAGAATTGCGGCCGCCGTGGCCAAGCCAAACGCCGCATAGGCGACCATGCTTCGCCGCTCGAGAAGATAGGCCATGGCAAGCAGGAGCAGCGAGCAGAAGGCGACGACGGCGACGGAATGCGACAAGGCGCGCTGCGATTCCCAGACGATCTGCGGGATCGTAAACAGGCCGAACATGGCCGCCGCCGCTGTCGCTTTGGTGTAGCCGAACCGCCGCATGGCGGCGAACACGCTGCAGGCGGCGAGGAACAGCACGGAGTATTTGACGAGCTTCAGCGTGAAGATACTGGTGCCGAAAACATGCGCGGCCAGCCAGTTGATCCAGGTGTAGAGGGGTGGTTGCGAGCCGCCATATCCAGCCCAGAGATACGGTATATAGATCAGCTGCTCCGCATCATCGATGCCGACGCCGGTTCCCGCCCAAGAGCTCAACAGGGACAGTATGATGGTCTGCAAGGCGAAGTAAGCCGCGACCATGACGATCGCCGCCGGGAACGGGCCGATCCGTCCCTCGGCCAGCCACTCGGCCCATCTCAGATTGTACTTTCTCATCGCCCTTGCCAGCAGAGTGTTGCCGGCTGCGCTAGCATGAAGAGCATGCTCCGCACAATGCGACCGGCTGGCTGCGCCTACGTCCTCATCTTTTCGCCGCTCGGATCGAACGGCGGTTCGACATTGATGCGTGCGGGACGCCGGTGGCCAAGGATTTCGATCTCGAACAGGCCGGCGCTCTCGTTCTCGGCAAGCGCTGCCGGTACATAGCCTTGCGCCATCGACTTCTCGACATAATGCGCATAGCCGCCGGAGGTGACCCAGCCGACCACGCGCCAGTCGCCGTCGACAATGCCGCGCACGGCAGACGCGCCTTCGGCAGCGTTCGAGCCGCGCACTTCCTTGCCGCCCGCGTCGAAACGCGGCGCACCGTAGCCATGCGGCTTTTCCACCGTGCCGTAATCCTTGCCGCCGACCTTGGCCCAGATCGGCTCGTCGCCCATCACGTCGGCATCCGCGGCATCGACGATGAAGGAAACGCGGCGCAGCTTCGGCCCTGCCGCCTGTTCCCTGGCTGCCGCCTCCCGGCCGATGAAGTCGTTCTTCTCCAGCTTGATGAAACGGTCCATCGAGCCTTCGAACGGCCCGTAGATCGGACGTAGCTCGCGGAACCAGGTCGGGAAGTTCTTCTCAAGGCGCATCGAGAGCAAAGCCCGCATGCCGAAATCGATAAGGCCAAACTCTTCGCCAGCCTCCTTGATCGCCTTGTAGACCAGGCGCTGGTAGGCGGGCGCCATCCAGATCTCATAGCCGAGGTCGCCGGTGTAGGTGATGCGGTTGACCATGCAGGGCGCGCCGCCGACCGCCATCTCGCGGAAATCCATGAAGCGGAAGGCCTTGGTCGAGATGTCGACATCGACCAGTTTCTGCAGCAGGTCACGCGATTTCGGCCCGGCGATGGAGAGGCCGACCAGCGTCTGGTCGAAGCGGTGGATGCGCACCTCTGACGCCCTTGGGCCGTCCTTGGGCAGATGCTTCTCGAACCAGCGCATGTGATACTTTTGCGCTGCCGAAGAACCCCAGATCATGAAGCGTTCTTCGCCCGCCTTGGCGATGGTGAAGTCGCCGATCAGCCGGCCGAACTCGTTCAGCATCGGCGTCAGCACGATGCGGCCGGTCTTTGGCATGCGATTGGTCATCAGCCGGTTGAGGAAATCCTCGGCCCCTGGTCCGGAGACTTCGTATTTGGCGAAGTTGGCGATCTCGGTGACGCCGACCCTCTCGCGGGTGGCTCGCACTTCCTCGCCGATCGGGCCGAAATCATTGGAGCGGTGGAAGGACACGATGTCCTTCGGCTCAGAGCCTTTCGGCGCGAACCAGAGCGGGGTTTCGAGCCCCCAGCTATCGCCCATGACGGCGTTATTGGCGAGCATCGTGTCGTAGAGCGGGGTTGTCTGCGCTGGTCTTGCCGCCGGCAATTCCTCGTTGGGAAAGCGGATGGAGAAACGGCGCGAATAGTTTTCGCGCACCTTTGCGTTGGTGTAGCGCGGCGTTGCCCATTCGCCGAAGCGGGCCACGTCCATGCCCCAGACGTCGAAGCCCGGATCGCCATGGACCATCCAGTTGGACAGTGCGAGACCGACGCCGCCACCCTGGCTGAAGCCGGCCATGACGGCGCAGGCGCACCAGAAATTGGTCAGGCCCTGCACCGGGCCGACCAGCGGGTTGCCGTCCAGCGCGAAGGTGAAGGGACCATTGATGATCTGCTTGATGCCGGCCTTCTCGATGCCGGGGAAATGCTTGAAGCCGATCTCGAGCGACGGCGCGATGCGGTCGATGTCGGGCTGCAGCAGCTCGTGGCCGAAATCCCACGGCGTGTTGACCGGCGACCACGGCTTGCAGGCCTTTTCATAGGTGCCGAGCAGGATGCCGTTGCGCTCCTGGCGGGTATAGATCTCGCCCTTGAAATCGAGCACGCCGATCATCTCGCGGCCGGTCGACTTGTTGAATTCCTCGACCTCCGGCATCGGCTCGGTCAGGAGATACATGTGCTCCATGGCCAGCACCGGCAGTTCGACGCCGACCATGCGACCGATCTCACGCGCCCACAGGCCGCCGCAGTTGACGACATGCTCGGCTTTGACCGTGCCTTGCTCGGTGACGACGTTCCAGGTGCCGTCGACCTCCTGCGTCAGTTCGACGACGCGGTTGCGCAGCACGATCTCGGCGCCCAGCTTCCTGGCGGCCTTGGCATAGGCGTGGGTGGTGCCTGAAGGATCGAGATGGCCCTCGACCGGATCCCACATGGCGCCGACGAAATTCGTCTCGTCCAACAGCGGGAACATCGCCCTGGCTTCGGACGGCGTGATCAGTTCGGTGTCCATGCCGAGATAGCGGCCCTTGGCGTGGGCGAGCCGCAAGAAGTCCATGCGCTCGGGCGTGTCGGCCATCATCACGCCGCCGGTCAGGTGCAGCGAGCAGGATTGGCCGGAAATCTCCTCGATCTCCTTGTAAAGCTGCACCGTATAGGCCTGTAGCTTGGCGACGTTGGGATCGCCGTTCAGCGTATGGAAGCCGCCCGCCGCATGCCAGGACGAGCCGGAGGTGAGCTCCGAACGCTCGATCAGCAGGATGTCGGTCCAGCCAGCCTTGGCCAGATGATAGAGCACCGAGCAGCCAACGACCCCACCGCCGATGACAACCGCTTTTGCATGAGATTTCATGAAGATAGTTCCGTTTTTGAAGAGATTGACTCGAGTGAGCGGGGCGCGAAAACAAAGCGGAGGTCGAATACAGCGATGTTTTCGGCCAGCCTGCCATCAAGACGGAGTGGGGGTCGACTACTCATCAGATGATCAGAAATCGGTCGGCGCGCCGCCTTCGGCCCGGCGCTTGTCGACGAAAGCGTTGAGCTCCTCGCGAATTGCCGGGTCCATATAAGGCTCTTCATAGGACGCCAGCCGTTCCTTCCACACGCGATTGGCCTTTTCGAGTGCGGTCGGCGATCCGGCCTCAACCCAACTCTCGAAATTGCGCCAGTCGGAAATGATTGGCGCGTAAAACGCGGTCTTGTATCGGTCCTGCGTGTGCTGGGTGCCGAAGAAATGGCCGCCGGGGCCGACCGATTGGATGGCGTCGAAACCGAGCGCTTCCTCGGAAAGATCGAGCGGCGTCAGGAACTCGGCGACCATCTGCAACAAGTCTATATCGAGGATGGTCTTTTCGTAGGAACAGCGCAGGCCGCCTTCGAGCCAGCCGGCCGCATGCATCATCAGATTGCCGCCACCCTGAATGGCCCCCCACAGCGAGAACACGCTTTCATAGGCGGCTTGCGCGTCGACCGTGTTAGCGGCGCAGGTGTTGGAGGTGCGGTAGGGGATGTTGTAGCGGCGGGCGAGCTGCCCGCCGACCAGCTGCGCCTTCATGTATTCCGGCGTGCCGAAGGCCGGCGCGCCGGACTTCATATCGACATTCGAGGTGAAGCCGCCGTAGCCGACAGGCGCGCCCTTGCGCACCATCTGCGCAAAGGCGATGCCGGACAGCGCCTCGGCATTCTGTTGCACCAGCGCGCCGGCAATCGTCACCGGCGCCATGGCGCCGGACAGGGTGAAGGGCGTCACGATGACCACCTGGCCCTTGCTCGACATCTGGATGATGCCTTCCATCATCGGCACGTCGAGCTTGAGCGGCGAATTGGTGTTGATGATGGTGAATACCGACGGCTCGGCGAGCAACTGCTCATGGCTGATGCCGCGCGCGATCCTGGTGATCTCGATGCCGTCGACGTTGCGCTCCTTCCCGAGCGAATAGATGTGGAACATCTTGTCGGTCAGCGTGGCGAGGTCACGGATGCATTCGAGGTGGCGCACGGACGGATGGATGTCGATCGGCTCGACCGGGTAGCCGCCCGTGCAGTTCAATATGTTGTGCATCTGCGCAAGCTTGAGGAAGTTGCGGTAATCTTGCTGGTTGCCTGGCCGACGGCCGCGGTCGACGTCTGAGCAATTGGGTGCCGACGCCATCATCGAGATGATCAGATTATCGCCGCCAAAGCGCACATTGTGCGCCGGGTTGCGGGCGTGGATGGTGAATTCCGGCGGGCAATGGGCAACCAGTTCCAGGATCATGTCGCTGTCGAAGCGCACCCGCTCACTGCCCTCGCGGACATCGGCACCATGCGCCTTCATGATGCGCCGGGCTTCGTCATGCAGCACGTCGACGCCGATTTCCCGCAGCACGCGTAGAGAGGCGAGGTGAATTGATTCCAGCTCGTCGTCGGAAACCAGCCGGGTCGGCGTCAGCGGGTTCTTCAACTGCCGAAACGGCGGCTGCTCAAACGCCGTCGAGCCGCCGGCACGCTTCCCCGCGCGGCCGCCGCGACGGGCGCGGTCGTTTGCCAGTGCCGGTTCGGCGGGCTGAAGGGCGGCGGTCATGATAGTCCTCGTACGCTGCGGCAATGCGGCGGCATAATGGACCGCCGGCCGTCCGGCCATTGCGGAGGCGGCGACCACTAGGGCGAGGGAAGCGACATGCCCTGGGGGCAGCCGGCGGGATCGCCAGCCTCTTGATCGCGTTCCGGCTGGCGCAAGCGGTTTTCGTTGCCGGTGCTTACCGGGACGGAACCGAAACGCTAAATCCCGCATCATGGACCGGGCGGAACAAAGCAGCGGCGAAATAGGGCAATGGGCGGCGATCACCGGCGTGATCGCCACCGTCTCGGTGTTCGCCATCGCGCAAGGGCTGAGCTATCCGCTGTTGAGCTTCATCCTGCAGCGCCAGGGCGTCTCGCCGGCCATAATCGGCCTGTCGGCGGCAATGACGCCGATCGGCTTCATCGTCTCGTCGCCGCTGGTTCCGGCGCTGGCGCGGCGTTTCGGGGCAGGGCGCACCGCGCTTACTTGCGCGGCACTTTCCGCGCTGGTGCTGGCGCTGATCGGCTGGACCCAAAATGTCTATCTGTGGTTTCCGCTGCGCTTTTTGATCGGCGCCGCCACCAACCCGCTCTACGTGCTGAGCGAAGTCTGGGTGATCGCACTGGCGCCGCCGGCACGCCGCGGCCGCGTCATGGGCATCTATTCGACCGTCATTTCGGCGGGCTTTGCGGCGGGGCCGCTGTGCCTGCTTGCGGTCGGCACCGTGGGATGGCCGCCGTTTCTGGTCGGCATCGGCGCATTCCTGTTTTGCGGCGCCTGCCTCGCCTCGGTGCTGGCACGGCTGCCCAAGGTCGACGAGAGCGGGCACCGGGTTTCGGTGCTGGGGTTCGTGCCGCAGGCGTGGCTGCTGTTATCGGCGGTGATTGTGGCCGCCGGTTTCGAACAGGCGGTGCTCGCCTTGCTGCCGGTCTACGGAACATATTATGGCATTGCGGAAGCGCGCATGTCGGCGCTGCTGTCAGTGATGATCGCCGGCAATATCGCTATGCAGGTGCCGCTCGGCCTGTTGGCGGAACGACTGACGGCGCGGCTGGTGCGGTTCATCTGTGTTTCGATGACGGTGCTGGGATGCGCAATGCTGCCGGTTCTCATCGAGACGCCGCTGATCTGGCCGTGCGTCTTCGTCTGGGGTGCGGTTTCGTACGGTATCTACACGATGTCGATCATCGAGCTCGGCGAGCGGTTCACCGGCTCGGCACTGGTCGCCGGCAATGCCGCCTTCTCTTTGATGTGGGGCATCGGCGGCATCGCCGTGCCGCCGCTGGCGGGCAGCGCCATGGATGTTGTTGGCGCCGGCGGCCTGCCAATGACGCTCGGTGCCATTTGCCTGGCGCTGGCAGTTGTAACGGTCATTCGAGGACGGATGGCGTGAATGCCAGAAAGCCGCCGTTTCTGACGAACGACTTGAATATAAGCGGCCCCATGTCGATCTTGGCTATGCCGCCGCCCGATTCAACCGGAGACCTCATGACCAAATCGAACACCAAGGGCCAGCCGGGTTCACCGGCCGAAGACCCGTTTCTCTGGCTGGAGGACAGGAGGAGCAAGCAGGCGCTCGACTGGGTGCATCGCCAAAATGCGATCACGGTCGGGGAGCTGCAGGGTGATCCGTCCTATCAGACGTCGTTCGAGACGGCGCTCGACCTGATGACGGCCGAGGATAACATCGCCGTCGGGGCCGCTATCAACGGCTATGTCTATAATTTCTGGCAGGACCGGACGAACGTACTCGGCCTCTGGCGGCGCACCACGGTCGCGTCCTACAAGACCGACAAGCCGGAATGGCAGACGATCATCGTCTTCGATAATCTGGCGGCGAAAGAGGGGGTGAAATGGGTGTTCAGCGGCGCCAGTCGGCTCTACCCCGACTTCAGCCGCTGCCTACTCAACCTGTCGCCGGATGGCGGCGATGCCAGCGAGATGCGCGAATTCGATATCGAAAGCAGGTCCTTCGTCGATGGCGGCTTTCGCGCTCCTGCCTCGAAGTCGAGCTTTAGCTGGCTGGACGAGGACACGGTTATCGTCTCCGCCGCTTTCGAGGAGGACGACAAGACCCAGTCCGGTTATCCGCGCGTGGTCAAGCTTTGGCGGCGCGGCACGCCACTGGAAGCGGCGACGCCGATCTTCGAGGCGTTGAAGCAGGATCTTGCCGCCGGCGGGTCCGTCGAATTCGACGGCAACAAGCGTCATGTCTTCCTCGCCCGGACCATCGACTTCTTCGCCTCGCACAGTTTCCTGCGGCTGCCATCGGGCGAAAACAGGCGCATCCCGTTGCCGGACGACGTCACCGATACAGCACTGTTCAAGGGCCAGTTTGTCTTCGGCGTGCGTACGCCATGGACGGCGCCGGACGGCACGCTGTGCAAGCCCGACGGGCTCTATTCACTCGATTTCGAGCGCTGGATCGAAACCGGGCTATTCGGATCCCTCGATACCGTGCTCGAGCCGGCGCACCGTATCTCGATCGCCGGTATTGCCCGCACGCAGGACCGGCTGTTCATCAATTTGATGGACAATGTGCGCGGCAAGGTCGTCGCCGGCAAGCGCAGCGACAGCGGCTGGGAGTTCAAGCCCGTGGCTTTGCCCGAAAACGGCAATGTCGGCATCAGCCATGCCGAGCATTTCGGTTCCAGCGTCTCCTTCTCCTTCACCGATTTCCTGACGCCGAGCTCGATCATCTGGTCGGACGACAACGCCGCGGGCCTGACAACGGTGAAGTCGCAGCCGGCGCGTTTCGATACGTCGTCGCTGGTCTCCGAACAGTTCGAAGCGCGCTCGAAGGATGGCACGATGATCCCGTACTTCGTCGTCAGGAGGCGCGACTTGCATGGACCCGTGCCGACATTGCTTTACGGCTATGGCGGCTTCGAAGTGCCGCTGCTGCCCGGCTATGCCGGCGTGCGCGGCAGGCTGTGGCTGGAGAAGGGCAATGCCTATGTGCAGGCCAACATCCGCGGCGGCGGCGAGTTCGGCCCGAACTGGCATCAGGCGGCGCTCAAGGCCAATCGCCAGAATGCCTTCGACGATTTCGCCGCGGTCGCGCAAGATCTGGTCAAACGCGGCATCGCTACGCCCGCCACGCTGGGCATCCAGGGCGGATCGAATGGTGGCCTGCTGACCGGCGTCTCGCTGACCCAGCACCCGGAATTGTTCGGTGCAGTGATCATCGAGGTGCCGCTGCTCGATATGCTGCGCTACACCGAACTGCCGCCCGGCGCGTCGTGGATGGCCGAGTATGGCGATCCGGCGAAGCCGGAAGAGGCAGCCTGGCTCGCCGCCTATTCGCCCTACCAGCATGTAGACACGGACGCAGCCTATCCGCCGGTGTTGCTGACGACCTCGACCGCCGACGATCGCGTCCATCCCGGCCATGCGCGCAAAATGGCGGCACGGCTGCAGACGGCCGGCCACGGCAAGACGCTGTTCTTCGAGGAGACCGAGGGCGGCCATGGCGGACGCGGCGATCGGCGGCCGCAGGCCGCACAGGCGGCAATGAAGTACGTCTTCCTGCAGCGGGCCCTGACTGGCACCAATTGACCGGCACCAATTGACCGGCGTCGCTTGACCGGCACGGCTTGAACTGAGGGCTCGAGGCAGCCTAAGGTACATGCATGGCTCGGCTGGCGAAATCGGGTTGCGCATTTGGGGTCGCGGTGACGCCGTCGCCGCGCACGCTTCGCGCCGAGCTGTTGCGGCTGTGCGCCCGCATCGGCTATTCGCCGCCCGCTGTCCTCTGACGAATCCGCCCCGGCGCAAAAGCTGCCGGATTGGTTCAAGAGGAAAGATCAGACATGACCTACCAGAATTATTCGCTGAAGCAGCTTCAGCAGATCGATGCCGCGCATCACCTTCATCCGTTCACCGACCACAAAGAGATGCGCGAGACCGGCTCGCGGATCATCACTCGCGCCAACGGGCCGTTCATCTACGATTCCGAAGGGACGGAAATCCTCGACGGCATGGCAGGGCTGTGGTGCGTCAATGTCGGCTATGGCCGCGACGAGCTGGCCGACGCCGCCTACGCCCAGATGAAGGAATTGCCCTACTACAACTCCTTCTTCAAATGCTCGACGCCGACGCCGGTTCTGCTGTCGAAAAAGCTGGCGGAGATCGCGCCACGGCACATCAACCAGGTGTTCTACGGCTCGTCCGGTTCGGAGGCCAACGACACGGCGCTGCGCCTGGTCCGTCACTATTGGGTGCTGGAAGGCAAACCGGAGAAGAACCGCATCATCTCGCGCAAGATGGGCTATCACGGCTCGACCATCGCCGGCGCTTCGCTCGGCGGCATGGATTTGATGCACAAGCAGCTCGGCGGCGCCGTGCCCAACATCGTCCATGTAATGATGCCCTATGCCTATGAGCTCGCACTGCCCGGCGAAAGCGACCATGATTTCGGCCTGCGCGCGGCAAAAGCGGTCGAGGACGCGATCCTCGAAGCTGGCACCGACAAGGTGGCCGCCTTCATCGGCGAACCGGTGATGGGGGCAGGCGGGGTGAAGATCCCGCCGATGAGCTATTGGCCGGAAGTGCAGCGCATCTGCCGCAAATACGACGTCCTGCTGATGCTGGACGAGGTCATCACCGGCTACGGCCGCACCGGCGAGTGGTTCGCGGCACAAGCCTTCGATGTCGAGCCCGACACCATCACCACGGCCAAGGCGCTGACCTCTGGCTATCAGCCGCTGTCGGCGCTGCTGGTCGGCGACCGCATCGCGGCGACGCTGGTCGAAAAGGGCGGCGAATTCTATCACGGCTACACCTATGCCGGGCACCCGGTGGCCTGCGCGGTGGCGCTGAAGAACCTCGAGATCATCGAGCGCGAGGGGCTGGTCGAGCGCGTCAGGAACGACACCGGGCCTTACTTCGCCAGGGCTTTGCAGGAACGTCTCGGCGGGCACGATCTGGTCGGCGAGGTGCGCTCGTTCGGGCTGATGGGAGCGATCGAGATCGTCAAGGACAAGGCAACCAAGGAACGCTTCCTGCCGGCCGGCAACGCGGCGGTGACCGTTCGCGACCACGCAATTGCCCAGGGCATGATGCTACGCGCCACCGGCGACACGATGATCCTGTCGCCTCCGCTGATCTGGACGCGCGAGACGATCGACATGGCCTGCAACCGCATCGCCAGGGCGCTCGATCTGGCGCAAGCAGATTTGCGCAAGCGGTGAACGATCGCCGGGCGCTCCATGTCGGGCGCCCGGCGATCGACCGAGCGCTTGCCAGGCGAGGAAGCGAAACGCAAAAACCGCGCTCCATCGGAACGCGGCTTTGCCAGATACGCACGGCGCTTCGCCAACAATACACTTGCGAAACTAAAGGCGAAACTTACGGGCTCCGGTACGCGAGACCTGATCCGGAGCGCCGGGCGGATGTCCGCCTCGCAATCCGTTTTAAACGCATATCGTTACTGCAGGGTTAGCAAGAGCTTAAGCAAACCTAAATTTGCCGACTTTCCGCTTTGGGCAGATCGAAAACCTGTGAACTTGGAGCTTACGCCGGGTTACCACGGAGGAAATTAATGATGCCGGAAAAATCGGCACCGGCATTCCCCTGTGCGTTGAACAGCGCATAGAGCTGAGCTGCCTCGGCGCCGAGCGGCGTTGCTGCACCGATGCTCTGTGCGGCCTCCTGCGACAGTTTCAGGTCCTTCAGCATCAGTGCCGCCGCGAAGCCAGGCTTATAGCCATTGTTGGCGGGCGATGTCGGCACCGGGCCGGGTACCGGGCAATAGGTGGTCAGCGACCAGCACTGGCCGGACGAGGTCGAGGCGACGTCGAACAGCGCCTGGTGCGACAGGCCGAGCTTTTCCGCCAGCACGAAGGCCTCGGCAACACCGATCATCGAAATGCCCAAAATCATGTTGTTGCAGATCTTCGCCGCCTGTCCGGCGCCGTCGTCGCCGCAATGAACGATGCGGCCGGCCATCGGCTTGAGGATTGGTTCGGCCTTGGCGAAGGCATCCTTCGAACCGCCGGCCATGAAGGTCAGCGTGCCGGCCGCCGCACCGCCCGTGCCGCCGGAGACCGGCGCGTCGATCGACAGCAACCCGTGCTTGGCGGCGATGGCATGGGCCTTTCGAGCCGACTCGACATCGATGGTCGAGGAATCGATGAACAGCGCGCCTTTTTTTGCCTTGGACACTATGTCTGCGTAAACCGACAGAACATGCTTACCGGCTGGCAGCATGGTGATGACCGCATCGGCGTCTTTCACGGCCGCAACGGCGTTGGCCATGATGACGACGCCGTGTTCCCTGGCGATGACGAGGTTCTCCGGCACCAGGTCGAAGCCGTGCACGGCATACCCGGCCTTGACCAGGTTGGCGGCCATCGGATTGCCCATATTGCCGAGGCCGATGAAGGCGATGGTGGTCATATTGGCGCTCCGTGGGTAGGTGGTGAATAGTGAATAGTGAATAGTGAATAGTGAGTAGTGAGTAGTGAGTAGTGAGTAGTGAGTAGTGAGTAGTGAGTAGTCATCAGGGATCATGGGTTAGTCATGTTCTATATGATTTATTCACCACTCACTACTCACTACTCACTACTCACTAAATTCTCTACCGTCCAATCAGCGCGCGAGCGATGATGACGCGCATGATCTCGTTGGTGCCTTCGAGGATCTGGTGGACACGCACGTCGCGCACCAGCTTCTCGATGCCGTAATCGTGCAGATAACCATAGCCGCCGTGCAGCTGCAGGGCGTCGTTGGCGACATTGAAGCCGGTGTCGGTGACGAAGCGCTTCGCCATCGCCGACCATTTCGAGGCATCCGGCGCGTTGCGGTCGAGCTTCGAGGCGGCGGTGTAGAGGAAGACGCGCGCTGCCTGCAATTCGGTCTCCATGTCCGCAAGCTTGAACTGCAGCGCCTGGAACTGGTTGATCTTCGAGCCGAAAGCCTTGCGCTCGGCCGTGTAAGCGAGCGCCTTGTCGAGTGCCGATTGCGCGCCCCCGAGCGAGCAGGCGGCGATGTTCAACCGGCCTCCGTCGAGCCCGGCCATGGCGATGCCGAAGCCGGCGCCTTCTGCCGACAGAAGGTTTTCCGCCGGCACCTTGCAGTCCTCGAAGACGACCTGGCGCGTCGACTGCATGTGCCAGCCCATCTTGTGCTCGTTGGCGCCGAAAGAAAGGCCCGGCGCATCGTTCGGCACGACGAAGGTGGAAATGCCTTTCGGCCCGTCGGCGCCGGTGCGCGCCATGACGACATAGAGGTCGCTGTCACCGGCACCGGAGATAAACTGCTTGGCGCCGTTCAGCACATAGTCGCCGCCGCTCTTTGTCGCGCGCGTCTTCAGCGCCGCCGCATCCGAGCCCGAGCCGGGCTCGGTCAGGCAATAGCTTGCCAGCCATTCCATTGAGGTCAGCTTCGGCAGGAAGCGCCGGCGCTGTTCGTCGCCGCCGAAGCGGTCGATCATCGATGCCGCCATATTGTGGATAGAGATGAAGGCGGAAAACGCCGGATCGGCCCGCGAAAGCGCCTCGAAGATCAGCACGGCGTCGAGCCGGCCGAGCCCCGAGCCGCCGACATCCTCGCGGACATATATGCCTCCAAGGCCGAGCGGGCCCGTCTCGCGGATCACGTCGGCGGGGAAATACTTGTTGCGATCCCAGTCGAGTGCGTTCGGCGCCACACGGTCGGCGGCGAAGGCCTCGGCCATCTCCTGGATGGCGCGCTGGTCCTCGTTGAGTTCGAACTGGCTGGTGCCAGCATCGACAGCGGCGTCCATGGCGTGCTCCCTGACGTTTCCGGCCTGCTGGCCTGTCGTTTTTGGCTTTGCGCGCCGTTCAATCTAGACCAATGATGCCGCCGCGCAACCCGACCCGTCCGCGCAGCCGCTGTGCGCGAATGCGCTTTGGAGCAAAGTGTGACGACAAAATTCGACGAACTGCTTGGATGCTTCCATGCCTATCTCCAGACGTTCGACGATGCGCTGGTGCGCGACGCCGTTGCCCGGATCGGCTGGGACATGCCAAGCCGGCCGCTCGAACCGCATGCACTGCCTTGTCTCGTCCAGCTCGACCGTATCGTCGAACTCGCTCCCGTTGCGGCCAAGCCGCTGGCGCGGCTGGTTGCGGAGCGTCGCGGCGATCTGCGCTGGGGCCAGACCTATGGCGAAGCGGATTTCGGCAAGGTTTTCATAGACAGTTACGGCTGGCTGGAGGTGTTCGGTACGCGCGGCTATTTCGTCAATGAAGAGGTCGCGGCCGGCCTGCTGATCCTTGGACCCGACATCGTCTACCCCGATCACCACCATGTCGCGGAGGAGATCTACATCCCGCTGACCGGCGGCACCGAATGGCACATGGGCGATGGCGGTTTTCGCCTTCGAGCGCCGGGCGAGGTGATCCACCATGCCCCTGGCGTCAGCCACGCCATGCGCACCGGCAAGGAGCCGCTGCTGGCGCTCTATCTCTGGCGCGGCGGGCCACTGGCAGCCAAGTCGACGATCACCGCAACCGTTGCGCAGGGCAGGGACTGAGATGGCCAAGGCGATCATGCTGCAGGGCACGGGTTCCGATGTCGGCAAGACGGTGCTCGTCGCCGGCCTCTGCCGCGCGGCGAAGAAGCGCGGCTTGAAAGTGCGGCCGTTCAAGCCGCAGAACATGTCGAACAACGCCGCCGTCGCCGATATTCCAGGCGCTTCAGGCGGCGGTGAGATCGGCCGCGCCCAATGGCTGCAGGCGATCGCCTGCGGCGTGCCGCCGACCATCCACATGAACCCGGTCCTCCTCAAGCCGCAGACCGATGTCGGCGCTCAAGTCGTAGTGCAGGGCAAGGTGTTCGGCGAGGCGCGGGCGCGCGACTATCAGACGCTGAAGGGCCGGCTGATGGATGCGGTGCTGGACTCCTGGGCGACGGTCGGCGAGGGCGCGGACCTGGTCATTGTCGAGGGCGCGGGATCGCCGGCCGAGATCAACCTGAGGAGCCGCGACATTGCCAATATGGGCTTTGCGACGCGCGCCGGCGTGCCGGTGATCCTGGTCGGCGATATCGATCGCGGCGGCGTCATCGCCTCGGTCGCCGGCACCCACCTGATCCTGCCGGACGAGGACCGGCGCATGATCGTCGGCTATCTCATCAACAAGTTCCGCGGCGATGTCACGCTGTTCGACGATGGCATCGAGGCGATCGAAAAATTCACCGGCTGGCGCTGCTTTGGCGTGGTGCCGTGGCTGAAGGCGGCGGCGCGGCTGCCGTCGGAAGACTCCGTCGTGCTCGAACGGTTGGCGTCCGGTGAGAAGCGCGCGCTGAAGATCGCTGTGCCGGTGCTTTCGCGCATCGCCAATTTCGACGATCTCGACCCGCTCAAGGCCGAACCGCAGGTCGAGGTGGTGTTCGTGCCGCCTGGCCAGCGCCTGCCGCAGGATGCAGGGCTGGTGGTCATTCCCGGCTCGAAGTCGACGATTGGCGATCTCCTGAAATTCCGCGAGAACGGCTGGGACCGCGACCTTGCCGCGCATAGGAAACGCGGTGGCCATATCGTCGGCATTTGCGGCGGCTTCCAGATGCTCGGCCATGTCGTGCGCGATCCCGATGGTATCGAGGGCAGCGTTACCGAGACGCAAGGCCTCGGGCTGCTCGACGTCGAAACGGTGATGGAGCCGGAAAAGACGGTGCGCAATGTCAGCGCGCGCTCGGTGCCGTTCGATCTGCCGCTCGAGGGCTACGAAATCCATCTCGGCCGCACCACCGGTCCGGACACGCTGCGGCCGTCCGCCGTTATCAACGGCATCGATGACGGCGCTATCTCGGCCGACGGCAAGGTGCTGGGCACCTATATGCACGGGCTGTTTTCCGCCGATGCCTTCCGGGCGAAATTCCTCGAAAGCCTCGGCGTCAAGGGCGGCGGCATCGACTACCGCGCCGAGGTCGAACGGGCACTCGACGAGATCGCCGCCGAACTGGAAACCCACCTCGACTGCGACGCCATCTTTGGGCTGGCGCGTTAGAGCTCATGTTCCTTAGCGCAGAAGCTTGGGCAGGCCGGATGTGCCTGCGTTGGCGGATCGCATGCCTTGGCGATTAGAGCGTCGGACATTCAGGTTGAATCGCGAAGGATTCCGCTAACGTCGGGTTTGTGATTCACTTCCTTAAGGAGGTGATTTGCCATGCCCAAGC
>NZ_JAMYOQ010000003.1:370000-391522 GCF_040319905.1 Mesorhizobium sp. M0833 | reverse complement strand
CCCCGCCGCTCGGGGCGCCCCCCGACGCGCGGTGGGCCGCGTCACCTCCACGCGCCGGCGTGGGCCCCGGCCGCCCGGCCCCCCCCCGGGGCCGGGGGCCGCCCGCGGCGCGCGCGGCGGGCATCCCCGCGCTGATCGCGGAGGTGGAGAGCGCATCGGTGGTGCTGGACACGCCGGCGGCACGCCTTATCGCCCGTGGTGAGGAACGGCCCCTCCTGCTCGATGAAGTCGAAGCGCTTCTGGCGTCGGGGGCGCTCGTGGTGGATGCATGCCGCAATGTGGTGCGGGTAGCAGATACGGTCGTCTCGCTGGCGACCCGCCCGGTGCTGTTCGCGCTGGCCCGCGCGCTGGCCGAAGCCTGGCCGGGGGACGTGGCAAGATCGACGCTTATCGCGCGCGCTTTCCGCGGAAAGGACGCGGACGAATCACATCGCGCACGGTTACGGGTCGAAGTCGGGCGGCTTCGCGCGGAGCTTCGTAGCTTGGCCGATGTGAGCGCGACGAAGCGGGGGTTTGCGCTGGCGCCGCGCCGCGCAGGTGAGGTCGTCGTGCTGGCGCCGCCCGTCGAAGAAGAGCATGCCGCCGTGCTCGCCTTCCTCGCTGACGGCGAGTCTTGGTCGAGTTCGGCCCTGGCGATTGCGCTTGGAGCCAGTTCGCGTACCGTGCAGCGGGCGCTCGAGCAGCTCGCCCAGGCCGGCAAGGTGCAGTCGTTCGGCCGCGGACGGGCGCGTCGCTGGATGACCCCGCCGCTGCCGGGTTTCCCGACAATCTTGTTACTCCCCGGTCCACTGCCGGGCTACTAGGATGGAATTATGGAACGATCCTCTGCCGAAATCATCCGTGAATACGGACCCTTTCCGGGTGTCGACCACGTAGACGGCGTTACCTTCGACGGTGAGCATGTCTGGTTTGCCTCAGGCGACAGATTGAACGCCTTCGATCCGGCAAGCGGCGAAGTGGTGCGCTCGATCGAGGTCGCGGCACACGCCGGAACGGCCTTCGACGGCCAGCACCTCTATCAAATCGCCGAGGATCGCATCCAGAAGATCGATCCAAAGAATGGCCAGGTGCTGGCGTCGATCCCGGCGCCTGGCAATGGCGGTGATTCCGGGCTCGCCTGGGCCGAAGGAACGCTCTGGGTCGGGCAGCATCGGGGCCGAAAGATTCATCAGGTCGATCCCGAGACAGGGGCAATCCTTCGCACCATCGTTTCCAACCGCGTCGTCACCGGCGTCAGCTGGGTCGACGGCGAGCTGTGGCATGGGACTTGGGAGGGCGAGGAGAGCGATGTCCGGCGGATCGATCCTGAAACGGGAAAGGTTCTGGAGAAGCTCGATATGCCGCCGGGAACAGGCGTGTCGGGGCTCGAATCCGATGGCGGCGACCAGTTTTTCTGCGGTGGCGGAAACAGCGGCAAGATCAGAGCTGTTCGCCGGCCCAAACGAGGCTCTGCGACCAGGATTTGAGTTTTTTCCATCCCCTCGGCCCGGCCCTTGGCCGGTTCGGTTAGCTCAAGCTCGCGATCAGTTTTTCGAGCAGGCGTGCCAGCATGGTCTGCTCCGGGCGTGCTAACCCAGAAAGTATCTGGTGCTCGTTGGCGACGTGAGCGGTCACCGCCTCATCGATCAGAGCGAGGCCCTTCCCGGTCAGCTGCACAATAATCCCGCGGCGATCGTCGGGGTGCGGCCCGCGCTTGATCAGGCCGGATTTCTCGAGCCGATCGAGGCGGTTGGTCATCGCGCCCGACGTCACCATCGTCGCCTCGTACAGAGCCGTCGGCGTCAGCGCATAGGGCGGCCCGGAACGACGCAGCGTCGCCAGCACGTCGAATTCTCCGGATTGCAGCCCGTAACTTGCAAACAGCGGCGCCAGCCGCTCTCGTGCGATCAACGAGGCGGCCTCGTTCAACCGTCCAAGCACGGCCATCGGCGAGACATCGAGATCCGGCCGTTCCTTTTTCCATTGCTCGATCGCTTTTGCCGCGCGATCCATGTCTCTCACCGTTATGTATCTTGACGTGAAGAATCTTTATATTATCTTACCTCAGCTTGTGGTGTAGGCCAAGGGCCGCGAACGGGCGACGGGATAGTGCGATGAAATTTCTCTGGGACTCGGCGCTTGGCCTTCTGGTCGTCACCGGCGGACTGCTCGGCCTGACGCTGCCGTTCGGCAAGATCGCGACGACGGCCGGCGTGCCCGCCATGGTCTGGGCCTTCGTCATCTCGCTTGGCGCCGGCGGCGTGCTTTTGTGCGCATTGCTGCTCAACGGGCAGCGCATGCGGCTTACGCTGCACAGGCTGCGCTATTTCTTCGTCACCGCGGCCGTCTCCTACGCAATCCCCAATCTGCTGATGTTTTCAGCGATTCCGCATCTGGGCGCCGGCTATAGCGGCATCATGTTCACGCTGTCGCCGGTCGTCACGCTGGTGTTCTCGATGCTGCTCCGAGTCAGGCGCCCGACCACGCTGGGCGTCGTCGGCATCGCCGTCGGTTTCGTCGGCGCAGTCATGGTGGCGGTGACGCGCGGCGAAGCGGGCCAGCCGGCCGAATTTTTCTGGGTGGCGATGGGCCTGCTCATTCCGGTCAGCCTCGCCGCCGGCAACATCTACCGTACCGTCGACTGGCCCGAAGGCACCGGCCCGATCGAGCTTGCCGTCGGCAGCCATCTGGCAGCAGCCTTGATGCTGTTTGCCGGCATTCTGGTGCTGCTGGAAGGCAATGCATTCGGCTCGCTCGGCGGGGTGCCGCTGGTCGCAGCGGCACAGGTGGCATCAGCCTCGGCGATGTTCGCCTTCTTCTTCCGCCTGCAAGCGGTCGGCGGCCCGGTCTATCTCAGCCAGATCGGCTATGTCGCGGCGGCGGTCGGGCTGTTTGCCGGGACCCTCTTCCTCGGCGAGCGCTATCAACTGCTGACCTGGGGCGGTGCCGTCATCATCACCGCCGGCGTGTTCATCACCACCAGGGCGCAAAGCCAGAAGGCCTAGGGGCCAGGAGGCGTAAGTTTCAGACGGATGCCTTCTCCGCCAGCACCATGTAGTTGACGTCCATGTCCTTCGAGCGCTGCCAGCGGTCGGCGAGCGGGTTGTAGGTGACGCCGGTGCGGTCGATGACGGTCAGGCCAGCACCTGCAAGCGCCTTTTCCAGTTCCTCGGGGCGCACCAGCTTGCCGAACTGGTGGGTGCCGCGGGGCAGCCAGCGCAGCACATATTCGGCGCCGATGATGGCCAGGCCCAGGGCCTTCAGCGTGCGGTTGATGGTGGCGACGAACATGATGCCGCCGGGCTTGACCATCTCGCCGCATTTCGCCAGGAACAGGTCGACATCGGCGACATGCTCGACCACTTCCATGTTGAGGATGACGTCGAATTTTTCGCCGGCGTCGGCCAGGTCTTCCGCGGTCGTGGCGCGATAATCCACGCTCACGCCGACTTCCGCCGCATGCAGCTTGGCCACTTCGATGTTGGTGGCGGAGGCATCGGCGCCGACCACTTCGGCGCCAAGCCGCGCCATCGGTTCGCACAAAAGCCCGCCGCCGCAGCCGATGTCAAGGAAGCGCAGGCCTTCGAACGGCCGTGCCGCACGCGGATCGCGGCCGAAGCGGGCTGCCACCTGGTCGCGGATATAGGCAAGCCGGATCGGGTTGAACTTGTGCAACGGGCGGAACTTGCCGTTCGGGTTCCACCATTCGGCGGCAAGGGCGGAAAAGCGTTCCACCTCTCCGGCATCGATCGTCGATCGTCGGGGCTCTGGCATGGCGTGGTCTCCTCGGACGCTAGGAAGTCGGGCGCGAGGCTCCGAATGTCAAGGCGCGAAATTCACCGCCGGCTGCGCGATGCGCGCGATGCCTGCCGGCGCCGCCTTTTGCCGACTGCATTTGTGTCAGCACGTGTCAGTTGATGGTGTGCCGGAAGGAAACGCCAATGCTCTGGCGAACGAAGCAGAGACATCGGGTTCGGAGGAGTGCGCAATGATGCGAGCGGTTGCTTCCATTCTTTGGCGCCGGCTTGACCAGGAAGGCCACGACGCTTGTCTTCTGTCGGAAGCGAGTTCCGGGTGGAAACTCAGGGGACACGCGCTTTTCGTCCAGGACGGCAGACCGTGCAGCGTCGCCTACGAGGTTGACTGCGACGCCGACTGGCACACGCGGTCGGCGCGTGCCGACGGCTTTGTCGGCACGCAACAGCTGTATTACAGGATCGACCGGCTGACCGAGCGCCAATGGACGCTGAACGGCGAGCATCAAGCGGAAGTCGACGGTCTCATCGATGTCGATCTCGGCTTCACGCCCGCCACAAACCTTTTGGCGCTTCGCCGTTTTGCCCTCGATGTCGGTATGGCGACGCCCGCGCCGGCAGCCTATCTGACATTTCCCGAACTCAGGCTCGTTCGCCTCGAGCAGATCTATCAGCGCGTCGATGCGGCACATTACGCCTACGAAGCCCCGATGTTCGGCTACAATGAGATGCTGGAGGTCTCGCCGATCGGTTTCGTCCTCGACTATCCGCGCCTGTGGAGAGCCACGGCACAGCTGGGCTGAAGCGCGCACCATATTGGCAAGACGCAGGGCAGGCACGATGCTGCGCTGGTGTGTCGCCCGGCCGCCAGCGGCGGCACGCCTTGCGAAACGACTGTCATTTGGCTAAGGAGGCCGCGCATTGAGCGCCTCGCCACAGCTTGGCGCATTTTTCCACTTTTCGGCCTTCGGTCCGGCATCCAGTCAAAGGCATTTCGCTTCCATGGCGCGCATCGTGATGAAATTCGGCGGAACGTCCGTCGCCGACATCGCCCGCATCCGCAATGTGGCGCGCCATGTCAAACGCGAGGTCGATGCCGGGCATGAGGTCGCAGTGGTGGTCTCGGCGATGGCCGGCAAGACCAACGAGCTCGTGCAATGGACGCGCGAGGCCTCGCCAATGCACGATGCGCGCGAATACGACGCCGTAGTCGCTTCCGGCGAACAGGTTACGGCCGGCTTGCTGGCGATCGCGCTGCAGAACATCGGCGTGCATGCCCGTTCCTGGCAAGGCTGGCAGATTCCGATCAAGACCGATAACGCGCATGGCGCGGCGCGCATTCTCGATATCGACGGCGGATTCCTGATCAAGCGCTTCGGCGAAGGCCAGGTGGCGGTGGTCGCCGGTTTCCAGGGCATCGGGCCGGACAACCGGATCGCAACGCTCGGCCGCGGCGGTTCCGATACCAGCGCAGTCGCCATCGCGGCGGCGGTCAAGGCCGACCGCTGCGATATCTACACCGATGTCGATGGGGTCTACACGACCGATCCGCGCATCGAGCCGAAGGCCCGGCGGCTGGCCAAGATTTCCTTCGAGGAAATGCTCGAAATGGCCTCGCTCGGGGCCAAGGTCCTGCAGGTGCGCTCGGTCGAGCTTGCCATGGTGCACAGGGTGCGTACCTTTGTGCGGTCGTCCTTCGACGATCCCGATGCACCCGGAATGGGGGATTTGCTCAATCCGCCGGGAACGCTTATTTGCGACGAGGAAGAGATCGTGGAACAGCAGGTCGTCACCGGAATTGCCTATGCCAAGGACGAAGCGCAGATTTCGCTGCGCCGCGTCGGCGACCGGCCGGGCGTCGCCGCCGGCATTTTCGGGCCGCTGGCCGAGGCCAACATCAATGTCGATATGATCGTCCAGAACATTTCCGAGGACGGCAAGTTCACTGACATGACTTTTACCGTGCCATCCGGCGACGTCGACAAGGCGCTCGCCGTGCTCGAACGGCTGAAGGCGACGATCGGCTACGATGTGGTGCAGTCGGAAGCCGGCATGTCGAAGGTCTCGGTCATCGGCATCGGCATGCGCAGCCATGCCGGCGTCGCTGCCACGGCCTTCAAGGCGCTGGCCGACCGCGCGATCAACATCCGCGCCATCACAACGTCCGAAATCAAGATTTCGATCCTGATCGACGGTCCCTATACGGAACTAGCAGTTCGCACTTTGCATTCCGTGTACGGTCTGGATAAGCAGTAGCAGACTGCATCGGCTCGAAAATCGGAGTCGATTTTCGGAAGGCGGGATGCGGCGGATCGAAAGGCTTGGAGCGGTCTTTATGCGTCCAGTTGGACGATGGCGCTCTAATTGAGTTGTTGCGTTTGTGCCGCTGTGCAGGGCAACCTGCGCCGGTTGAAACGCTATTGGAGAAGAAGCCGCGATGCGTGATTCGGCCAGCGGCCCGCGCGTTTTGCTGAAACGGCTCCGCGAGCTCATGCAAGAGCCGCTGGAGCCGCAGGAGCGGCTTGACCGAATCGTGCGCGACATCGCCTCCAACATGGTTGCCGAGGTCTGCTCGCTCTATGTTCTGCGCGCCGATTCGGTGCTCGAACTCTACGCCACCGAAGGCCTGAACCCGAACGCCGTCCACCTGGCGCAGCTCAGGCTGGGCCAAGGCCTGGTCGGCACGATCGCGGCCTCGGCGCGGCCGCTCAACCTCTCCAACGCGCAGGAGCATCCTGCCTTCGCCTACCTGCCGGAGACAGGGGAAGAGATATACAATTCCTTCCTCGGCGTGCCGGTGCTGCGGGCAGGGCGGACGCTCGGCGTTCTGGTCGTGCAGAACAAGACCATGCGCCATTACCGCGACGACGAGGTCGAGGCGCTGGAAACGACGGCGATGGTGATCGCCGAGATGATCGCCACCGGCGATCTGGAGCGGCTGACAAGGCCCGGCCTCGAGCTCGATCTGCGCCGCCCGGTAAGCTTTACCGGCCTGTCCTTCAATGAAGGCGTCGGGCTCGGCCATGTGGTGTTGCACGAGCCGCGTATCGTCGTCACCAACCTGTTCAACGAGGACAGCGAGGAAGAGGTCAGGCGGCTCGACGCGTCGCTCGGCTCGCTCAGGCTGTCCATCGACGACATGCTGGAGCGCCGCGATGTCGCCTTCGAGGGCGAGCATCGCCAGGTGCTCGAAGCCTATCGCATGTTCGCCAACGACCGCGGCTGGGTGCGCCGGCTCGAGGAGGCGATCCGCAACGGCCTGACGGCAGAAGCGGCGGTCGAGAAGGTGCAGAGCGACATGCGTGCGCGCATGCTGCACATGACCGATCCGTATCTGCGCGAACGGATGAGCGATTTCGACGATCTCGCCAATCGGCTGCTGCGGCAGCTGATGGGGCGCGGACCGGAGGACGTCGCAGCCTCGCTGCCCAAGGACGCCATCATCGTCGCCCGCTCGATGGGGGCTGCCGAGCTGCTCGATTATCCCAGGGACAAGCTGCGCGGGCTGGTGCTGGAAGACGGCGCCGCGACCAGCCATGTCGTCATTGTGGCGCGAGCCATGGGCATACCCGTCGCCGGCCAGATGAAGGGCGCGGTTTCCATGGCGGAAAACGGCGATGCCATCATCGTCGACGGCGAGGAAGGCACGATCCATCTGCGCCCGCAGCCCGACCTCGAGGCGGCCTATGCCGAGAAAGTGCGCTTCAGGGCGCGGCGGCAGGAGGTCTACCGCGAGCTGCGCAAGAAGCCGTCGGTGACCAAGGACGGTGTCCAGGTCGATCTTCTGATGAATGCCGGGCTGGCGGTGGATTTGCCGCAACTGGCCGAAGCAGGCGCGGCCGGCATCGGTCTGTTCCGCACCGAGCTGCAATTCATGGTCGCCTCGACTTTTCCGCGCGCCGAAGCCCAGGAGCGGCTTTATCGTGACGTGCTCGAAGCGGCGCGCGGCAAGCCGGTGACGTTCCGCACCATCGATATCGGCGGCGACAAGGTGCTGCCCTATTTCAAGGGCTCGATTCAGGAAGAGAACCCGGCACTCGGCTGGCGCGCCATCCGCCTGACCCTCGACCGGCCCGGATTGCTGCGTACCCAGATCCGCGCGCTGCTCAAGGCGTGCGGCGGACGCGAACTGAAGCTGATGCTGCCGATGGTGACGGAACTCGGCGAGATCGCGCAGGCGCGCGAGATCATCGATCGCGAGGTGCGGCATCTGTCGCGCTTTGCCCATCATTTGCCGACCAGCCTCAAACTCGGGGCGATGCTGGAGGTGCCGTCGCTGCTGTTCCAGCTCGACGAACTGATGAAGGCGGTCGATTTCGTCTCGGTCGGCTCGAACGACCTGTTCCAGTTCGTCATGGCGGTGGATCGCGGCAACACCCAATTGTCCGACCGCTTCGACCCGCTCTCGACGCCGTTCCTGCGCGTCCTGAAGCAGATTGCCGACGCCGGGGTTCGCAACAATACGCCGGTGACCCTGTGCGGCGAACTTGCCGGCAAGCCGATTTCGGCGATGGCGCTGATCGGCCTTGGCTACCGCTCGATCTCGATGTCGCCGGCATCGATCGGCCCGGTCAAGGCGATGCTGACGGAACTGCCGCTCAGCGAGCTGGAAGCGTTCTTCGACGACAATGTGATGGCGCCGGCGCATGGCCTGCCGATGCGGGCGCTGCTGCAAGCCTTTGCCGACGACCGCTCTATACCGCTATAGACTTCGCCATGATCAACCTGCCCCGCGACCGTATGGATCAAGTCGTCAAGCGTTTCGACATGCTCGAAGCGCAGATGTCGGCCGGGCCGGCGCCGGACGCCTATGTCAGGATGGCCTCCGAATATGCCGACATCCAGGAGATGGTGGCAAAGATCAGGGCACTGCGCGCCGCCGAGCGCGAACAGGCCGATCTGGAGGCGATGCTCGCCGACAAGGGCACTGACGCCGAGATGCGCGCCTTGGCCGAGGCCGACCTGCCGGAGGTCAAGCATCAAATCGAGGTGCTGCAAAAGGACATCCAGATCCTGCTGTTGCCCAAGGATGCCGCAGACGACAAGAACGCCATCCTCGAAATCCGCGCCGGCACCGGCGGTGACGAGGCGGCGCTTTTTGCCGGCGACCTGTTTCGCATGTACGAGCGCTATGCAGCGGCGCATGGCTGGCGTTTCGAGACGGTGTCGGCCAGCGAAGGCGAGGTCGGCGGCTACAAGGAAATCATCGCCACCGTTTCGGGCAAGGGCGTCTTTGCCCATCTGAAGTTCGAATCCGGCGTGCACCGGGTGCAGCGCGTGCCGACGACCGAGGCGGGCGGGCGCATCCACACTTCGGCGGCGACGGTCGCGGTGCTGCCGGAAGCCGAAGAGGTCGACATCGACATCCGGGCCGAAGACATCCGCATCGACACGATGCGCGCCTCGGGTTCCGGCGGCCAGCACGTGAACACCACCGATTCGGCCGTGCGCATCACCCATCTGCCGACCGGCATCATGGTGGTGCAGGCGGAAAAATCGCAGCACCAGAACCGGGCGAAGGCCATGCAGATCCTGCGCGCCAGGCTTTACGACCTCGAACGCAGCAAAGCGGACGAGGAACGTTCAGAATCGCGCAAGTCGCAGGTTGGCTCGGGCGACCGCTCGGAACGCATCCGCACCTATAATTTTCCGCAGGGTCGCGTCACCGATCATCGCATCAACCTGACGCTCTACAAGCTCGACCGGGTGATGATGGGCGAACTCGACGAGATCATCGACGCGCTGATAGCCGATCACCAGTCGAAGCTGCTCGCCGATATAGGCATCGATGGCTGACAGCCTGCCCGCCACTCTGGCGCCGCTGCTGCGGGAAGCGCGAAACCGGCTCGCCGCAGCCGGGATTGCGGATCCGGCGCTCGATTCCAGGCTGATCGTCGAGCATTTTTCCGGCACGAACCGCACGCAGGCCATCGCCGATCCTGGGTGCGCGGTCGATGCGGACGTGACGGCGGCAATCGATGCCGCCTTGCGGCGGCGCGTCGCCGGCGAACCGGTGCACCGCATCCTCGGTTACCGCGAATTCTACGGCTTGCGCCTTTCGCTTTCGCCGCAAACGCTGGAGCCGCGACCGGATACCGAAACGCTGGTCGAGGCGGTGCTGCCTTTCGTCAAGGCAATGGCGGCACGCGAAGGCGGTTGCCGCATCCTCGATCTCGGGACCGGCACCGGTGCCATCGCGCTGGCGTTGCTCAGCGCGGTTCCGGCCGCGACCGCCACCGGCGTCGACATTTCGCAAGAGGCGCTGGCCACCGCCACGCGCAATGCCAGGCAATTGGGGCTCGCCGGCCGGTTCACGGCGCTCAAATCCGACTGGTTTGAAAAAGTTTCTGGCCGGTACCATGTAATTGCCGCAAACCCTCCCTATATACCCTCAGACGACATTGGAAATCTGCAGGACGAGGTCCGCGGTTTCGATCCACGCCAGGCCCTGGATGGTGGTGTGGACGGTCTGAGCCCCTACAGGAAGATCGCCGCAGGAGCGGCAGCGTATTTGGAAGTCCAAGGCAGGATTGCGGTCGAGATCGGCCATACGCAGCACCAACAGGTTACGGAGATATTTTCCGCGGCCGGGTACAGTTCTGTCGGGGTGTTTCGTGATCTCGGCGGAAACAACAGAGTTCTTGTGTTCGAACGGTGGAAGCCGTGATGCAGTGCGAAAAAAGCGCTTGGCAATACCGGGGAATGCGGCTAGGGTCGCCTTAACCGGATGAGACGAAGCAGGCAGTGCTCTTAGCGATTCGGTTTTCCTTGGAAATAGCTGCCTTCTTGCGCAAACGACGCCCAAGCTTCGTGCGGGAATCGTCCGGCAAGTGAAGTAACCGGAACAGGATGGCACGTGGCGCCAACGCAATTGATGCGGGCGAACGCCGGTGAAAGAACGAAACGGCTGGCCGCATGAGCGCCTCCGTTCGTGAAGAGTTTTTCGAAAATTTCAAAGTGAAGAGAGTCTAATGAGGCCACAACAGCAAAACAGGCGCATGCGCGGTCGCAACAACAATGGCGGCGGCGGCAATAACAATAACAACAACAACCGTAAGGGGCCGAATCCCCTGACGCGCAACTATGAGAGCAACGGCCCGGACGTGAAGATCCGCGGATCGGCTCAGCAGATTGCCGAGAAGTACGCAACCCTAGCCCGTGACGCGCACAGCTCCGGCGACCGGGTGATGGCGGAGAACTATCTCCAGCATGCAGAACACTACAACCGCATCATCGCAGCCGCTCAGGCGCAGATGCCGATCCAGAACGCCCAGCAGATTCGCAATGATTTCGACGATGATGGCGACGAGGATCGCGACGAGTTCGACAATGCCGGCAACAACAATGCCAACGAGACATCGGGCTCGACGGTCAATCAGGGGGCCGGCCCGCAGCCGGTCATCGATGGCACGCCGGCCGAGCTGGCGCTGAACCAGGAAAACAGCCGTGACAATCGCGGCGGCCGCGATAACCGAGACGGCCGCGACAATAATGGCGGACGCCACCGCGACCGTCGCCCCAATGGCGGTTACGGCCAGAACGGCCAGCGTGGCGAGTATAGCTCGCGCGGCGAGCAGCAGGGTGGCCAGCGCGTCGAACAGCCACGGCGCGACGAGGTTCCGGCGCAGGCGGAGCCCGTGCGGGCAGCTGAGCCGATCTTTGTGGGTGAACCCGCACAGCAATTCGACAACCTTTCGCCGGCGGGTCTCGCCGCCCAGGCCGAGCTCAACGAAGCCGCTGCCGAAAGCAGCCCGGCCCGCCGCCCCAGGCGTCCGCGTCGCCCGCGCCTCGATGTCGAACAGGCAAATGGCGGCAACGACAACGCCGGCCCTGAGAGTGCCGAGACAAGCAGTGCCGAGACAAGCAATGCCGGGACTGGCAATGCCGAGACTGGCAATACCGGGACTGGCAATACCGACGCTGGCAATGTCGATGCAGCGCCGGCTGAAAGCCCCGGCGGTCAAGCTGTGATCGCAGACGTCGAGAATTGATCGAAAAAACGTTCGCTGCGCACTTTTGCGGGACATGTATGGACGGCGGAGAGAAATCTCCGCCGTTTTTGTTTTGCGCGCTCGCAATATTATCTATTCGCCAGTGTCGAGGCGTCTTGAGGGTCCGTGGTTTGCGTCCCATATCTTGCGTGAACAGGATCCGGCTCGAACGGGCGGGTCCGTCACCGCAATCTGATCCGGTGCCGCGAAGCGGGCCGGTGACGGAAGGAGACAGGCATGAATCTTGAAAAGTATTCCGAGCGCGTGCGCGGCTTTATCCAGTCCGCGCAAACCATGGCGCTTTCCCGCAATCACCAGCAATTCACCCCCGAGCATATCCTCAAGGTCCTCGTCGATGACGACGAGGGCCTGGCTGCGTCGCTGATCGAGCGCGCCGGCGGCAATGTCCGGGACGTCAAGCTCGGCGTCGAAACGGCACTGGAGGCAATGCCCAAGGTCGAGGGCGGCAATGGCCAGCTCTATCTGGCGCAGCCGCTGGCAAAGGTGTTTTCGACCGCCGAGGAACTGGCCAAGAAGGCCGGTGACAGCTTCGTCACCGTCGAACGGCTGTTGCAGGCGCTCGCCATGGAAAAATCGGCCAAGACGGCCGACATCCTGGCCAAGGCCGGTGTCACGCCGCAGAAGCTGAACCAGGTCATCAACGACGTACGCAAAGGTCGTACCGCCGATTCGGCGAGCGCCGAGCAGGGCTACGACGCGCTGAAGAAATACGCGCGCGACCTGACGGCGGACGCTCGCGCGGGCAAGCTCGATCCGGTCATCGGCCGTGACGACGAGATCCGCCGCACGATCCAGGTGCTGTCGCGCCGCACCAAGAACAACCCGGTGCTGATCGGCGAACCCGGCGTCGGCAAGACGGCGATCGCCGAAGGGCTGGCGCTGCGCATCGTCAATGGCGATGTGCCGGAATCGCTCAAGGACAAGCAGCTGATGGCGCTCGACATGGGCTCGCTGATCGCCGGCGCCAAATACCGCGGCGAGTTCGAGGAGCGGCTGAAGGCGGTGCTTTCCGAGGTCACGTCCGCCGCCGGCGGCATCATCCTGTTCATCGACGAGATGCACACGCTGGTCGGCGCCGGCAAGGCGGATGGCGCCATGGATGCGTCGAACCTGCTGAAGCCGGCGCTGGCCCGCGGCGAACTGCACTGCGTCGGCGCCACTACGCTCGACGAATACCGCAAGCACGTCGAGAAGGATGCGGCCCTTGCCCGCCGCTTCCAGCCGGTCTTCGTCAATGAGCCAACGGTCGAAGACACCGTTTCGATCCTGCGCGGCCTGAAAGAGAAATACGAGCAGCACCACAAGGTGCGCATCTCGGATTCGGCGCTGGTCGCGGCCGCAACCCTATCCAACCGCTACATCGCTGACCGCTTCCTGCCGGACAAGGCGATCGACCTGGTCGACGAGGCCGCGTCGCGGCTCCGCATGCAGGTCGATTCGAAGCCCGAGGCGCTGGACGAGATAGATCGCCGCATCATGCAGCTCAAGATCGAGCGCGAGGCGCTCAAGGTCGAGAAGGACGACGCCTCGAAGGACCGGCTCGCCCGGCTCGAGAAGGAACTCTCGAACCTCGAGGAGGAATCGACCGAGCTGACCTCGAAATGGCAGGCCGAGAAGCAGAAGCTCGGGCTTGCCGCCGACCTCAAGAAACAGCTCGACGAGGCGCGCAATGAACTTGCCATCGCCCAGCGCCAGGGTGAATTCCAGCGCGCCGGCGAACTTGCCTACGGCAAGATCCCGGAACTCGAAAAGCAGCTGAAGCAGGCCGAAGCCAGGGATGGCAAGGCCGGCATGGTCGAAGAAGTGGTCGGCCCCGATCACGTCGCCCATATCGTCTCGCGCTGGACGGGGATCCCGGTCGACAAGATGCTGGAAGGCGAGCGCGACAAGCTGTTGCGCATGGAAGATGAGATCGGCAAGCGCGTCGTCGGCCAGGGCGAGGCCGTGCAGGCAGTGTCGAAGGCGGTACGCCGTGCGCGCGCCGGCCTGCAGGACCCGAACCGGCCGCTCGGCTCGTTCATGTTCCTCGGGCCGACGGGCGTCGGCAAGACCGAACTGACCAAGGCGCTGGCCAGCTTCCTGTTCGATGACGAGAGCGCGATGGTGCGTATCGACATGTCGGAGTTCATGGAGAAGCACTCGGTCGCCCGGCTGATCGGCGCGCCTCCCGGCTATGTCGGCTATGAGGAAGGCGGCGCGCTGACCGAAGCGGTGCGGCGCCGGCCCTATCAGGTCGTGCTGTTCGACGAGATCGAGAAGGCGCATCCGGACGTGTTCAACGTGCTGCTGCAGGTGCTCGACGACGGCCGGCTGACGGACGGGCAGGGCCGCACGGTCGACTTCCGCAATACGCTGATCATCATGACGTCCAATCTCGGCGCCGAATATCTGGTCAATCTAGGCGAGGACCAGGATGTCGACGTCGTGCGCGACGAGGTGATGAATGTCGTCAGGGCTTCGTTCCGGCCGGAATTCCTCAACCGTATCGACGAGGTCATCCTGTTCCACCGGCTGCGCCGCCAGGATATGGGCCAGATCGTCCAAATCCAGCTCAAGCGGCTGGAAAACCTGCTTGTCGACCGCAAGATATCGCTTTCGCTCGATCAGGAGGCGATCGACTGGCTGGCGGCCAAGGGTTACGACCCGGCCTATGGCGCGCGGCCGCTGAAGCGGGTGATGCAGAAGGAATTGCAGGATCCGCTGGCGGAAAAGATACTGCTCGGCGAGATCCTCGACGGCTCGACCGTCAAAGTCACCGCCGGATCCGACCGCTTGAACTTCCGCTCGAAGCCCGCAGTCGTGGCAACCGAGGCGGCCGCCTGAGTTCAAGCCAAGAGCCTGTTCCATCCCGATCGAATCGGGATGGAATTCCTATCTTCAATTTCGACCATGATCTTGTCCGAAAAACCGGCATCCGCTTTTTGCTACGCCGACCTTCGGCCCATGGTCTAACACCACTGGCGGGGCGCAGATGACTTTGGACGACTACAACAGTTTCTGCGCCTCGCTGCCTTCGACGACCCATGTCGTGCAGTGGGGTGGCGCGCATGTCTGGAAAGTCGGCGGCAAGGTGTTTGCGATCGGCGGCTGGAGTGAAGGCAAGGAGCCGTTCGTCACCTTCAAATGCTCCGAGATCGCTTATGACGTGCTGAGGGAACAGCCGGGCCTTCGGCCGGCGCCGTATCTCGCCTCGCGCGGCATGAAATGGATCCAGCGCCGGACAAGCGAAAGCATGGATGATGAGGCGCTGAAGGATTATTTGCGCGAAAGCCACCGTCTCGTCGTGCTGAAGCTGACGAAGCAGGCGCGCAAGGAATTGGGATTCGCTGCCGGTTAATCGGTCAGAAATCCGCCATCTTCATGCCCGGTTCATATTGGAACCTTATGGTTGACAACTGATTTGCCGTCGAAGGGGTTCACCTGCCGCATCGGCCCGAAGATCGGATTCGATTTTCGCATGGCACGACGCGGAGATTTAGGTGTTAGAGCGACCTTTCGCGTCCGAAAGGACGCGCGGCGCTCCGAGGGGACAACGCCGACGGCTGCATTTACGGACCGGAGAATCTTGGCCACCATGTTGCGCACCATCCTCACCCTTTCAGCGTTTGCTGCCGGGCTGCTGGCGTCGAATGCGATGGCCTCGCCGATGGCCGATACCGCGCCGCGGGTGGTTCGTGCTGCCAATGACGGCGGCATTCTTGTCGCCCAGGACGGCAATCTCGACATCTATTACGACGCCAGGGGAAACCGCGTCATCGTCGATGCGGAAACCGGCAAGGTCATCGCCATCCAGCCGCCGCAGACCAGGCTCGACCGCCGTGTTTTGCGCCGCGAGCGCTTGCGCAACCTCGGACCGGTCGAGGAGGACGATCCCTATTATCTCGACGACCCTGAGGACACGGCCCGGTTCCGCCGCAGGCAGTTGGAAGACGAAGGCAGGATCATCGTGCCGCCGGCCGACGAGTACGACCCCTATAGCGACAATTCGATGGAAGCCTTCCCCGAAGCGCCGCGGGATGACGGCTACGGCAATGATTATCCGGAGGCAGCGCAGCCGGTGAGGCCACGCAACATCGAGCGCCAGCCGCTCAACGAGGCCTCGATCGAGCCGGTCGAGCCGACGGTGCCGAACGAGCATGCGGCGTTGCCGCCAAGCACTGGCGGCAAGACGGCGGTCGACCCGTCGCTTTCGCTCGGCGCCCGCCAGGACGTGGCGGCGCTGCAGGTGCTGCTCGACCGCGCCGGTGCGTCGCCCGGTGTCATCGACGGACGCTTCGGCTCGAATGTCGACAAGGCGCTCGCCGCCTATAACGAGATCACCGGCAGCAATCTGAAATCGACCGACGCGATCGGTATCCAGGCGGCCCTGGCGCAATCCGGCGGCGATGCCTTCGCCTCCTATACGATCACGCCCGAGGATGCGGCCGGCCCTTATGTTGCCTCGATACCGGAGGACTACAGCCAAAAGGCCCAGCTCGACCGCATGGGCTACACGTCGGTGCCCGAAGCGCTGGCCGAGCGCTTCCATATGGATGAAACCTATCTGAAGCAGCTCAATCCGGACGCCAATTTCAATCGTCCGGGCACCATCATCAAGGTTGCCAATTTCGGCAGGCTGGTAGCGACGCCGGTGGCGCGCATCATCGCTGACAAGGCCAACAAGCAGGTCCGTGCCTACGACGCGGCGGGCAAGCTGGTCGCAGCCTATCCGGCGACTATCGGCTCGTCGGACACGCCGTCGCCGTCCGGCACGCATACGGTGTCGCGTGTCGCATTGGACCCGAACTACACCTACAACCCGAACATAAATTTCAAGCAGGGCGAAAACGACAGGATCCTGACCATCCCGCCAGGGCCGAACGGCCCGGTCGGCTCGGTCTGGATCGCACTGGACAAGCCGACCTACGGCATACACGGCACGCCCGATCCGTCCAAGATCGGCAAGACCGAAAGCCACGGCTGCGTGCGGCTGACCAATTGGGATGCGCGCGAGCTCGCCAAGATCGTGACGCCCGGCGTTATAGTGGAGTTCGTCGACTGAAGCGCAACGCCTTCGCTCGAATCACCCGATGACCTTGCGCAGCAGTGGCGCGCGCAGCGCTGCGGCATAGGTCAGCTGCACCACCAAGATGAAGCCGACGCTGAGCAAAGGGCTGGCTAGGCACAGTGCCGCGCCGATCGCCCACAGGATCTGTGCCTTGACGATGCGCAGATAGACCGTTCGGGTGGTCTCCGCGTCGACACCGTCGGCCAGAAATCCGTTTTTGTCCGCGTAGCGCCAACTGGCGAGCAGCGTCAGTCCCAGCATCAGAAGATTGAGCCAGTAGACGAGCACCGCGGTCCTGAATTCAAGGAAGTCGGCCAAAAGATCGGTCGAAAACGGCAGCAAGGCGATGAAGCCGAGGAAGCAGAGGTTCAGCGTGGCAAGCCGCCGGTCGGATTTTGCGATCAACCCGTGTTGCGCCTGCTGGCCGAACCAGAAGATGGTCAGCGTCAGGAAGCTGAGCGCATAGGTCAGGAAGCGCGGCGCCAGTGCTGTGATCGCGGCGATCAACTCGCTTTCGGAATGCACCGTTTCATGCGCCGGCACCCTGATCTCGAGAACGATCAACGTGAGCGCGATGGCGAACACGCCGTCGGTGATGCCGACGACGCGCCCGCGTCCTTCCGCCGAGGGCTCGAGCGGTCGTTTCATGCGGTAGTTCCCCCTTGTTGCAGCGTTGCGGGAATCTAGCACGGCATCCACCGTTTGCACCCGGACGGGCGTTCTCTCCTGCCTGTATGGCCAGGTTCGGCCTGGTTTCAACGAGAACAGCCTGCTGGCCGGTTGTCGGCGGCATGCCGGCGGTCTAGGTAAGGCAGCATGCACACGCCAACCAAAGTCGGTACTGGCGCCATTCCCCTGACCGGCTCACTTCCGGCCGATACGTTCTGCCCGCAGGCGCGGCGGCGGTTCGTGCTGATCGCCGCGATTCTGGCTTCCGCGCTCGGCTTTATCGATGGATCGGTCCTGGCCATTGCGACGCCGGCTATCCGCGTCGATCTCGGCGCCAGCCTGGCCGAGGCGCAATGGATATCCAACGCCTATGCATTGACGCTTTCAGCCCTCATTCTCGTCGGCGGCGCCGCCGGCGATCGTTTCGGCCTGCGCCACTCTTTCGTCGCCGGCATCGTCCTGTTCATTGCCGCCTCGCTTGCCTGCGCGCTGGCGCCTAACCCGGCGATGCTTATTGCATTTCGGGCTGTCCAGGGTATCGGAGCGGCCATCATGGTGCCGGGCAGCCTGGCCATTATCGCCAAAGCCTATCCAAAAAAGGAACGCGGCCGGGCGATCGGCATCTGGGCCGCGGCATCGGCACTGACGACGGCGCTCGGCCCGGTGCTGGGCGGCTTCGTGCTGTCGGTGTTCGGCAACGGCATCTGGCGGGCGATCTTCGCCATCAATCTGCCGCTCGGTCTTATCTCGATCTATCTTCTGCTGGCCAAGGTCCCTGCCGACGCGCCGGCGGAAAAGCGCAGCCTCGATCTCGGCGGCGCTGCACTCGCCATATTGGCGTTCGGAGCTCTCGCTTACGGCCTGACCTCGATGAGTGGTGACGGGGAGGGGCTGATGTCCGGCCCGAGTATCGCCGCCGGTGCGGTTTTGCTCGTCGTGTTCGTCGTCTTCGAGCGCCGGCGGCGCGAGCCGATGATCGATCTGTCGCTGTTTCGGATCGGCGCGTTCGCGGGCGCCAACGTGGCGACCTTCTTCCTTTATTTCGCCCTGTCGGCCAATTTGTTCTATCTGCCGATGCTCATGATCGTCGGATGGGGGCTGAGCGCGGCCGAGGTCGGCTTTATATTCCTGCCGCTGTCGGCGTTGATGGCACTGTTATCCGGACCGGTTGGCCAGTGGTCCGACCGCATCGGGCCTCGCTTTCCGATCGCCAGCGGCAGTCTGGTTGTGGCTCTTGCCTTTGCCGGACTTGGCTTGCTGGCCTATTGGGGCATCCACAGTTTCTGGCTGGGGGTATTCCCGCTGATGGCTCTGATGGGGTTCGGCATGGCGCTGGTGGTATCGCCGCTGTCGACCGCCATCATGACGGCGGTCGAGGACAAGGATACGGGTGCGGCCTCGGGCATCAACAACGCCGTCTCGCGGATCGGCGGCCTGATCGCCGTGGCGGCGATGGGATCGCTGGCGGCCTGGGTTTATGCTGGCGTGCTCAGCACCGGTGCCGGCACCGGCCTCCCGGGTTTCGGCGAACCGCCGCCAGCCGGCCTGGCGCCCGGCCTCGATGCGGCACGACTTGCCGCCAGCGACGCGGCATTCGCAGCCGTTGCCGCGGTGACCGCGCTGCTTTGCCTGCTTTCGGCAATCACCGCCTGGACGACGGTTTCGGGCGAGCGGCTGCCATGGTTGCGCGACACGGCGAATCAGCAGGGCTGACCACGAAAAACGTCGGCTCAGCCTTCGATCTTGGCGCTCGCGACCTTCAACTGATTGCTATCTTCCTGCTTGAGCAGGTCGTCGATGCGTTCGCGCTCGCGCTTGAAGGCGACGAGGTCGTCGCCCTTCAGCGTCTTGCCAACCGGCAGGCGGACGCGCATCGAATCGACCTTGGTGCCGTTGACGATCAGTTCGTAATGAAGGTGCGGACCGGTGGAGAGGCCGGTTGAGCCGAGATAGCCGATAACCTGACCCTGGCGAACGCGAACACCCGGCTCGATGCCTTTGGCAAACGCGCTCTGGTGATTGTAGGACGTCTCGTAGCCATTGGCGTGACGCAAGATGATCTGCTTGCCATAGCCACCGGCCCAGCCGGCCTTTTCGACGACGCCATTGCCTGCGGCAATGATCGGCGATCCTACGGGAGCTGCCCAGTCGGTGCCGGTATGCATTTTCACATACCCCAAAATGGGGTGGCGCCTCGCACCGAACCCGGATGTAAATCGGCCATTGGGCAAGGGATTGCGCAGCAGGAACTGCTCGGCGCTGCTGCCGTTTTCGTCGAAATAGTCGGTGCTGCCGCCCTGCATCTGGAAACGGTAGAAATTTCGCGTCGTGCCGCCGAAAGTCGCGGAGACGTAAAGCAGCTCGGATTCGTCGGACGCCTGGTCGTCACCATCGGGCTGCGAGAACAGCACCTCGATACGGTCCGTGGGATTGAGGCGCGACTGGAAGTCGACACTGGATGCCAGCAACTTGATCAGCCGTTGCGTCATCGCCTTGGACATGCCGTAGGAATAGGCGGTGCGGTAGATGCCGTCATAGACGTTCGGCAGATTGCCGCGCACTATGGGCGCAGGCGAATCGTCGAACGCCGTCAACAATTCGGGATTTGGCTCCGGCTCCTGCGCCGGCACGTATTGGTCGTGGTCGTCGAGTGCGATGGTGACGATGTGCTGGGTCCTGTCGTACACGCTGGTGCGAACGATCTTGGCGGCGTCGCCATGGACCTCGAGCCCAACGCGCAGCACGGTTCCTGCCTTGAGAGCCGTGGCATTCAGCAATTTGGCGATCGCCTCGGCCATTCCGGTGGCATCCTCGCCGGTATAGCCCGAATCAGCGAAGGCCTCGGCAATGTCGAGATCCTTGGTGAAGGGGATGATTTCCTCGGCGAAAGCCGGCGCCTGGTCGTCGATGGCGGCACGCGGCGACACCGAGACGTTTTCCGGGACGATCTTGACGTCATAGGAGCCGGCCATGCTCTCGGCGAAGCCGTCACCGAATCGCTGCGGGTCGACATAGTGCAGCGACGCGACCTGGACAGCGCCGTCGCTCAGATCGGTGCCGGCCTCGCGCACCACCTTTTCCACCTCGTCGGCAGAAAGGTCGCTCCTTTCGTCGAAGGCCGCCGTCTCGATCGGGAAATCGACGGTCTTCAGGCTCATCTCGCTTTCGACCTTGGCGCCATAGATCTGGCTGGCGGTGGCGGCTGCCGGCTGGGCGGCATTGTCGTCGCCATTGCCAAACACCTGCATCGGGTCGAAAGGCGGATAGGCCCGGCTGGTCGTGTGACCGGCGGCAAGCGCCATCTTTATCTGCACGAAAGGCATGGTGTGGATGACATCGCGGTCGCCAACCTTGGTCACCATCGACACTTCCATGCGCCGGCGATCCTTGGCCTTGGCGATCTGGCGCAGCGCCACCAGCCTGGTCGTCTTGGCGAGCTCACCGGAATCGTCGCCACTGGCAAGGCTGACCAGCTCGGCGATCTCTGGCGGGGTCGCCAACTGCTGGCGGCCGTCAAGCGCTGCAAACAGCGCCACGCCCATCAGTACGCTCGAGGTCACGCCGGTAAGGAAGGTTCCCGACAGCCAGCGCGCCGAAACCTCGCGCCGGTCGGGGGGGCCGCTGCGGCCGTCCGCGATCAGCGGCGGCTCGTTGCCGAGATCGGCTATGACATTTTCCGTGTCTGGCATCCAGAAAGGCTGCTTCTTCCCCGGGCGGAACGGCTTGTCGTTCTTGTTGTGGCCATGACATTTGCCTGTCACGGCGGATGAAGTCAACGAAGCGCCTGGCTCCGGCCGAAATCCCCAATCACACGTCTGTCTCTATGGGTTTGTCTTTAGTCTCTTATAGGAAGCGCCTGGGAGGCGCCGTTTGGTCTCTTATAGAAGGCCCTACGCGGGTGGCGCTTTCGCCTGCTTCATTGGCCTTGGTTTCAAACCGCAATACGGCGGCAATAGGGCTCCACTGCGAAAGCCGGCTTTGTTGTCCCCATGCCGCAGCGGCAGTCGGCTACAGAAAAGCAGCGCGCCAACTTTCGTCGCAAAAAATTCAAAAAAGTTCG